>NZ_JAOCAT010000032.1:0-79026 GCF_029839485.1 Achromobacter sp. GD03932
AGGGATTCGAAGCGCAGCCCCACCGGGGCGAGCATCGGAATCCCGCAGTCCGGACGCCGGCGGCTCAAGAACCCTACCTCGCAAAACCGAGACGGCAGGGCTCCGAGCTTGCAGATATCAGGGTTCTTTAACCGCCAAGGCAGCCCTGCGCCATTCCGATGCTCGCCCCAATGGGGCTGCGCTTCGGATGGCTCCGGGCCGCCTCGGCTGGCAGTCGCCTAGTGCATTGGTTTCAGCCCCCTTCATGGGCAGATGCCTTGAGCCGGTGGCGGGGCGGAGGGATCCGAAGCGCAGCCCCACCGGGGCGAGCATCGGAATCCCGCAGGCCGGACGCCGGCGACTCAAGAACCCTGCTTCACAATACCGAAGTGCGATCCGGATTTTCCTCATCCGAACGCCCCAGGACTCGCACGGATTTTTTTGACAGAACATAAATTTTTTTCTCTTTTCGCAGACGAGAGTTTGCGAACATGCGCCTAGAGCTTTCAAGCCATAAGAACGCATCGGGAGACAACAATGTTCTGTAAGAATGCCGCGCGCAAGCGCATTCACATCGCCGTGGCCGCCTTCATCGCGGCAGCCGCCTTCACCGTTCCTGGCCATGCCTACGCACAGGGCGCCGATAGCTATCCCGGCAAGCCCATCCGCCTGATCATTCCGTACCCGCCGGGAGGCGCGACCGACGTGATCGGGCGCATCGTCGGCCAGCGCCTGAGCGAACAGATCGGCGGCCAGGTCGTGATCGAGAACCGGGGCGGAGCGGGCGGCAATATCGGAGCGGCCGAAGTGGCGCGTGCCCAGCCCGACGGCTACACATTGTTGATGGGGGCGCTGACTTCGCATTCGGTCATGGCGACCCTGGAGAAGGACACCATTCCCTACGATTTGCGCAAGGACTTCGCGCCCGCCGGAGTGGTCGGTTTCGTGCCGCTGGTGGCCGTGGTCAATCCCAAGCTGCCGATCAACTCGTTGGCCGATCTGGTGAGCTACGCCAAGGCGAATCCTGGAAAACTCAATTTCGCCTCGTCGGGAGCGGGCGCGCCGCAGCGCATGGCGATGGAACTCTTCAAGCAGATAGCAGGCGTCAACATCGTGCACGTGGCCTATCGCGGCAGCGGCCCGGCCATGACGGACCTGGTCGGCGGCCAGGTGGAGACGATGACAGAGACGGTGCCCGCCGCGATCTCCTTCATCAAGTCCGGCCAGTTGCGTCCGCTGGCCGTGCTGACGCCGCAGCGCGTTTCGATGTTGCCGGATATCCCCACCGCCGAGGAACAAGGCTTCAGCGGCTTCAACGTCAGTTCGCTCTTTGGCGTGATGGCGCCGGCCGGCACGCCGGCTCCCATCGTCGCCAAGATCAACAAGGCGCTGACCACGGCGCTGGCCAAGGACGATGCCAAGGCCCAGCTGTTGCAGCAAGGCGTCTACGCCGACGCGTTAGACGTCGAAGCCTCCAAGGCGCGCCTGAACGCTGAAATCGAGCAATGGGCCAAGGTCATCCGCGACGGCGGCATTACCGCAAATTAACTGGAAGCAGCTTGAACAAGATGAGCAAGAAAAACACCGAGGCGTCGCAGGGCGAGGCCGGCGGCCTGCGCAAAGGCCTAACCAGCTATGGCGACAGCGGCTTTTCGCTGTTCCTGCGCAAGGCCTTCATCAAGGGCGCGGGCTACACGGACGGCGCGCTGGACCGGCCGGTGATCGGCATCGCCAACACGGGCAGCGCCTACAACCCCTGCCACGGCAACGCGCCGCAGCTGCTGGAGGCCGTGAAGCGCGGCATCATGTTCGCCGGCGGGCTGCCGATGGACTTCCCGACCATCTCCATCCACGAGAGCTTTTCCTTTCCCACCAGCATGTACTTGCGCAACCTCATGTCCATGGACACCGAGGAGCTGATACGCGCCCAGCCCATGGATGCGGTGGTGCTGATAGGCGGATGCGACAAGACCGTGCCCGCCCAGCTCATGGGGGCCGCGTCGGCGGACATCCCGGCGATCCAGCTGGTGACGGGGTCGATGCTGACGGGTTCGCACCGTTCGGAACGGGTGGGCGCATGCACGGATTGCCGCCGGTACTGGGGCAAGTACCGCGCCGAAGAGATCGACGCTCAGGAGATCGCAGATGTCAACAACCAGCTCGTGGCCAGCGTGGGCACCTGTTCGGTCATGGGCACGGCAAGCACCATGGCCTGTATCGCCGAAGCGCTGGGCATGACCGTGCCTGGCGGCGCCACGCCGCCGGCCGTCACGGCGGACCGGATGCGTATCGCTGAACTCACGGGCACACAGGCCGTCGAGATCGCCAGGCAGCGCCTGTCGGTCTCGAAGATCCTGACCGCGGATTCCTTCGAGAATGCCATGCGCGTGCTGCTGGCCATCGGCGGGTCCACCAACGGCATCATCCACCTGATCGCCATCGCCGGCCGGCTGGGCCTGGACCTGGATCTGCAGGCGCTGGACCGCATGGGGCGCGAGACGCCCGTGCTGGTGGACCTGAAACCGTCGGGCCAGCACTACATGGAGGACTTCCACAAGGCGGGCGGCATGGCCACGCTGCTGCGCGAACTCAAGCCGCTGTTGAAGCTCGACGCGCTGACCGTGACCGGCAGGACGCTGGGCGAGGAGATCGAGCGCGCGGGGCCGGGGTTCCCGCAGACCGTGGTCAGGACCAGGCAGAATCCGATCTATCCGCAGGGCGGGATAGCGGTGCTGTCCGGCAACCTCGCGCCCGAGGGCGCCATCATCAAGCAGTCTTCCGCCAACGCCGGGCTGATGGAGCACGAAGGCCGCGCCGTGGTGTTCGAGAACGCCGAAGATCTGGCGGGCCGCATCGACGCCGCCGATCTGGACGTCACGCCGCAGGACATCCTGGTGCTGAAGAACATCGGTCCCAAGGGCGCGCCCGGCATGCCGGAGGCGGGCTACATCCCGATCCCCAAGAAACTGGCGTCGCAGGGGGTGAAGGACATCATCCGGATTTCGGACGGCCGCATGAGCGGCACCGCCTTTGGCACCATCGTGCTGCACGTCACGCCGGAAGCGGCCATAGGCGGGCCGCTGGCCTATGTCAGGAACGGCGACCGCATACGCCTGAGCGTGAGCCGGCGCGAGATCTCCCTGCTGGTGCCGGACGAAGAGCTGGACCGCCGCCGCCGCGAACAGCCGGTCACGCCGCCCACGGCCGAGCGTGGCTACAAGAAGCTCTTCCTCGATACGGTGACCCAGGCCGACAAGGGCGTGGATTTCGACTTCCTGCGCGGCGTGCCGGGCAAGTCGAAGTAGGGCTATGGCGTTGCCCGGCGTGCTTCCATGTTGCCGAAGAGGGTCCGGGCATCCTGGGAAATCGACGCGGCCATCTTGGCATGATGGCCGCGGGTATTCCAGATCAGGCCGTTCCGGCGCACGGGCGCGCGGTTGGGCAGCGGGATGCGCGCCACGTCGAGCGATTTCCACATGGACGACCAGTCCGGAATCAGCGCAACGCCCAGGCCTTCGTGCACCAGCGCGACGATGGCAAGCAGGCCGTCGATTTCCAGCCGCTGCTTGGGCCAGATCTGATGGTCGCGCAGATAGCGGTCGGCCAACTGGCCGCCGTAGATGTTGCGGTCATACCGTATGAAGGGTTGGGTCGACAGCAGGGTGTGGGCGTCCTGGTCCGCAAGATGGGACGGCGCCACCACGACCAGCGGCTCTTCCATGAACGGCTGCCAGAGACAGCTCTTGGGCACGGCGAACTGCGGTTCCACCACGATGGCAGCGTCCAGTTCGCCGCTGACCACCTTGCCGCACAGGTCGATGGAGCCGCCGGGCGTGACGAAGACGCAGGCGTCCGGATGCTTGCGGTACAGCGATTTCAGTATCGGCGGCAGCACGTTCGTCAACGCGGACACGAAACAGCCGATGCGGAATTCGCCCGGCTGGTCGCCGTCGACGGCCATGGCGCGCAGATCGCGGATATTGCGGATGGCCGCCTTGGTGCCTTCGAGGATGCGCATGCCGCTCTCGGTCGGCCGCACCGAACGCCCGGAGCGCTTGACCAGCGCCACGCCCAGGTCCATCTCCAACGCCTTGATGCGCGCGGCGATGGCGGCCGAGGTCAGATCGAGCTTGCGCGCCGCTTCGGCGAACGAACCGGCTTCGACGACCGCGACGAAGCTCTGCATGCACTTGATGTCCATGATGCGATGGGCCTATTGCCCTGAAAGGAGAAACTTCAGGTTGAAGATCGCACGAACCGCTACGAACCCGGCTGCGATGGTTGCAGGCTTATCGCGCCAATTTTTCGTATGTTATAGCGTCGAGGTTGAAATCCATGATCGAGCATGAACTGGCCCAAGCGCGCCAGGCAGCAGCAAATGGCCCCGGCAAGGGGGACGGCAGGTTTCCCCCTCTGCTCAAGGTAGGGGTTTTTCCCGAGTCGGTGGAAGCGCAGTTCCGTTCGAGGTTCACGTTGATCGACGAGGAGGCGCTGCAAAACGATCCCGCGCAGGCCGAGGCGATCGGCGGCATCGTCACGCGCTCGAACTACCGGATTCCCGCCGAGCTGATGGATCGCTTGCCTGGGCTGCGCATCATCGCCACCAACGGCGTCGGCTACGACGGCATCGCGCTGGACCGCGCGCGTGAAAAGAACATCGTCGTGACCAACACGCCGGACGTGTTGAACAAGGCCGTGGCCGAATTGGCGGTGGGGCTGTTGCTCGCCCTGCTGCGCAAGCTGCCTGCGGCCGACAGCTTTGTGCGCGCGGGCGCATGGGAAGCCTCGCCCTTTCCGTTGGGGGCGAGCCTGGCGGGCAGGAAGGTCGGCATCGTCGGTTTAGGGCGCATCGGCAAAGAGATCGTCCAGCGGCTCGTGCCGTTTGAAGTGGACCTCAGCTACTTCGGCCGCACGCGCCAGGAGGCGCCGTGGCGGCATTTTGATTCTCTGCCTGCCATGGCCAGCCATGTGGACGTGCTGGTCCTGTCGTGCCCCGGCGGGGCGGCGACGCACCATATCGTCGACGCCGCCGTGTTGAGTGCGCTGGGGCCGGAGGGGCTGGTCGTCAACGTCGCCCGCGGCTCGGTGATCAACGAGGCCGACCTGTGCCATGCGCTGGCCAACGGCATCATCCAGGGCGCCGCGCTGGACGTCTTCGAAAGCGAGCCGTTGGGCGAGAGCCCGCTGCGGCACCTGTCCAACGTGATCCTGGCGCCCCATATCGGCAGCGCCACGCACGAAACTCGCCGCCAGATGGCGGAGCTGGCGATACGGAACCTGGTGTCGTTCTTTACGACGGGGAGGGCAGTTACGCCAGTGGCGTAGCTGGACGTTGGGCTGCCCGCTAGAACCACACCGTGGCAATCAACAGCGCGCAGCCCGCCGTCGCGGTGGCTGCCATGATGACGGCCAGGCGCAAGGCGATCTTGCGTTCCTTGCGGCCGACGTTGGGGTTGCCGACGTTGGCGGAGCGCAGTTGTTCCCAGGTCCACGCGGCGCCCGCTTCGCGGCTTTGCAAGGCCGAGGCGGCGTTCGCCGTGGAGCGGGAAATGCGAGTGAGCCGCAGCGCCGGATAGGCCAGCAGCAGCCCGGCCAGGAACAAAGCGCAGGCGCTGATTGCGCCCGCCGTGAAGGCCGAGCTGTCGCGCGCGGCGAACAGGATAAGGGACGCCGCCAGGCCGATGAGGTTCAAGCCGGCCAAGGCTTTCAGCGCCTGGACTCCCCAGGGGCCAGTGGCTTCCTCGGTGAAGTCTCCGACCGAGCGCCAGTAAGCGGCGTCGTTGGAAGCGGCCTGGAAAAAGAAGGCGAGATCCCTCAGGAGCACGTCGCCTTGCCTGTCGTCGGGGCTCGTGTCCCGATGCCATTGGGTGGCGAACTTCCGGCTTCGATCGGCGTCCGCGTGATGCGCGCGGGCCCAGTTCTCTGCCAGACGTACCGCCGCTTCGACGGTAAGAGCCCCCGCGGGTCTTGCACTGTCTTTCATCTTTTTCATCCCCATATATGGGACATTGTACTAGGCCTGCGTGGGGGCGAGTTGATGCAAGACAGGAGGGCGATGCGCCGCGGAGATCAAGGCAGGGCGGCGCCCGGACCTGGGGCAGGCCGGGAGAAACACACTTCGAGCAGACTGTTGCTGCGCAATTTGATGGTGACGTCCATTGGTTGCCTGCCCGGGGCGGTGGCTGCAAGCAGTCCGAGGCCCAGGGCGCCGATCCAGGCGGGAAGAAAACTGGCCAGATCCCAACCCGTGATGCCGGTGTTGTAGGGCTGCTTGAGCACCCGAGCGGTCAGTCCGTGTTCATGGCAGAACGCCTGCATCGCCGCGGCGGTTTGATCGATGTCGACGATGTCCTCAAGAAAGAACGGCTCCTGCGCCAGCATCAGGCGGACAAGTTCACCAGCAGGCAGGCGGTTCTCGAAGTAGGTGCGTACCGTGGACATATGGCGGGTTCCGGGCGTGAGCAAATCGTCATGTGCCGGTGGCTGGAAGGCAAGCATGCCAGTCTTGGGGAAATAGTCTATGCCAAATCCCCCCGCTGTTACGGTCCCGATTCACCGCCTCTGTGTCTGGCGGGCCACACGCTGGCCCCGCAAACTTTACAGGTCGCCGCGCAGTCCGCACGGTTTGAGAGGACGTTCCATGCGCTACCGTTATGTCACCGCCGATGTGTTCACCAGCCAAGCGTACGGCGGCAATCCGCTGGCCGTCGTGTTCGACGCCCAGGGGCTGAGCGCGGCGCAGATGCAGCGCATCGCGCGCGAGTTCAACTATTCCGAAACCAGCTTTGTGCTGCCGCCGCGGGATCCGGCCCATACCGCTTGGGTGCGTATCTTCACGCCCGACCGCGAAGTGCCGTTCGCGGGGCATCCCAACGTCGGTACGGCCGTGGTGCTGGCACGAGAAATGGCTGCCTCCGGCCGGACTGTGCCGGAAACCTTTGTGTTCGAGGAAGAGGCGGGACTGGTGCGCATTGCGCTGCGCACGGGCGCAAGCGGCTCGGCCGGTGCGCAGCTGCTTGCGCCGCAACCGCTGTCGCGCGCCAGCGAGGCGCCGGCCGCCGCGGTCGCGCGGGCCTTGAGCCTGGAGCCTGCGGACATCGATAGCTCCACGCATGCGCCGCAGGTGGCGTCGGTAGGCCTGATCTTCCTGGTGGTGCAATTGGCCAGCCGCGACGCCTTGCGCCGGGCCGTGCCAGACCCGGCAGGCTACGCGGCCTTGCTGCCGCTGGACGGCGCAAAGTCCATCTATGCCTACACCACCGATACGGGCGCGGGTGCACAGGCGGATGTCCAGGCTCGCATGTTCACGGGTCGCATGACCGAAGACCCCGCGACCGGCAGCGCGACGGCGGCCATGACAGCCTTGCGCACGGCCCAGGGCGGCGCGGGCGCGCTGCGCCTGCGGGTGGAACAGGGCGTGGACATGGGACGCGCCAGCGTGCTGCTGGCCCACGCCGAACCGCGCGCAGATGGCGTCTGGGCGGGTGTGGCGGGAGAGGCCGTGGTGGTGATGGAAGGTACGCTGGCGGCGCCTGATGTGTCTTGAGCCTGGCGGCTCCACGTGGCCTCGTGTATGCTGACCGCATGAACGCACCGCATTTCGCGCCGATCTCCGGCGCAACCTGCCGACGAATCGCTCAACGTTTACGTTGAGTGGCCAGTCACGTCCAGGCGCCGAACCCTCGGCGCCTATCCCTGAAAGCCACGATACTCCTCGTGGCTTTTCTGTTTCTGGCTGGTCCCGCTGTCGAGGCGTATCGCAAGGCTTTCGTTGCCATCCTTGAAGGAACGAAGCATGAGTGCGCAAGACCTCGCCATCCGGCCCTACCATTCGACCGATGAAGCCGCGATCATCCAGCTGTGGCATGACTGCGGCCTGACCCGCCCATGGAACGATCCGCGCAAGGACATCGAGCGCAAGCTTGCGGTGCAGGCGGATCTGTTCCTGGTGGGAGAGGCGGACGGCGCGATCGTCGCGACGCTGATGGGCGGCTATGACGGCCATCGCGCCTGGATCAACTACCTGGCGGTCTCGCCCGCGCATCAGCGCCGCGGCCACGCGACCGCGCTGATGCAGGCAGTCGAACGCAGGTTGCTGGAAATGGGCTGCCCCAAGATCAATCTGCTGATCCGGTCCGGCAATGCCGCGGTGAAGGATTTCTACGCGACCCTGGGCTTTCAGCAGGACGAGGTCATCAGCCTGGGCAAGCGCCTGATTCCGGACCTTTGACGGCACCGGACCAGGCGCGCGCGGCAGCGATCAGATCGCCACGGTCAGGTATACCGCTTCGCGGCCCACGATGGGCATGCGGGTGGGCATGAAGATGGTGCAGTCATCGCAGGGCGAACGGATTTCCTCGGTGCCGTTCATGGCGATGAGTTCACCCTTGGCGAAGGTCTCGAAGCCGATCACTGGGCGCGTGAAGGTGAAGTCCTCGGACTTCACCATATGCACTTCGAGCAGGCGGTAGCGCTGCGGCGCGGGCGGGGGCGGC
Organism: Achromobacter sp. GD03932; assembly: GCF_029839485.1. NCBI lineage: Bacteria > Pseudomonadati > Pseudomonadota > Betaproteobacteria > Burkholderiales > Alcaligenaceae > Achromobacter > Achromobacter sp. GD03932. Next base: position 8,475 of record NZ_JAOCAT010000032.1, read on the forward strand.
GTGCCGGCAGGCATGTCGATCAGGCCCGTGTGCGCCAGGAAGCGCAGCGTGACGTCCGTGGCCAGGTCGGCGGCGGATTGCGCGAAGTGCTGGCCGCATTCGACCACCAGCGATCCGCTGCTGTCGGAGTGCGGATCGCCATGGCGGCCGTAGCCCATGACGCCGGTGCCAGGAAAAAGGTCGGGCGGCATCACCAGATGCACCTGCGGCACGCCGACGGCGCTGGCCAGCGCCGTGTTGCGGTCCATCTCGGTGTAGACCCAGAAGGGCTGCACCGGCGCACGCGTGGAGTGGATGTCGAGCACGAAGTCTGCAGCGTCGAGCACCGGACGCAGCTCGCGGGCGCGGCGCAGTTCGGGGCTGTCTTCCGGGCCGTCCAGCATGGCTGCCGACCAGATGCGGTTCAGGTTGTGGACGAGCTGGCGGTTCTCGTAGGGGTTTTCGATATCGAAGGCTTCATAGGCTTCGACGTGCGCGAAGCTGACGGTGAGCGTGCCGATCTTGGGGCGCACGCCGCTGTCCAGCAGATGGGTCGCGGCCACCATGCCGCAGATTTCGTTGCCGTGCGTGATGGCGTTGATCAGCACGTGCGGGCCGGGGCGGCCAGACTCGAAACGGTGCACGTAGGGAATGCCGACATTGCCCTCGCGGTAGGCCGAGAGATCGCGCGGCAGGACTTCGAGCGGAGCGGTGTCGGGTTCGAAAGCGGGATTTTTCATGGGAGTAGGGCCTATTCAGGACGGATGCCGGCGCGGTCGATCAGGTCTTTGTACAACGCCAGGCGCTCGGACATCATGGCGGTGAACTGCTGCGGAGTCTGGTTCTCGGGGGGCAGCGCGCCGGCCTTTTCCAGGGATTGCGGCATGCCGTCCTCGGTGGCGGCGGTGCGCACGGCGGCCAGCAGCTTCTGGACGATGTCGGGCGGCGTGCCGGCGGGCGCGGCCAGGCCGATCCACGACATGGAGTTGAGCACGGGATAGCCCAGTTCCTCGAAGGTCGGCACGTCGGGCAGGGAGTCCAGGCGCTTGGGGGCGGCCACCGCCAGCGCGCGCATCTTGCCGACCTGGATGTGGGGCAGGAAGGGCGCCAGGTTGTCCAGCGCGAACTGCGCCTGGTCGGACAGCAGCGCGTTGATCAGCGGTGCGCCGCCGCGATAGGGCACGTGCACGGCCTGCAACTGCAAGGTGTTCTTCAGCAGTTCGGCGTTGAGCTGACCCATGCTGCCGATGCCCGCGGTGGCATAGTGCAGCTGGTCGGGGCGCGCCTTCAGCAGCGCCACGAATTCCGCCAGGTTGCGGGCCGGCACGGCGGCGTTGGTCACCAGCACATTGGGCGTGCGCGACAGCTGCGAGATCGAGACGAAGTCCTTGATCGGGTCGTAGCCCAGGTCGTTGCGCATCAGCGGGTTGGCCAGGTGCGAGCTTTGCGAGGACGCGACCAAGGTGTAGCCGTCCGGCGTGGCGCGCGCGACGCGCTTGCTGCCGATGGCGCCGCCCGCACCGTCGCGGTTCTCGATGATGACGCTGGTACCCAGCGCCTTGCCCAGGGCGTCCGCGTACAGCCGGCCGATCAGGTCGACGGAGCCGCCCGCAGGAAAGGGGACGACCAGCGTGATGGGGCGCGAAGGATAGGCGTCGGCGCGCGCGGCCAGCGGCAGCAAGGCGGCGCCCAGGCCGGCCAGGACCAGGCTGCGGCGGGTCATGGACGGCCCCTGGGGGTGATGCTTCATGGAACTCTCTTGTGATGTCTGCGGGTTTGGTCTAATTTGCAATGAAAATTGCAGGCTGCAATATAAGATGCAATGTGTGTTGTGAGATTTGGGGTTATCACCTAGGGCCATGCAAGGATGAACCTGCACCAACGTATCGCCGGCTACGGCCGCAAGCTCAGCAAGAGCGAACAAATGCTGGTCGAGGAAATGCAGGCGCGCTATCCGCAGAGCTTGCTGGAATCGGCGACGGCGCTGGCCAGGCAGGTCGGCACCAGCGCTTCCACCGTGGTGCGCCTGTTGGCCAAGCTCGGCTACGAAAGCTATGCGCAGGCGCAGATGGAGGCGCGCGCGGAGGTGACGGCGCGCCTGGCCTCGCCCGGCGAACGCGCGGACGCGGTGGGCGCCGACAAGCCGTCGCCGCGCGCCTGCCTGCACAACGCCTTGCTGCACGACCAGCACAACCTGAAGGAGACTTACGCGTCGATCGACGTGGCGGCTTTCGAGGCCGCCGTGCGGCTGCTGACGCAGCGCAAGGGGCGGGTGCACGTGCTGGGGCTGCGCCAGGCCGCGCCGCTGGCCAGCCACGTGGCCTTGTACCTGAACCTGTGCCTGCCTTCGGTCAGGCCCATGGTCGCCGCCGGTCCGTTGTTCCTGGAAGACCAGTTGCTCTGGATCGACGAGGCCGACGTGCTGCTGGCGTTTACCTTCAGGCGCTATTCAGTTGCCGCGGCCAAGGCGGTGCAGTACTTCCGGCAGCGCGGCGGCAAGGTGATCCTGATCACCGATTCGGCGTCGGCGCCCGCTGCGGCGTCGGCACACCACGTGCTGATCGCGCGCAGCTCCAGCGCATCGCCTTTCGATTCCTACACCGCGGCCTTTTCCGTCTGCAATGCCTTGCTCGCGGCGGTGGCGCAGCGCAGCAAACAGGCCTTGGGCGCGGCGTTGGAGCGCGGCGAAGGCTTGTGGGATGCGCAATGGATACGCCCGCCGGGCGGCTGAAAGACGCGGCCCGCACCGTTGTGCGCGGCGAGTGCCAAAGGCCTGGATTCGGACCGATTTTCGGCCATTTGGAGGCGCGGCAAGATGCGTTCGCACTACCTGCTCTAGTACTCCATAACTCCTTGAAAACATTGCTTTTCAAGCCAAAAATTTTTTGGCATATTGCGGCCGGGAAAAGCAATTTCGAGGAGCAAGGAATGGGCGCGTGGCCACAGCGTCATATTGATGGATTCGAGGTGGAATGCCAGGTCATCCGGCTGGATACCGGCATGTTGGCGATCGAGGTTGCGGTATGCCGCAGGGTGGCAGGCGAATTCGAGCGCCGCTGGTCGCTGCCGCGCTTCGTGACCTTCGAGGATCCCGGGACGGCCAGACGCCATGCCGAACTGGTGCTGTCCGGCATCGTGTCGGTGGATGAAGCCACGGGTGAACCGCGCTACGGCATCCTGTAGCGGCGGGCCCGACCCGCGGCGGCAGGCAGGTTTTTGTTTCTTTTCACACAATCGCATGCTTTGCGCTGGCGGATTTGCCCGGTACATTGGTGTAGGGTGACAACAACAAAGGAGAGTTCCATGTTTGATACTTTTCCTGTCTTGCGCCGCGCTGGCCTGGCCGCCGCGGCGATCGGTGTGGCCGGCCTGATGTTTACCGGCTGCACCACCACCAGTCCCAAATCCTCGGCAACCGCGACTGAACAGCGCCAATCGCTGAACAGTGCGGCCGACGCCACCTTGGGCAAGCTCTATCAAGCCTCGCCGCAGTCCAGGGAACTGGTCGCGCGCGCCCGGGGCGTGCTGATCTTTCCCGATGTGTTGAGCGGCAGCTTCATCATCGGCGCCGAACATGGCAAGGGCGTGCTGCGCGTCGGCAGCTCCACCGCTGGCTACTACAGCACCACGGCGGGTTCCGTCGGCTTCCAAGCGGGCGCGCAGTCCAAGGCGATGGTGCTGTTGTTCATGACGGACGAGGCGCTTGCCAAGTTCCGCAACAGCAGCGGCTGGACCGTGGGCGCCGACGCGACGGTCGCGGTCGTCAACGTGGGCGCCAATGGCCGCATCGACACCAACACGGCGCAGCAGCCCATTGTCGGTTTCGTGATGAACAACGGCGGCCTGATGGCAGGCGTGTCCCTGGCTGGCACCAAGATCTCCAAACTGGATCTTTGAGCTGCCTGCCAAGCAAAACGCCGCGGATGGTCTCCGCGGCGTTTTTGTTTGGCGCGGCAGCCGGCGCTTCAGCCCATGAGCGTATCGCCGTTGTTGCGCACCGAACTCTCGCGCTGCATTTCGGCAGCTTCGATGTCCGGGTCCAGGCCGCGCCAGCGTTTGATGCGGCCGCGATCCTGCTCGGGCTCCCAGCCGAGCAGGCCGTAGCGCGTGATTTCGGTTTGACCCGTTTCGAATTCCACTTCGAAGTAGCCCTGACGATCGGGTAGCGTGCCGCCGGGGAACCAGTCGGTTTCAGGCATGGTGTTCTCCTTGCTAGGCGATGGGAGGGGCGCCGGCGCGGGGCGCGGCGCTTTCATTGTGGAGGGGCGTCGCGGATCCCGCAAGTTGCCGCCGCGGGCCTCACGCGAGCGGGACGGCAGTGGTGTACAGCACCTGCTTCAAGGCAAAGCTGGAACGGATGCTGGCTACGCCGGGGATGCGGGTGATGTGTTCGACGATCAGCCGCTCCAGTGCGTCCACGTCGGGCACCAGGGCGCGTATCAGGTAGTCGGCGTCGCCTGACATGAGGTAGCACTCCATGATTTCCGGGAGGACCGCGATCTCGCGTTCGAACACGTCCAGCGCCGCCTTGCGCTGCTTGTCCAGCGAGATCTGGATGAACACGTTGACCTTCAGGCCCAGCTTGCGGGCATTGAGCAAGGTGACGCGGCGGTCGATCAGGCCCTCGGTTTCGAGCCGGCGCACGCGCGCCAGACAGGGCGAGGCGGACAGGTTCACGCGCGCGGCGAGCTCGACATTGGTCAGCCGCGCATCGCGTTGGAGTTCGTTGAGGATACGGATGTCGGTGGCATCCAGGTTGATTTCCGGCATAAGTCACCCAGGTATGGTCATTCAGCAATTCATGTGTGCTGAGTATGACGGGTATCGCCCTTGAATGCAGTGAAATATGCTGGGGTTAACCCTATAGACTATTCCATCGTTTGGCAATTGTGCCAAAGCGCGGAATATTCAAGCAGTAGATTGGGCAGTAATGAGTCAGCAGAGCACGTTGGGCAGGTTTTTGCCGCTGGTCGGCGCGGTAGCCATCTGGGGCGGCAATTGGCCCGTCATGAAGCTGGGGCTGACGCACATGAGCCCGCTCTGGCTGGCCGCCAGCCGCTTCGGCTCGGCCGCGCTGATCAGCGCGCTGGTGCTGGGCATGCTGGGCCGCCTGCGCCTGCCCACGCGGCAGGAAATGCCGCTGGTGGCCGGCGTGGCGTTGCTGCAGATGGGCGCGTTCACGGCGCTGGCGCTGTGGGCGATGCAATACGTGGCGCCGGGGCGCGCGTCCGTGATCGCCTACGCCACTTCCATCTGGGTCATTCCGCTGTCCTCGCTGATCCTGAAGGAACGCCTGTCGATGGCGCAATGGCTCGCGACGGCGCTGAGCTATGCCGGCATCGCCGTCATCGTCGCGCCCGCGTTCAGCCCCTGGCAGGCGCACACGGTGGTCGGCCTGGCGATGCTGCTGGGCGCGTCCTTTGCATGGGCCTGCAACATCATCCAGTTGCGCGGCTACCGGCATATCCGTCTGGGCGCGGACATGATTCCCTGGCAGACCGCCATCGCGGCGCTGCCGCTGGCCGCGCTGGCGTGGATGCGCGATGGCGCGCCCGTCTTCCTGGCGCAGCCCGAGGCATGGCCGGTGATCCTGTACACCGGCCCGCTGGCTACCGCGCTGACCTTTATTGTGGTGCTGGGCATGACGCAGAAGATGCCGCCGGTGGCGACCTCGATCGCCATGCTGTGCGTGCCGGTGATCGGGCTGATCGTGTCCTCGCTGGTATTCCAGGAGCGCATCTCGGCCGACCTGGCGCTGGGCCTGGCCCTGATCGGCGCCAGCGTGGCGGCGTCGGCGGCGGCGACGCGCCTGAAGCGGCCTTTGGCGCTGCGCGCTTCGTAGTCCGCCTGCACGCCGCCGCCGCGAAACCAGCCAGCGATGCGGTCTAGAATGTCGAGCGCCGGAACCGTTCCGGCTTCTCTTGCAGGCATGCGGCGGGTATGGATTCCTTATATGTGCTGGTCGCGGCGGGCGCCATGGCCGCCGGGTTCGTGCAGGGCCTCTCGGGCTTCGGCTTCGGCATGGTGGCCATGTCGTTCTGGGCCTGGACGATAGATCCGAAACTCGCTGCCGCCATGGTGGTGTTCGGCTCGCTGACTGGCCAGTTGCTGGCCGCCTTTACCATGCGCCGCGGATTCGCGGCGGTGCATCTGCTGCCCTTCGTGGCAGGCGGATTGCTGGGGATGCCGTTGGGCGTCAAGCTGTTGCCATACCTGGATCCGCTGATGTTCAAAGCGCTGGTGGGCGGGCTGCTGGTGGTTTGGTGTCCAGTGATGCTGTTCGCGACGCGCTTGCCTCCCATCAAGGCGGGGGGGCGATTGGCCGATGGGGTGGTGGGCGCGATGGGCGGCGTCATGGGCGGCATAGGCGGATTCACCGGCGTCATTCCTACCTTGTGGTGCACCTTGCGCCGCTTTGACCGCGACGTACAGCGCGCGGTGATCCAGAACTTCAACCTGTCGATGCTGGTTGTGACGATGGCGAGCTATGTCTACACCGGTGTGGTGACGCGCGACATGCTGCCGCTGTTCGCGGTGATCGTGCCGGCGATGCTGGTGCCAACCTTATGGGGCACGCGCGTGTACGTGGGCATCAGCGACGTGTCGTTTCGCCGCATCGTGCTGGGCCTGCTCACCGTGTCGGGCGTGGCGCTGCTGGCGTCATCCTTGCCCAAGCTGCTTGCCTAGCGTCCTTGACCGGTCATCGGGGCGGGACCGGCGACATGCTATCGTTGGGTATTCAAGAGAGAATCACCGCATGGCATTGCACCGTTTCGAGAAAGGCGAGTTGGGACATTGGCTGCGCATCGTGGCCGACAATTGCGCGCCCGGCGCCGTCCAGACCGAAGTGCCCGCGCACGTCGCGCAGGCGCTGGAGACGCTGCGTTGCATTGCAGCCGACGCCGACGGCCGCTGGCTCATCACCGAGAAGGGCAAGCTCGCCCTGCGCATGGAAGAGCCAGGCGCCATCCACTTGCGCTGACCCGCGAAATCCGATTATGTCGACAGCAGCGGCCCGGGGCCGCTCTCCGCGTTTCGCTGCGTCTTGACCGTTTGGCGCGGGAATTTCCACACAATTTGCGAATGTTTTCGCAGTATTTCGCGAGTTCGCGACCACTAGGGCCGTGCTACGGGAATTTCCTGAGACGGAATGCGCGATTTGGCTGCTTTTCGACGTATCGCAGGCCACGAGTCGCCAGTAAGATGAACTTGCGTGACGTTTGCAGGTCTATTCATTTGCGCGGGGATTCTGCCCCCGCAACGTCACGCGTGGTTCACGCGTTTAGGTAACCGACTGGGAGGTAGCACATGCAGCATCGTGACCAGGAAGTTCTGATCGACGTTTCCACAGCGGCCATGGATACCGGCGGATATGGCGTACTGCTGACGGTTACGGCCGAGGGCGGCACCGAAGTGGATGCCGCGTTTTCCCACTTGGGCAACTGCGCTTCGTTGGACGAAGCACGCGATCGCGCGGAAGTATTCGCGCAGAACTGGGTAGAGGAAAACATCTTCCGATAGGGCGCCCCGCCCTGGACGGAGCTGATTGGCTGGACCGGTCTGTGTGAGCATGACGCTTCGGAGAATACTCAAAGGTTTGCGACGAAAATTTCGGTTATCGTTGCTGCTCCAAAATCTGGGGCCCTCAGTGGGTATGCGCCGTTCCAAGATGACTGCCGCACAGACCAACTCTTCACTTGCGGAACACATCCGCGCATTCCGCGACCATTTTGATTCCGTTGTCCTGCCTCTTTGGATGGGGCAGGGTTTCAATGGCGCGCTGGGTCTGCCTTTTGAATCGCTGGACGCAGCTACCGGCCGCCCGCTGCCGGCTGAGCGCTACCGCGCCATGGCTTGCGCGCGCCAGCTCTACGTTTTTTCAGAAGCGTCTGGCGCCGCCGCGCGCGCGCATGCCGATGTGCTGTTCGAATCGCTGCGCCGCGTATTCCGCGACGAGTCCCATGGCGGATGGCGCTACAGCGTGGACGCCGCTGCACATGCGCTGGACGACACGCAGGACCTGTACACCCACGCGTTCATCGTGCTGGCCTGCGCCGCCTATTTCCGCCGCAGCCGCAATGCCGATGCGCGCAAGCTCATGTTGTCGACGTCGTCGACCATCGAGGCGCGCTTCAAGACTGCCGACGGGCTGTATCACGCGGCGCTCAGCGCCGACCTGAGCCAGCCGCTGCGCCCGCCCGCGCAGAATCCCATGATGCATCTGACCGAGGCATATCTGGCCGCGGCCCAGGTCGCGGAGCCGGCGCTGTACGCGCAGCGTCTGCGCGGCCTGGCGCAAGGCATCAGCCATTTTTTCGTGCATGCGGCCTCCCAGTGCATCTCGGAACAGCGGCAGGGTACGGCCGGCAACCGGCTGGAGCCCGGGCATCAGTTCGAGTGGCTGTCGCTGGTGCAAGGCTCGGCCGAGGTTTTCGACGGCCTGGAGCTGACGGAGTCGCTGCCGCGCGCGGTGCGCTGGTCGCGCCGCCATGGCGTGGACGCGGGCGGGGTGGCGGCATCGCTGGACGAGTCCGGCGCCGTGATCGACGATACGCGCCGGATCTGGGCGCAGACCGAGTATTTGCGGGTGCTCGGCGTGCTGGGGGATCTGCCCGCGCTGGAGGCCGGCCTGGCCATGTTCCGCGCGCGTTTCCTGCACGCTGGCGGCTGGTACGAATGCCTGGACGCGGACGGGGCGGTGGTGCGCGCGGACATGCCTTCGACCTCCCCATACCACCTGGCTACCTGCCTGTCCGCCATGCCGACCGTTGTTTAATTGTGGCGTTAACAATTATTTTTGGATTTATCGTCATATATTGATAGAAAAGTATTGGTGGAATCCCTTACAATTTGGTTACTATGTTTGTAGGGAAGCATCAATGAGCGTTATGTGCCTGGCTTGCCAACGCATTAACCCTGGGCTTGCTGGCGTTGCGCCGCATGCCCATCTGGGGCATCAGGGATTCACCAACCCGACGCAGAAGGGCCGGGAAGAAAGCCGTGAAGACCACTTCCGCTGCCTGAATTGCGGGGCGAAATGGCTGCGTGAAACCGACAAGTGGGGCGTGGACCTGGGGTTCAAGCTCGCACCCTGAGCTATTCGCTGCGCCATCCAGACGGGCTCCTCAGGAGCCCGTTTTCATTTCGTCGCAGTTGTTCTCCGTCACACGAAACCACATGTTGCTTTCTGCCGCTCAACCCGGGCCGGCGGCCACCACGTCGGGATCCTGCCCGGCAGTCTCCAGCAGCCATAGCCGGAAGCAGGCCAGCGCATAGTGGTCGCGGCGCTGGGCCGGCGCGCATAAGTGATAGCCGCGGGCGATGCGTATGGGCAGGTCGGGAAACGGGGCCGCCACGCGTCCCGCCTGCAGGTCGTCGCGGACCAGGCAGCGCTGCAGCACGGCAATGCCCATGTCGGCCATGACGGCGCGGACCAGGATGGAAACCTGGTCGAAACCATTGGACAGCTGGACCGAGGCGCGCGGCACGCCAGCAGCGGCCAGCCACTGCATCCAGTTGTCCATGCCATTCGAGTGATACAGCAGCGGCTCCCCAAGCAGGCCGGCCGGGGTCTCCCAGAGTCCCTGCGCGCGCCGCGCCGCCAGCCGGGCGGGGTGGCAGATGACGACCAGTTCGCGCCCGATCACGTAATCCACCTGCCAGCCAGGCCATTGCTCGGGCAGGCCGGACAGGATGCTGGCATCGGGCGTCGCGCCCGAAAAGTCCTCGTTGCGGCGGTAGGCCGCGAAGCCGAGCTGGATATCCGGATGGCGCGCGTGAAAGTCGGACAGGCGGGGCACCAGCCAGGCGCTGGCCAGCGTCGGCACCGTCGACAGCGTCAGGCGCAGGCGGCGGTCGTTGGCGCGCAATCCGGCGCTGAGCGATTCGATCTGCTGCAGCGGGCCTTGCGTGCCGTCGTACAGGCGGCGTCCGGTTTCAGTCAGGGTCAGGCCATGGGCGTTGCGATGCATCAGCGGCTGGCCGAAATGCGCTTCCAGGCGGGAAATGGCGCGGCTGACGGCGCCCTGGGTGACGCACAAGACCTCCGCGGCGCGGGTGAAGCTGCCCAGGCGTGCCGCCGTCACGAAGGCGTGCAGTTCGGACATGGAGGGCGAGTGCAGTCGCATCTAGCATGACCATTGGTAATGAAGCCGTGCAATATAGTCGTTTGAAAGGGGATCGTAAAGTTCGGACACTGGCGGCCTTGTCGACTGACCTTCAACTTTCGGAGTCATCCCCATGTCCCGCCGCCTTCTGGGCCGATCCGCGCGCTTCGCGCTCGCCGGCATGTTCGCTACCCTGTCTTTCGCCGGCATCGCCCAAGCCGCCGACTATCCCGCCCGTCCCATCAAGCTGGTGGTGCCGTTCGCCGCCGGCGGTTCGACCGACATTGTGGCGCGCCTGGTGGCCGAGTACGCCGGCCGTGACCTGAAGCAGACCATCGTGGTCGAGAACAAGGCCGGCGCCGGCGGTTCCATGGGCATGGAGCAGGTGGCCCGCGCCACGCCCGACGGCTACACCATCGGCATGGCCACGATGAGCACGCATGGCTCGAATCCGGCCGTGTTCCGCAAGATGAACTACGACCCGGTGAAGGATTTCGTGCCGGTGGCCAACGTGGTCGCCGTGCCCAGCATCTTCGCGATCAACCCGGGTCTCCCGGCCAAGAACATGGCCGAGTTCGTGGCCCTGGCCAAGAAGCAGCCGGAACGCTATAGCTTCGCTTCGCCGGGCGTGGGTTCGCTGGGTCACGTGAACATCGAGAATTTCATGATGCTGTCCGGCATCAAGCTGCTGCACGTGCCGTACCGCGGCGCCGGTCCGGCGCTGAACGACGTGATGGGCGGCCAGGTGGACGCGATCACCGACAACCTGTCCTCGACCCTGCCGCAGGTGCAGGGCGGCAAGCTGCGCGCGCTGGCCGTGCTGGGCGCCGAACGCTCGCCGCTGTTGCCCGACGTGCCGACCTACATCGAGCTGGGCTACCCCGACATGGGCACGGGCGGCTGGTTCGGCCTGGTGGCGCCCGCCGGCACCCCGCCGGCCGTGATCGAGCGCCTGAACAAGGCGGTGCGCGCCGCCCAGGACGATCCGGAATTCCGCAAGAAGGCCGAGGAAGTGGGTGGTACGCTGGTGCGCACCACGCCCCAGGAATTCGAGGCGCAGATCCAGCAGGCCCTGGCGCGCTACGCCAAGGTCGCCAAGACTGCCAACATTCAGGCTGATTGACGATGACCCACGCCGACTTCGACGCTGTTTCCGTACACGAGCCCACCGGCCCGGCCTTGCCGCTGGTTTGCGATTCGCCGCATAGCGGCGAGCGCTATCCTGACGATTTCGGCGCCGCGGCCACCCTGGCGCAATTGCGCCAGGGCGAGGACACGCACGTGGACGCGTTGTGGTCGGCGGCGCCGGCCCTGGGCGCGACGCTGATTGCCGCGAACTTTCCGCGCGTCTATATCGATCCGAACCGCACGTTGCAGGACCTGGACCCGGAGCTGCTGGCGCAGCCCTGGCCCGAACCGCTGGACCCGGGCGAGAAGACGCGCCTGGGCAAGGGTCTGATCTGGCGCAGGATGGACAAGTCCACGCCGATCTACGATCGCAAGCTGACGCTGGCCGAAGTGCGCCACCGCATCCAGGCGTACTACGAGCCCTACCATGCTGCGCTGTCCCAGGCGATTCAGCAGGTGCGGCAGCGTTTTGGCGCGGTCTGGCATCTGAACCTGCATTCCATGCCCAACGATGCCTACGAGCGCCTGGGCCGCCAGAGCGAGCATCCGCTGGCGGACTTCGTGCTGGGCGACCGCGACGGCACGACCTGCGAACCCGAGTTCATCGCCCTGATCGAGACCGCCTTGCGCGACAAGGGTTACACCGTGGCGCGCAACGACCCCTACAAAGGCGTGCAGCTGATCGCGCAGATCGGCCAGCCGGCCTTGAACCGCCACAGCCTGCAGGTGGAAATCCGCCGTCCGCTGTACATGGACGAAGCCACGCGCGAGCGCAACTCGGGCTTTGCGCCGCTGCAGACCGACCTGTCCGACGTGCTGGCCCAGGTGGCGGCCTACGTGCGCGCGCGCCAGGCGGCGCCGGCTTAAGTTTCCCCGCGGCTGGCCGTAGTCGGTAACAAGGAACCGCGCTTTTTTTGGGCGCGGCCACACGGAACCGCAATGGCTGAGAAGATCATCAACGGATTTTCGGTGCTCGCGTACGCGACCCAACCCGAGGGGCGCGTGCCGCCGCGCGCTTTCATCGAAACGCGGCGGCTGCCGAAGAAAAAGAGCCAGGCCGAACTGGACGCGCAAGCCGCGCCCCAGGCTGATGCCTCAGCGCCGCCGGATGAAGCCGCGCAGCAGGAAGCCGAGCCCGACACCCAGGCTTTCGAGATCTTTATCAGCCGACGCTTCCGCAGCACGGTCGAGGCCATGTCGGCCGCGCGCAACGCGCTGGACCGCGTCAAGCTGGTCGATGAGGACGGCGTTCCGGACCACTTGCCCGAATAGTCCGGCCATGGGGCGGCAACGCGCCGCTCATATTGTTATCCCGCCTTTGTATTTGTCGAGCCCCAGAGCGCAGGCCGATGATGCCGCATGGCAAGCATCGCCATGTGGTCATTCCGGATAGACGTCGCGAACATTGGCCGCGGCGCTTGCCCGAACACATGCCAACCCCAAGCGAGGCAGTCAGAAAGAAAGCCTCAGGTCAGCGTGCTGCGCATCAGGATCTCGGTCAGCGCCCGCGTGGGCTTGTTGGGCGCGGGCGCCGAGATCACGATGAATTCCACCTGTGGCAGCGCGGGCAGCTGCGCGGCGCCCGCCGGAGCGGCAAGGCCCAGGGTGGACAGGTGCGAAGGCTGCACCGTGATGCCCAGGCCGGCGCGGGCGGCCGCCTGGCAGCCGGCGTAGCTGGTGCTGGTGCACACGATCTGCCAGCTGCGGCCGGCGCGGGCCAGGGCGTCCAGCGTCAGGCTGCGGGTCACGCTGGGTTCGCGCAGCAGGATCAGCGGCAGCGGTTCGCCGGGCGCCACGCGCAGGCCTTCCTTGGCCTGCCACAGCAGGGCTTCCTTGTGCAGGGTCTGGCCGCGGCGGTCGCCCTTGCGGCGCTTGCCTATCATGACGTCCAGGCCATTGTCGTCCAGCAGCTTGTAGAGCTCGCTGGTGACGCCGATGGTCAGGTCCAGTTCCACCTCGGGGTGGGCCAGCCGGAAGGCGGCCAGCACGTCTGGCAGCGGGCCCATCGCCAGGTCGTCCGAGGTGCCCAGGCGCACGCGCCCGCGCAGGCGGGGCGCGTCGAACAGGCGCTCGGCACGCTCGTGCGCGTCAAGGATGATCTGCGCATGCACCAGCAGGCTGCGGCCGTCGCTGGTGAGCGCGAGCGAGTGCGTGTCGCGCTGGAACAGGCGCCGGTTCAGGGCCTGTTCCAGCTGACGGATGTGCTCGCTGACCGTGGGCTGGGTCAGCCCCAGCCGCCGGGCGGTTTCGGTGAAGCTGGGCGCGGCGGCGGCAGCGGCGAAGGTCTTGAGCCACAGGGGATTGAGCATGGCGGCCTGGTCATAGGAAAGTCCGATGACAGTTAAAGTACCTAGTGGGCTTCACGATGGCAAGCGCCGTGCCTATAGTTTCCGCAATCCCTACGGAAACCTTTGCCATGCGCCGCTTCCTGCCCGACCAATTCACGCTCATCCTGATCGCCACGGTGGTCTTCGCCAGCTTTTTCCCGGCCGTGGGCAAGGGCGCGGCGTTCATGACCGTGGCCAGCAACATCGCCATTTCGCTGCTGTTCTTCCTGCACGGCGCCCGGCTGTCCACCGATGCCATCGTGGCCGGCGTGAAGGACGTGCGCCTGCACGCGCTGATCCTGGCTTGCACCTTCCTGCTGTTTCCCGCGCTGGGGCTGGGTTTGCGGGCGCTGTTTCCCAACCTGTTGACGCCGTCGCTGTGGCTGGGCGTGCTGTTCGTCTGCACCCTGTCGTCCACCGTGCAGTCGTCGATCGCCTTCACCTCCATGGCGCGCGGCAATGTGCCGGGCGCGATCTGCGCGGCCACCGCGTCGAACCTGCTGGGCACGGTGCTGACGCCGCTGCTGGTGGCGGTGCTGCTGCACCGCCAGGGCGGGGGCCACGGGCTGGCCGACGCCGGCCGCATCCTGCTGCAGTTGCTGCTGCCGTTCGCGGTGGGCAGCCTGCTGCGGCCCTGGATCGGCGCCTGGGCCCAGCGCAACAACCGCACGCTGTCGAAAGTGGACCGCAGTTCGATCCTGCTGGCTGTCTACACCGCGTTCAGCGAGGCGGTGGCGCAGGGCATCTGGCACGCGTTCCCGCCCATCGACCTGGCCTCCATGGTGCTGGTGAACGCCTTGTTGCTGGGAACGGTGCTGCTGATCACGACCTGGGGCAGCCGCAAGCTGGGGCTGTCCAAGGAAAACGAGATCACGCTGGTGTTCTGCGGCTCGAAGAAGTCGCTGGCCTCGGGCATTCCGCTGGCCACGGTGCTGTTCGGCACCTCGCAGATGGGCGTGGTGGTGCTGCCGCTGATGATCTTCCACCAGATGCAGCTGATGGTCTGCGCGGTGCTGGCGCGGCGCTACGCGGAACGGCAGGCGCCGGCGGAAGCGGCGGCGGCGCGGGCATGAAATCCGCGCAAGGGTTCTGCTGGAGCGTACCGTTCTAGGCGGCCGCGTCTTCCCAAGGACGGATCTTGCCGGCCGGCTGCCAGTAGACCGCGCCGTCGCGTTCCTCGACGGCCAACGCGGTCAGGCGGCCGTTCTTACAGGGGCCGCCCACGCATAGCCCCGTGTCCGGCTGGTAGGTGGCGCCGTGGCGCGCGCACATGATCAGGTCGCCGGCGCGGGTGAAGAAGCTGCCTTCCCAATCCAGTTCTACGCCGACGTGCGCGCAGCGGTTCAGATAGCCGTGCACGCGGTCCTGATAGCGCACGAAGAAGGCCGTGGTGCGGCCGGCGGCATCCGACACGGGGAGCTTCACGCCCAGGCCGCCGTTGGCGAGGTCGGAGGAAGCGCAGACGCGGACGGCGGGGACGGGGGCTGAATCCTGCATGGTGGGCCTGGAAATCAAAGGGTGCGATGTTCGGACAGGGGGAAGGGCTTGTCAATCCGGCGCG
Source organism: Achromobacter sp. GD03932 (assembly GCF_029839485.1). Classification (NCBI taxonomy): domain Bacteria; kingdom Pseudomonadati; phylum Pseudomonadota; class Betaproteobacteria; order Burkholderiales; family Alcaligenaceae; genus Achromobacter; species Achromobacter sp. GD03932. Next base: position 23,576 of record NZ_JAOCAT010000032.1, read on the forward strand.
CCGGTCAGGGCGCTTTGCTGCTGGCGGGCCCACATGCCGGCGTAGATGCCGTCCTGCGCCAGCAGCTGCGCATGGCGGCCGCGTTCGACGATGCGGCCTTCGGCCAGCACGATGATCTCGTCCGCATCCGCCACGGTGGACAGGCGGTGGGCGATGATCAGCGTGCTGCGGCCCTGGCTGACTTCGCGCAGATTGGCCTGGATTTCGCGTTCGGTGTGGGTGTCCAGCGCGCTGGTGGCTTCGTCGAACAGGAAGATGGGCGGGTTCTTCAGGATGGTCCGGGCGATCGCCACGCGCTGCTTTTCGCCGCCGGACAGCTTCAGCCCGCGTTCGCCCACCATGGTCTGGTAGCCGTCCGGCATGGCCATGATCAGGTCGTGGATGTGGGCCAGGCGAGCCGCCGCCTGGATCTCTTCCTCGCTGGCGCCGGGGCGGCCGTAACCGATGTTGTAGAGGATGGTGTCGTTGAACAGCACGGTGTCCTGCGGCACGACGCCGATCGCGGCGCGCAGGCTGGCCTGGGTCACGCTGCGCACGTCCTGGCCGTCGATGAGGATCGCGCCGCCGTCGGCGTCGTAGAAGCGGAACAGCAGGCGCGCGATGGTCGATTTGCCGGCGCCGGAGGTGCCGACGACGGCCACGGTCCTGCCCGCGGGGATGGTGAAGCTGACGCCCTTCAGGATGGGGCGGCGCGCGTCGTAGCCGAAATGCACGTCGCGGAACTCCACTGCGCCGCCCGCCACGCGCAGGGGCTGCGCATCGGGCCGGTCGGCCACTTCGCGGTCCTGTCCCAGCAGTTCGAACATGCGCTCCATGTCGATGATGGCTTGCTTGATCTCGCGGTAGACGAAGCCGAAGAAGCTCAGCGGCTGGTACAGCTGCAGCAGGTAGGTGTTGACCAGCACGAAATCGCCCAGCGTGTAGCGGCCCTCGGCGATGCCGGTGGCAGCCATCCACATGACCAGGGTGAGGCCCACCGAGATGATGGCGGCCTGGCCGATGTTGAGGATGGACAGGCTGACCTGGCTGCGCACGGCGGCGCGTTCATAGCGCTTGAGCGACGCGTCGTAGCGGCGCGCCTCGTGTTCCTCGTTGCCGAAGTATTTGACCGTCTCGTAGTTCAGCAGGCTCTCGATGGCCTTGGTGTTGGCCTCGGAGTCGGTTTCGTTCATCTGGCGCCGGAACTTGGCGCGCCATTCCGTGACCAGCAGCGTGTACGCCATGTACAGCGTGACGGTGGCGCCGGTGGCCAGCGCCAGCCAGATGTCGAACATCTTCCACAGCACCACGCAGACCAGCCCGATCTCGAAGAAGGTCGGCAGGATGCTGAAGAGCAGGAACGACAGCAGGGTCTGGATGCCCTTGGTGCCGCGCTCGATGGCGCGGTTCAGGCCGCCGGTCTGGCGCGTCAGGTGAAAGCGCAGCGCCAGCGCATGCAAGTGGCGAAAGACCTGCAGGCCGACCGCGCGGATGGCGTGCTGCCCGACGCGCGCGAAGATGGCGTCGCGCAGTTCCGAGAACAGCAGCGAAAGCACCCGGGCCGTGCCATAGGCCAGGATCAGGCCCAGCGGCACGGTGACGGAACCCGGGGCGCCCTGGCCCAGCTCGTCGATGGCGTGCTTGTACAGCAGCGGGACATAGACCGTGGCCACCTTGGCCGCGAACAGGCACAGCAGGGCCGCGATCACCCGCGTTTTCAGGCCCGTCTCGCCGGGCGGCCAGAGATAGGGAAAGAGGGTGCGCAGGGTGGAAAAGCCGCCGCGGCGTTCGGGCCGCGTGTCAGGAGCGTTCATGGTCTGGGGGGATGCATGGGCCGTCGGGCCGTCGGAAGCGCATTATCGGCCACAGGCGCCAATTCTGCCGCAGCACCGCGCCCAGGGGCGAAAACGCCTGCTTTGGCAGAGGGCATTCAGGGATTTTGCGGCTCTGGGGGTAATATCGGCCTCACGACCCCTGGGATGTGTAGACCTCTCCCGGGGGTTTTCAATCCGGCATGGTGACTCGGGCGCAGCCTGGCGGGCCCGTTCTTTACTGTCTCAACCAAGGATGAAGCCTGGCTGCCCCTTGGTTGCGCGACCCGGCGCATATTCGCCGCGCGGACGTCGCGTCGCAAGCTACGGAGGGTCTTATGGCGAAAGTACCGGCAATGCAATTGAACGACGGCGGCAAGATTCCCCAGCTGGGCCTGGGCGTCTGGCAGGTGCCGAACGATCAGGCCGCCGCAAGCGTGAAAGAGGCGCTGGCGGCAGGCTACCGCTCGGTGGACACCGCGGCCATCTATGGCAACGAGGCTGGCGTGGGCGCGGGCTTGCGCGCGGCCGGCGTGGCGCGCAAGGATCTGTACGTCACGACCAAGCTCTGGAACGACAGGCACGGCTACGACGAGGCCCATAAGGCCATGGACGAGAGCCTCGAAAAGCTGGGCCTGGCCTATGTGGACCTGTACCTGATCCATTGGCCCGTCGCCGGCAGCACGAAGTTCCTGGATGCCTGGAAGGCCATGATCGAAATGAAGGAAGACGGCCGCGCGCGCTCGATCGGCGTGTCCAACTTCACCCAGGCCAACCTGGAGCGGTTGCTCGACGCGTCCGGCGTGACGCCGGCCGTGAACCAGGTGGAACTGCACCCCGGCTTTACCCAGCAGGCGCTGCGGGCTTTCCACGCCAAGCACGGCATCGCGACGGAGTCATGGAGCCCCTTGGCCCAGGGCGGCGTGGCCAAGGACAAGGTCATCCTGGAATTGGCCAGGAAGCACGGCAAGTCGCCGGCCCAGGTGACGCTGCGCTGGCATCTGCAGCACGATCTGATCGTGATCCCGAAGTCGGTGACGCCCGCCCGCATCCGCGAGAACATCGACGTCTTCGACTTCGAACTGTCGGCGGCCGACATGGCCGCCATCGACGGCATCAAGCAAGGCGCGCGCCTGGGGCCGGACCCCGAGACCTTCGGCAAATAATGCCGGACGCCGGCACGGGCCTGGCGGTCGCGTCTAGCGCTGCAGCGGGAACACCCAGTAGCGCACGATGACCGCCAGCAGGATGGCCAGGGCGATCCAGGACGCCCAGTGCCAGCCTCCCGTGCCCAGCAGGGCGGCCAGCAGGCCGAACACGCTGAGTACGCCCAGCAGGATCGGCGCGCCCCAGACAAACATGAAACCACGGGCCGTTTTGCTCATGCGGGAGTCCTTTTCGGGATGGCGGCGGCCTGGTGCTTGCGCACGAGTTCGGCGATGCGCGCCTCGGTGGCGCGGCGGCGGGCCAGCCAGAGATAGAGGCCGCTGACCAGCACGATGATGGTGATGACGTCCAGCAGCGCCCAGATGATCTTCAGCGGCATGCCGCCGTAATCGCCGAAGTGCAGGGGCCGCGACAGTTCCAGCGCGGTCAGGTACCAGGGCATCTTGGCCACGGTGGTCAGTTCGCCGGTCTTGCCGTCCACCAGCACGGGCGTATTCAGCTTGGAGGTAAGCGGCGTGTCGCCGCGCATCCAGGTGATGTAGTGGTGGGGACTGCCGAAGGCGTTGCCGGGGAAGGCGATGAACGATACCTCGTTGCCGGGCAGCGCCTTTCTGGCCGTATCGGCCGCGCCTTGGGCCGAGGCCAGCTCGGTGGGGACGCTCTGGCCCTTGTAGGGTTCCAGGATGCGCACCAGTTCGGTGGACTGCCACAGGCGGAACAGCGGCGTGGAGAGTTCGTTGATCACGCCGGTCACGCCCACCACGAAGGCCCAGACCAGCGTCACGATGCCCAGCAGGTTGTGCAGGTCCAGCCATTTCAGGCGGGTGGAGCGGGCGACGCGTACCGTGCCGAATTCCAGCTTCTTCATGAAGGGGCCATAGAGCACCACGCCGGAAACGATCGCCACGCAGAACAGCAGCCCCATGAAGCCCAGGAACAGCTCGCCGGGCAGCCCCGCGAACAGGTCCACGTGCAACGCCAGCATGATGCCCATGAAGGAAAACTTGTCCTGGGTGTAGAGCGGGCCGTCCAGCAGCACGTCGCCGGTGCGGGCGTCCATGCGCACCGCGTGGCCGGATACCTGGCCGTCGCCGGGCGTTTTCGCCATGCCCACGTAGACCTGCGGCTCGTCGGGATCGAAGAACAGATAGTCGACGACCTCGCCCGGATACATGGCGCGGGCGCTGCCGACCAGCTTGTCCAGGTCGGCGCGAGGGGTCGAGGCCGGCACGTCGGACAGCGGCTTGCCGTCGTCGAGCCAATGTTCGATCTCGTGGTGGAACACCAGCGGCAAGCCGGTAAGACAGATGACGAGCAGGAATATCGTGCAGACCAGGCTGGTCCATTTATGGACCAGATACCAGGTTTTGATGGTGGACGCGGCAGTCATGGGGGAGGGCGGGGCCCTTGCAGGCGCGGATTTGAGAAAGCTGAATATTATCGCGAATAGTTTCGATTCTCGTAACCAAATTTTGACCATGACGGGGCAAAAGGGGATGGATGGGGCGGCGCGAAAGCGGGTTAAAAAGAGGGATCGAGCATCAACCAGTGGTAGCCCCGGATCATCATGGAGCAGCGTTTTCTCAAAGTCCCGCGCAACGAGCTAGGCCGCGATTTCGCGGTGGGCGATTTGCATGGGCATTTTTCCCGCCTGCAGGAAAGCCTGGACGAGTTCGGCTTCGATCCGTCCCGGGACCGCCTGTTTTCGGTCGGCGACCTGGTGGACCGGGGGCCGGAAAGCGAGGCCGCCCTGGAGTGGCTGGCCCGGCCATGGTTCCACGCGGTCCAGGGCAATCACGAGGATTACGCGATCCGCCACGTGCGTACGGGGCAGGTGGACGTGGACAACTGGCGCGGCTACGGCGGCGGCTGGTTCCTGGATCTGCCTGCTGATCGCCAAAAGGTCTTTGCCGAGGCTTTCGCGCAATTGCCCATCGCCATCGAGGTTGAAACCCTGGACGGCGCGGTGGGGCTGCTGCACGCGGATTGTCCGGTGCTGTTCTGGCCGCGGCTGGAATCCGCCTTGCAGGATCGCTACCGGCGCACCAGCGCCGCCTGCCAGTGGTCGCGCGACCGCCTGCGGCAGATGGACCGCACCGGCATCCGCGGGGTGCGGGCGGTGGTGGCCGGACACACGCCGGTCCCGGCGCCGCTGCTGCTGGGCAACGTCTACCACATCGATACCGAAGGCTGGAAATCCGGCTACTTCACTTTCCTGGATCTGGAATCCCTGCGGGCCTGGCCGCGCGAGGTCGTGACCGAACTCGCGGAGCAGGAATAGCAGGCCTGGATTCCCGGCGGCTGGCGCCGGCCGCGGTCAGAGCGGCCGGGCGGCCACCGGCGCGGCGCCACTGACGGCGCTGGCGCGGGCGGGGGCGTCCGCGTCCACGCGCGGCACGGGGATGGGCGGGATGGCGGGCGGCGCGTTGCCTGCCGGCGCGCCGCCCGCAGGGGCCACGGGAACGGGCACGGCCACCGGCGGTTGGGCGGGACTGCTTTGCGGCATTGCGCCGCCGCCGGGCGGCAGGGGCTTGACCGAGGTGTCCACGCCGTCCGTCGAACGGTTGTTGTTCAGGAAATCGGTCAGCGCGTCGCCCGAGGACAGGTCCAGCGAGGCCACGGCCTGGCCCGGCGGGAATTCCGAGAAATAGTATTCGCCGTTGTCCACGATCAGGCCGTCTGGCCGCGGCGCGGGCTTGGCTTCCGGCACGCCCTTCAACGCCGGCTGCATGTAGTCCAGCCAGGTGCTAAGCGCCAGGCCGCTGCCGAATTCGTTGGTGCCCAGTGACTTGGGCTGGTCAAAGCCCATCCAGACGGTGGTGGCCAGGCTGGGCGTGAAGCCCGAGAACCACACGTCCACGGCCTCGTTGGTGGTGCCGGTCTTGCCGCCGATGTCGTTGCGCTTGAGCACCTGGTGCGCGCGGGCGGCGGTGCCGCTGACCGTGACGCCGCGCAGGATGTCGTCCATGACCCATGCGGTGCGGGGATCGATGGCGCGCGCCAGGGCGTCGCCGGCGACGACCGGCTGCGCCTGCATCAGCACGTTGCCCGAACGGTCGGTGACGCGGTCCACCAGATAGGGGGTGACGCGGTAGCCGCCATTGGCGAATACGCTGTAGCCGTTGACCACCTGCAGCGGCGTGGCGCCGCCGGCGCCCAGCGCCAGCGGCAGCACGGCCGGCCAGCGCGACTTGTCGAAGCCGAAGCGGGTCAGGTAGTCCTGCGCATACTGCGGCGAGATGGCCTGCAGGATGCGGATCGACACCATGTTCTTGGAACGCATGAGGCCCTGGCGCAGGGTCAGCATGGGTTCGTACTTGTTGCCGTCGTTCTTGGGCTGCCAGGCCTTGGAGCCGGTCTGCTCCGCGGTCAGCATGAATGGCTGGTCGGAGATCTGGGTGGCCGGGGTCAGACCGCGCTCCAGCGCCGCGGCGTAGACGAAGGGCTTGATGTTGGAGCCGGGCTGGCGCCAGGCTTGCGTCACGCGGTTGAAGCCGCCGCGGTTGTAGTCGAAGCCGCCGATCATGGCGCGGATGGCGCCGTCCTGGGGCACCATCGAGACCAGCGCCGCCTGCAGCGTCGGCATGTTGATGATTTCCCAGCCGTCGCCGTTCTTGTGGATGTAGACGACCGAGCCGCGGCGCAGCCGCTGGCTGTCGCTGGCCTTGGGGTTGAGGGCGCGCGCCACCACCGCCAGTGCCTTCTTGTCATTGATGGTGATGATGTCGCGCGCGCTGCGCGCCAGCGTCACTTCGGTGGGGCTGGCGGCCAGCACCACGGCGGTCAGCAGGTCTTCGCTGTCAGGCGTTTTTTCCTGCACGCCGTCCAGGATTTCATCCAGCGCGGCCGGGTCCTGCTCGACGCCCTCGGGCAGGTCGATCTGGTCTTCCGGACCCGGATAGACGGCGCGGCGCGTGTAGTCCATCACGCCGTCGCGCACGGCGCGGTAGGCGGCTTCCTGGTCCTTGGAATCGATGGTGGTGTAGACGTCGATGCCCTTGCTGTAGGTCTGTTCCTGGAACACGCCGTACATCAGCTGGCGCGCCAATTCGGCTGGGTAGTCGCCGTGGATCGCGAAGCCGCGCGCGCTGGCGCCGTCCGCGCCGCGGATGGTCAGGCGCTGCTTGAGCGCTTCGTCGGCCTGTTCGGGCGTGAGATAGCCCAGCGTTTTCATGCGGCCCAGCACGTAGTGCTGGCGGATCTCGGCGCGCGGGAAATTGGTGATGGGGTTGAAGCGCGACGGCGCCTTGGGGATGCCGGCGAGCATGGCGGCCTCGGCCGGCGTGACTTCCGACAGGGGCTTGCCCAGATAGGTGCGCGAGGCGGCCGCGAAACCATAGGCGCGGTGGCCCAGGTAGATCTGGTTCATGTAGAGCTCGAGGATCTGGTCCTTGGAGAGCTCGGATTCGATCTTGAACGTCAGCAGCAGTTCATAGAACTTGCGCGAATAGGTCTTTTCCGACGACAGGTAGAAATTGCGCGCCACCTGCATCGTGATGGTGCTGCCGCCCTGGCTCTTGGAGCCCTTGACGAGGTTGGTCAGCACCGCGCGCGCCACGCCCATCCAGTCGACGCCGCCGTGGCTGTAGAAGCGGTCGTCCTCGGCCGCCAGCACCGCCTGGCGCATCACGGGCGGAATTTCGTCAAAGCGCAGCACGTTGCGGTGCTCTTCGCCGTACTCGCCGATCAGCACCTTGTCCGCCGTGTAGATGCGCAGCGGCACCCTGGGGCGGTAGTCCGTCATGGCGTGCAGGTCGGGCAGGCTGGGCCAGGCCAGGGCCAGCGCCAGGCCGAGCGCGATGCCGCCGCACACGGCGAGGCCGCCGGCGGCCACGCCGGTCTTGACGAGGATACGTTTCCAGGGGAGGCCCGGTTTGCCGCCCGGGGTGGCGGAGGATTGCTGGGGGGTGCTCATTGCAGGCGATTCTAGGGCAGAACACGATGGACCGCCCAGAGGGTCATAAGGTTTCAGTAACTAAACATGAATTGCGTCGCGGATGACGCCAAATCCGGTTGCAGGCGTCAGCTATTGTTCAGGTAACGTTGCGGCGGCGCGCCCAGCGCGCGGTGGAACATGGCCGAGAAGGCGCTGGCGCTGCGGTAGCCCAGGTCGGCGGCGATGCGCGCGACCGGCACGCCCTGCGACAGCCGGCACACCGCCTCGGCCAGCCGGACCTGCTGCACCCACTGCCGGTAGTTCAGCCCCAGTTCCGCCTGGAACAGGCGGATCAGCGTGCGCGCGCTGGCGCCGACTTCGTCGCCCCAGTCTTCGATGCCGCGCTGCAGTCCGGGATCGTCCAGGATGGCCGCGCATATGGTCTGCAGGCGGCGGTCGCGCGGCCAGGGGATCTGCAGCGGCGCCACGCGGGCGGCGGCCAGTTCGGAGAGCAGCAGGGCGGCGACCTGCCCGGCGCGGCCGTCCAGCGGATAGTCGATGGGCTCGGCGGTCAGGGCCAGGATCAGCTCGCGCAGCAGGCCGCCGACCTCGACCACCTGGCACTGCGGCCAGTAGTCGCGGGCGGTCTCGGCTTCGAGGTAGAGCGAACGCATGGATACCGCGCCCACCATGTCCACGCCATGCGGCACGCCGGCAGGCACCCACAGCGCGCGCAGCGGCGGCAGGGCCCAGAAGCCGCTGGGCGTGGTGACGCGCATGACGCCTTCGACCGCGTAGACCAGTTGCGCTCGGGGGTGCGAGTGGGTGCCCGTGCGGGTGCCCGGCGGGAATTCCTTGGCCATGGCCGTGACGGCGCGCGGCCGATGCTGGTAGTCCTGCGGATTGACGCTGCGGGCGGGGTCGGGCAAAAGGAGTCGGGCGGGCATGCGTGTCACTTCCGGCATAAGGATGAGCAGGGCGGCTCAGGCGTGATTTTCGGTTTTTGTCACGGTATTTTGTCACTTGTGCGACGAAAATTGGCAGATCGGTTCCGTCCCGGATTCCTACACTGGCTACAGGTCCCGGCGCGCTGCCGGGCATGCTCCCACTTTATCCGCGTCCGCCACCCATGAATCCACCGCAGAATTCCGCCGCCGGCGTCACCGCCGCCAATACGGCTCCACCGCCCGCCGCCTCATCGGATCCGTCCACCGCCTTCAAGGTGCTGGGCGCGATCAGCGTGGCGCACCTGATGAACGACATGATCCAGTCGATCCTGTTGGCCATCTATCCCATGCTGAAGGATTCGTTCAGCCTGTCGTTCGCGCAGATCGGCCTGATCACCCTGGTCTATCAGCTTGCGGCCTCGCTGCTGCAGCCTTTCATCGGCTTTTATACGGACCGCAACCCCAAGCCGTACTCGCTGCCGGTGGGCATGGGCTTCACCCTGCTGGGGCTGTTGCTGCTGTCGATGGCGCCGTCGTTCGGCTGGCTGCTGGTGGCCGCGGTGCTGGTGGGCACGGGCTCGTCGGTGTTCCATCCGGAGTCCTCGCGCGTGGCGCGCATGGCGTCCGGCGGACGCCATGGATTGGCGCAGTCGCTATTTCAGGTGGGCGGCAATGTGGGCTCGGCGCTGGGGCCGCTGCTGGCCGCGTTGTTCATCATTCCGCACGGGCAGCGCAGCGTGGCCTGGTTTTCGCTGGCGGCGCTGTTCGGCATCGTCGTGCTGACCGGCATCGGCCGCTGGTACAGCGCCAACCGCGTGCTGCTCAAGCCGCGCGCGCGGCGCGAGGGCGCGGGCAACGGGCTGTCGCGCAACCAGGTGCTGGGCGCATTGGCGGTGCTGGGCGTGCTGGTGTTCTCCAAGTATTTCTACCTGGCCAGCCTGAACAGCTATTTCACCTTCTACCTGATCGACAAGTTCGCGCTGTCGGTGCGCGAGGCGCAGCTCTACCTGTTCCTGTTCCTGGCCGCGGTGGCGGTGGGAACCGTGGTGGGCGGGCCGGTCGGCGACCGCATCGGCCGCAAGATCGTGATCTGGGTGTCGATCCTGGGCGTGGCGCCGTTCACGCTGCTGCTGCCCTACATGAACCTGTTCTGGACCGGCGTGCTGGTGGTGATCATCGGCATGGTGCTGGCCTCGGCGTTCTCGGCCATCGTGGTCTATGCGCAGGAGCTGGTGCCGGGCAAGGTGGGGATGATCGCCGGACTGTTCTTCGGCTTTGCCTTCGGCATGGGCGGCGTGGGCGCCGCAGCGCTGGGCAAGCTGGCCGATGCCACCAGCATCGGCTACGTGTACCAGGTCTGCGCCTATCTGCCGCTGCTGGGCGTGGTCGCGATCCTGCTGCCGGATGTGGAGAAGGCGCGCCGCTGAAGGCGGGCGCCGGGCCTGGCGCGGTCAAGCCATCCGGCTCGCGGCGCCAGGCAGCGATAACATCAGCCGGCCTGCACCGCGTTCAGGCGAGGGCGGCCGATTTCGATGCCGGTGATGTCGCCGGCCGCGCCGTGGTGGACGATGCAGGTGTGCGCGGAACGCACCTGCATCAGCTGCGCCGTGCTGATCGCGAAGCTGGCCGCCACGCGGCGGTCGCCCACCGGCTTGATCGGCTTGCGGCGGTCGCGGCCGGCGAACTTGCGGTGGTTGTAGACGGCCCAGCCCACCAGCACGCCCGCGTTGATCAGCGCCAGCAGCGCATAGCCCCAGAGCGTGTGCACGGTGGGCAGGAACACCGGCCATAGCGAGACATCGGGGCCGCCGGCGGCGGCGCGCAGGATCGCCAGGATGCCGGCGCCGAACAGATACACGAAGGCGAACCAGCCGATGGCGGTCAGGACCAGGTCGAACAGATAGCCTGCGCGGGAACGTTGCGTGGTGATGATCATGACGTTGCGTCCGGTGATTTGATGCCCCGGTCCGGGCTGGTCCAGCGCGCGCGCCGGGCCTGCTTGCGGAGCATGACTTTGGGGAAGCTGACCAGGGTGGTGAACAGGCTCACCATCCAGAAGGCCAGCGGATACCAGATGACCCAGTACAGCGAGCGGGCCAGGCCGGGCTCGTAGCGGCGGTCGATCAGGATGCTGACGACGAATTGCAGCAGGCAGACCACGGCCAGCATCATGCCGGTGAAGGCGGGCGGCATCAGGCTGGCGATCTGCATGTTGTTGGGCAGCGTGACCACCTGGCTGACGGCCCACAGCAGCACCGACACGCCGAAGGCGAAGGCCCAGGCGGTGGACAGGCAGAACTCGGCCATCAGCGGCCACAGCCGGCGGTGGCGCCAGACCCAGATGGAACGCAGGTTCTTCAGGAAGACCTCGGCGCCGCCCTGGGCCCAGCGCAGCCGCTGCTTCCACAGTCCGCGCAGGGTTTCGGGCATCAGGATCCAGCACAGGCCGCGCGGCTCGTAGAAGATCGACCAGTGGTCGCGCTGCAGCTTCCAGCTGATGTCGATGTCCTCGGTGATCATGTCCAGGCTCCAGTAGCCCACGCGGTCCAGCGCCGCGCGCCGGAAGGCGGCGACCACGCCGGACACCGTGAACACCTGGCCATAGACGCGCTGGGTGCGCTTGATCAGGCCGATGATGGAAGAGAACTCGCCGACCTGGATGCGCCCGATCATGGTGGAGCGGGTGCGGATGCGCGGGTTGCCGGTGACGGCGCCCACACGCGGATTGTCGATCAGCGGCGCCACCAGGTAGGCGGCTGCGTCCGGGTCCAGCATGGCGTCGCCGTCGATGCAGACGAGATACTCGCTGCGTGCGGCCATGGCGCCCATGCGCAGCGCCATGGCCTTGCCCTGGTTCTGCGCCAGGTGCACCACGCGCAGCCGCGGATGGGCGGCGGCCATGCGGTCCAGCATGTCGGCGGTGCCGTCGCTGGAGCCGTCGTTGATGGCGATGACCTCGATGTGCGGATAGTTCTGGCCCAGCGCGGCCAGCAGCGTCTCTTCGCCGTTGTCGGCCTCGTTGTAGCAAGGCACCAGGATGGACACCAGCGGGTTGCCGGCCAGGACCGGCGGCTGGCTGTCCTTGCCCCATTTCCAGTGCCGCTCCCAATGCCACCAGAAATAGATGCCGCCGGCCATCCACATGCCGGACATGAACAGGGGGTAGAAGAACACGAAGCCCAGCAACGCCTCGCCGGTCAGCATCAGGGTGAAGCCGAAGGGCGCGCCAAGCACCGCGCAGAGAATCAGCAGGGCAATCAGTCGGTCTATCATTTGATCGGATACCAGGCTTCGGAAATGGCGGGCCGGATGCCTTGCAGCCGGGGCTGGTCTTGCGAGAAATCGTCGGGGTAGTAGCCGAAGCTGCGCGAGCCGCGCAACTGCAGGCGCTTCATCCAGCCGGCGAGCACGGCGGTGTCGACCGGCGTGGCTTCAGGACGGCCCGGGCCGGTGCGCCAGTCGCGCGCCTGCAGTTCGAATACGGTCTTGTCCAGCGCCCCGGGGCGCTGCGCGACGGTATCGACCAGCCGGTCCAGCCAGGCGTTTTCCTGGCCGGCCGGCACGTTTTCCATCAGCGGCATCGCCATCGGCGCGGTCCAGTCGTAGGCGCCGAGGAAGTCGTCCAGGTTCTGCGCGAACCAGGTTTCGCTGCCCGGATTCAGGATGGGTTCGGCAAAGATGTTGCGCACCGTCTTGATCTGCGGGCCGCGCACCGCGCGCACCCGCTGCGTGAGTTCGGCGGTGAAGTCCACCAGCGCGCGGCTCTTGTAGCGGGTCCAGCGTTGCAGGGTGTCGGGATCCGCGCGCAGTTCGGCGATGCTGCCCGGCAGGCCCGCGGCGCGATAGGCGGCCAGCGCGCCGGGGCTGCCGTCTTCGAAGTCCGACAGCAGCGCGTCGTCATGGAACAGGATGCCGTCGAAGATCGCGTAGCGGGACAGGTCTTCGTACAGGTCGCCGATGCGCGCGCGCACGGTGGCGTCGAACGGCGACAGGCGGCGGTACTGGTCGGGATCCGGCTCTGGCTGCGCCTGGCCTTCCTGCCAGCGCGTGACGCGCGGCAGGGCGGGATCCAGGTCGAAGGACAGCACCGGCATCCAGGCGTAGACCATCACGTTGGCGCGGTTGTGCAACTGCCAGGCGGCGCGGTTGAACAGGTCGGCGCGCATCGGCAGCCAGCGGTTGGGGAAGTAGACCGATTTCACCAGGCCGTCGCCCACCGGGTCCGAGTAGGCCTGCAGGAACACCGTGTTGATCTGCATGTCCAGGATGCGTTGCACCAGCTCGCCCAGGTTGCGGTCGGTCTGCGCCGGGTCCGGGTCGTAGACGTAGTCCAGGTCCACGTGCGCCACGCGCATGAAGGGCTGGGCTTCCATGCCGACCACGCTGTTGGCGAAGGGCTTGAGCGTGGGGTCGCTGGACAGCAGCAGGCGCGGCGTGGACATCAGGCGGCCGACGCGTCCCGGGCCGTCCTCCAGCGTCAGCGCCAGCTGATAGCCGTGTTCGGCGGTGATGCGCAAGGTGGAGCCGCCTTCGGCGCCATAAGGCCAGACCCAGACGCGCGGCTTCTTGCCGGTGGCGCGGCGGATCTTCTCGGTGATGGCGGCGACGTCGCCGCCCATGCGCGCGTCGAACTCCGCCTCGGTTTCGTAGCGGCGGGTCTGCGCGTCATAGGCGCGGATGGCGGCGGCGGGCTCGGTATTGCCCTGGGGATTGGCCAGCGCGCCGTAGTGCGAGGCGTTGGTGTGCGCGGCGATCTCGACCAGCCCCGAGCGCGAGATCTCGCGGATCTCGTCCCAGTTGAGGAAGCGCTTGCGGTCTTCAGGGCTGCCGCCGAAGTCCACGCGCTGGTTGGCTGGCGTGTCCATCCAGACGCCGACCGGCGCCAGCAGCGCAGGCCATTGATAGGCCTTGAGGATGGGCAGCACGCGGGTGTAGAAGCTGCGGTAGCCGTCGTCGAAGGACAGCAGTACCGCGCGCTCGGGCAGCGGCTTGCCGCCCTGGCGCGCGGCCAGGATCTGGTCCACGGTCACGGCCTGGTAGCCGTTGGCGCGCAGCCAGGCCAACTGTTCGACCAAACGGTCGGTGCGCACGCTGAGAAAGCCCTGGTCGGGGTCTTCGTCTTCGACGTCGTGGTAGGCCAGGGCCAGGAACTGGCCCTGGACCCAGGGCTGTTCGGCGGGGGCGAGCGGGCGCTGGTGCGGCGGCGTGTAGACCGGGATGTCCTTGGCGCAGGCGGTCAGCGCCAGGATCGCGAGCAGCAGCAGGCCGGCGAGAATCAGGCGGGTATGGGTTTTAAGCATCATGGCGTTACTCGGTGCCGGGTTCAGAAGCGGTACGTCAGGTCGAACACGATGCGCAGTTCGCGCTCGCGTTCGCCGTCGTACGGGCGGCTGGTGCCGGTGATCATGGCGCCCATGTCGAGGACGTCGTTGGCGCGGTATCGCTGGCCGTAGCCCAGCGCGATCACGCCGCCGGTGCCGTAGCCTTGCTGGGTGTAGGCGCCGGCGCCCAGGGTGCCGATCTGTTCCCAGGCGGTTTCGTAGCGGCGGTACAGGGTGTGCGTGAGACGCACGCCGGGCAGCAGCATCAGATCCGAGCGGGGATTGAAGTAGGGCACGTTGCTGTCATGGCTGTTGCGCTGGGTGGACGCTTCGAACTCCAGGTCCGCCAGCAGGTGTGGCGCGGTGTAGACGCGCTCGCGCCCGGCCAGGCCCAGCGCCCAGCGGTTGTTGCCGTCGCTGAAGTGCGAGGGCGACAGCGCCAGCGTCCATTCGCGGCGCTCGTCGGCGCGCCAGCGCACGTAGGCCGACACGCTGTTGGAGGTGATGCCGCTGGTCAGCGCGCGCAGCGGCGTTTCGCGCGACATGATTTCGCCCGAGCCGCCCACCTGCCAATGATCGTCCAGGTCGTAGGCGGCCGACAGGCGCGCGCCTGGCTTCACGCCGTGGCCGTAGTCGTGGGTGGAGACTTCGCCTTCGACCGTGAGGTCGCGGCCGCGCCATTCCACGCCGGTGCGCAGCCAGCGGTAGTTGCCGCGGCCTTCCTCGAAGTCGCCGGAGGCATAGCCGCCGCCGCCGAAGACCCGCCAGTTGTAGTCCAGCGGAGAGGAGTACAGCACGGCGTCGATGCCGAAGTCGCCGCTGCCGTTGACCGGGCTGTCCGATGCCAGGCCGCGGTAGCCGTTGATGCGCAGCTCGGCCTTGTTGTGCACTTCCCATTCGCGCGCCAGGCGGCGGCTGGTCAGGTTTTCGGGCGAGCGGGCCATGGTGTCCTGCGACAGGGCTTCGGCCTGGCGCCATTCCTGCAGGTCCAGCGCAGTGAAGCCCTGGCCGTTCTCCACGCCCAGGCTGCGCGGCGCCAGCGTCTCGCCCATCTTCAATTCGACCTCCGAGGCGCGGGGAAGCGAACGGGCGCGATAGACGGTGGCCAGATCGCTGCGCAGGCCAGAGTTGTTGGGCGCGTTCGCGACCATCTCTTCGAGGCGCTGCTGGGCGGCGACGGTGTCATTGGCCTGCAGACGGGCCGACGCCAGGGTCTGGCGGCTTTCCAGGTTCAGGTCGTTGGGCATGCGGGTGGCCTGGCCCTTGTAGTACAGCCAGGGGGCATAGCCCGATTCGACCTCGTCGGTGACGGCGCCGGTCTCGTTGAACTGCTCGCCCTCGGCCAGCGAGTAGTACAGGCCGGTTTCGGTCGCCAGGCGCTGTTCGGCATCGTCGCCGCGCAGGGCATCGTTGGCGGCGACCTGGCGGTAGATGTCGCGGGAGCGTTCGGGCTGGCGCACGTACAGGTAGGCCGATGCCACGTCGTTCAAGGCGTAGCGCGGCACCGTGACGCCTTCGGCCAGCAAGGCTTCGTATTCGCGGACCAGATCGGCCATGCGCACGCGGACGTGCAGGGCGTGCAAGCGGTCGATGCGGGCGCGCAGCGCGTCGGCGCGGGCGTCCTCCTGCTGCTGCCAGGCGGGGATCAGTTCGTCGTAACGGGCCAATGCCTTGTCGGCCAACACGAAACGCTCGGCCTCCGACCGCGTGGGCATGGCCGCCAGCCGTACCTGCTGGGCCAGCGCGTCGGCCTCGAAGCCGCGCATCTGGCCTGCGTCGAACAGGTCCTGGTGGCGGCGCGCCAGGTCCAGCGCCACGTCGGCCATGCGCGCGCGCTGCAGCGCCCAGATGTATTCGCGCAGCACGTAAGACGTGTTGGGCGCGGCGGCCAGGGCCAGGTCGGCCTGGTGCAGCGCCTCGTAGGGCTCGCCCTGGCGGGCGTGAACGTAGCTCAGGGCAAGGCGGGCGTCGACATCGCGGGGATGCCGCTTGAGCCAGCGCGCCGCGGCGTCGCGCGCCTCGGGGTAGCGGCCGGCGTCGGCCAGCGTCATGATTTCGCCGGCGGGGAAGGCGGACTGGCCGGGATGGCGGCGCGCGCCCGCCTGATACGCGGCCAGCGCCTCGGGCCAGCGCTGCAGGTCGCGGTAGGCGCGTGCGACGGCAAGCTGGATGTCGGCGGGTAGCGCCGCGCCTTGCGGCAACTGCTCGTAGGCGGCAACGGCTTCGGCCGGCTTGCCGGCCCAGCCCGCGATGATGATGTGGTCGTGGATGGCGCGGCTGCCGCCGGCCGGACCTTGCTGGCGCAGCATCGTCAGGGCGGGCTCGTAGTCGCCGGCGCGCGCCCGGGCGATCAGGGCGTCATAGTCATTGCCGGGGCCGGCCAGCGCCATGGCGGGCGCCAGGATGGCGCAAGCCGCCAGCAGGCTCAGTCTCGGTCCAACGGCACCCAGGGGTGTCGATCCTCTGTTTTGCATCTGTCTTACTTCCGCAGTTGCGACTCGGGGCGTTCCTGTTCCGGCCGCCCAGGGGCATGCCTTTTTTCGGCGCGAGCCGAGGCGACACCTGGCGCAAAGGCGCCGGCGGCACGGGAAGGAACATTGGGTTAGGACTGCGCGGCGCCCGCTGCGGGGACCTTCGCACTCGCGCAATGGGAGTGCATGGCTAGTACGCGCCACGCCCGTAGGGCGTGATTGCGGCGCTCTTCATGGCACCGTCAATGGCACGAATTATAAGTGTGTTAACTGTCAGTCAACTGTCAATTAGTGCAAAGGGCCATGGCGAAAGTCCTGCCGTGGCGTATTCTTCGTCGCTTGCCGCGCAATCGTCTTGGCGCGGGCGGTAAAGGTTCAGGGCGAAACGGCGTGCGGCGACGGACGGGCGCCAGGTAGTGCCGGTCTGTCGCTGTACGGGTAACAAAAAGCGTCAGGAGTGGTGGGATGTAACCCCTCCAGGCGCATGAACCCAGTGCAACAGCAATGACGAGCGACGGCGGGCGCCCTCGGGGCGCAAGCCGGCAAACACCATGACGACTTCTCTTTTCTTCCTGATGTGGGGCCTGGCCACGGCTCTGGCATTGCCATTGCTGGCGCCGTTGCGCGCCCGCGACGTGGGCGGCGTCGGCGCGTTCACGGCGGGCAACGCGCTGGCAGTGCTGTCGCTGCTGGCCTATGCCGCTTCGCCCATTCTGCCGTCCGCTGTCTATGTGATGGTCTCGAACGCCGCCTGGGTCTGCGCGGTCAGCCTGGTCTACGTCGGCGTGCGGCAGTTCTTCGGCCTGCGCCCGCTGGCGCGGCGCACGGCGGCGCTGGGCGCGCTCAGTATCTCTGCGTTCGCGCTGCTGCTGTACGTGGCGGATGACTTGCGGGCGCGCATGCTGCTGTTTTCCGCCTACACCTTCGTGGCCATGATGGCGACGGGCCTGGTGTTCTTCCGCCAGCGCAGGCGCCTGCACACGCGCGGCGTGATGCTGTACCTGATGCTGGCGAGCTTCGGCCTGGCCGCGCTGCATGCCCTGCGGCTGGCGGTCTACAGCATCGGCGGACAAGAACCCTCGTCGTTGCTCGAACCCAGTCCCTGGGGCCTGTTCTTCATTGTCTGCGGGACGGTGACCGTGCCCGGGCTGTTCCTGGCGCTGCTGCTTCTGATCCAGACCAGCCTGTCCGAACAGATGGAAGCTGCGCTGACCTTCGATGGCCTGACGGGCGCCTATTCGCGCCGCAGCATCCTGGACGAACTGGAGCGCGAGCTGCAGCGCTGCCAGCGCGCCGGCGGCAAACTGGCGGTGCTGGTGCTGGACATCGATCACTTCAAGTCCATCAACGACCGCTACGGCCACGCCGCTGGCGACGCGGCGCTGCGCCATTTTTCGAAGGTGGTGCAGCGGGCGGTGCGCGCCAGCGACCGCTTCGGCCGGTTGGGCGGCGAGGAATTCGTGCTGCTGATGTACGACTGCGACCCGGCCCGCGCGCTGGTGCAGGCGCAGCGCGTTTGCGACGCCCTGCGCGACACGCCTTTCCACCTGCAAGGGCGCGAAGTGCGGATGACCACCAGCGGCGGCCTGGCTTCGTATCAGTCCGGAGACGGCGCGGACGGCATCCTGGCGCGCGCCGACGATGCGCTGTACCGCGCCAAGGCACATGGGCGCGACCGCGTCGAGATGGCCTGGATCGGCCGTCCCGCGGGCCGCGCGCAGGAGCGCGGCCCGGCGGTGCTGGAGGAGGAACTCAGGGCTTGAGGTGTTCCGTCAGGAACTTCTCCATGGCTTCGTAGAACTCGAACTTGTTCTCGTCGTTGTGGAAGCCGTGGCCTTCGTTGTCCTTGACCATGTACTCGACTTCGACGCCGCGGGCGCGCAGCGCCTTGACCATCTGGTCGCTTTCGTCTTTGTTGACGCGCGGATCCTTGGCGCCCTGGGCCACGAACAACGGCGTCTTGATCCTGTCCGCGTGCAGCGCGGGCGAGGTGGCGGCCAGGCGTTCGCGGTCGCGTTCGGGGTCGCCCACCATGTCCTGCATCTTGTCCAGCATGGGCTTCCAGTACGGCGGAATGGACTTCATGAACGTGAACAGGTTGGACACCCCCACGTAGTCCACTGCGGCGGCATACAGGTCGGGCGTGAACGCCACGCCGGCCAGCGTGGCGTAGCCGCCGTAGCTGGCGCCATAAATGCCGATGCGCTTGGGATCGGCGATGCCCTGTTTGACCAGCCACTGCACGCCGTCGGTGATGTCGTCCTGCATCTTCAGGCCCCATTGGCCGAAGCTGGCTTCCCAGAAGGCGCGGCCATAGCCGGTCGATCCGCGGAAGTTCATCTGCAGCACGCAGAAGCCGCGGTTGGCCAGGAACTGGACTTCGGGGTTGTAGCCCCAGCCGTCGCGCGCCCACGGGCCGCCGTGAGGATTCACGATGCAAGGCAGGTTCTTGGGATCGCGGCCGGCGGGCAGCGTCAGGTAGCCGTGGACCGTCAGGCCGTCGCGGGTCTGGTAGCTGATGGGCTGCACGCGCGACATGTCCGCCTCGGGAATGGCGGGGTTGATGTCGGCCAGCTTGGTCAGCGTGTCGGCGGCGGCGTCGTAGATGTAGCGCGAGCCGGGCGTGCGGTCGTTGTAGGCGGCGACGATGAACTTGTCCTCGTCGCGGTTGGAGCCCTGGATGGCGAAGTCGTAGCCGGTGAGCTGGGCCGACAGCTTCTTGAAGAGGGTCTCGGTCTGCGCGTCGAAGAACTTGTACTGCGGCTTGTCGGTCTGGTAGGCGGCCACCGTCAGCACGCGGCGCTTGCGCGAGTAGCCGGCGGAATCCAGGTCGACGGTGTCGGGCGTGAAGATCTCTTCCTCGGCCTCGGGCTTGGCGGGGTCGATCACCACCAGTGACAGCTTGTCGCGCCCGCGGTTGGACAGGGCGTAGAACTTCTTGTCGTCGAAGGTGAAGAACGCCGGACTGACGCTGGTGCGGTAATCGGTGGTGATGAGCGGACGGAACTCGGACGATTCGTCGTCGCGGTAAAGCAGGGTGGTGTTCAGGCCGTCGCTGGCGACGGCGGCGCGCACCTTGCCGGCGTGGTCGGTCTGCCAGCCGACGATGTTGCCCGGGTTCTGCGCCACCAGCTCCGCGGCGCCCGTGTGCACGTTGACGCGGTAGACGTCGAAGACTTCCGGATTGCGCTGGTTGTGGCTGATGAGGACGTGGTCGGGGTCGTCTTCCAGATCGTCCTCGATGCCGGCGCGCACGCCTTCATAGGGCGTCAGGTCGGTGATCTTGCCGGTCTTGGCGTTGACGGCCAGCACGTGGAAGTTCTCGTCGCCGCCGAAGTCCTTCTGGTAGAGCACCACGTCGGCGCCTTTCCAGAAGAAGTTGCTGATGTCGCGCGCGGTTTCGCTGGTCAGCTGGCGCGCGTCGCCGACAGGCGTGCTGCCTTGCAGCGGCTGCACGTAGATGTTCATGCGGGCGGGATTGCCGTCCACGCTGGTGGGCTGCATGAAGCCCAGTGTGCGGCCGTCGTCGGCCAGGCGGAAGAAGCCCCGCTCGGGGTTGCGGAAGAAATCCTTGAGGGGATAGGCGCGCGGCGGTTGCGCGGCGCTGGCGCCCAGCGATACGCCGATGATGCTGGCGGCCAGGACGGTGCGCTTGAGGAATGAGAACAAGGGGGACCTCCGAAGTTGCCGCGGCGGGCGCTTGGGGCCGGCCGCCGGGTGGTCCGTCGATAATGCCATAGCGGCGCGGGCGGTGTCGAACCGCCCGCGGACGCTGTCGGCCGTGCCCAGGCCTACTGCGGCTCCAGCCCCGTCGCCTTGACGATGGCGCCGTACTTGGCCATTTCGGCGCCGATGAAGGTTTTGAATTCCTGGGGCGGCTTATAGGAAATGGCCAGCCCTTGGCCCTGCAGTTTTTCCTTTACATCGGCGGCCTCCAGCGCCTGGGCCGTGTCCTTGGAAATGCGCTCCACCAGGGCCGGTGGCATGCCGGCGGGGCCGAACAGACCGAACCAGTTGGAAATGTCGAAGTCGTCCAGGCCGACCTCCTTGGCCGTCGGCGTCGAAGGCAGGACGTCCTGGCGTTGGGGACCGGCGATGAACAGCGGGTGCAGCTTGCCGGCGCCGATCTGGCCGATGATGGCTGGCGCCGTGGCGAAGAAGATGTCGATCTGGCCGCCCACTAGATCGGCCACGGCCAGCGCCGTGCCGCGGTAGGGCACGTGGGTCAGGTTCATGCCGGAACGCACCCGCAGCAGTTCGCCGGCCAGATGCTGCTGGCCGCCCATGCCCGGCGAACCGTAGACCAGCGGCGCCTTTGCGCCTTGTCGCTTGAGATCGCCGTAGGTGGTGGCGGGCAGCTTGGGACCGCTGACCAGCACCAGCGGCGCATCCGCCACGAGCGCGATGGGTTGCAGGTCCTTCAACGGGTCGTCGCGCATCTGTTTATAGACCAGCTTGTTGATCGAGACCTCGGGCGTGTAGGCCAGCAGCAGGGTGTAGCCGTCGGGCGTGGCGCGCGCGACCTGTTCGGCGCCTATCATGCCGCTGGCGCCGGACTTGTTCTCCACGATGACCTGCTGGCCCCAGCTTGTGCTCAGCTTCGCCGCGAGGATGCGGGCGATCACATCGGTGGCGCCGCCGGGCGTGTAGGCGACGATCAGGCGCACCGGCTTGTCGGGATAGGGCTGCGCCTGCGCCAACATGGGAAGGCAGGCGGCGGCCAGGATGCCCGCGAGTTTGATTGCGTGTCGAAACATGGAGTGGCTCCTGTGCGGGGGATGGGGATTCAGTTGCGCTGGATCAGCAGCACGGCCTGGGCGGGCAGATGCAGGCGCGCGTACTCGTCCCAATCGTCCCGGGTCGGCAGCGCGCGCTGGGCCGTCAGGTCGACGACGCGTTTGAACGCGCCGGCCTCGACCTGGCGCTGGAGGGCCGGACCGGGGCCGTAGGCCAGTTCATAGGCCTGCTGGCCGCAGCGGTAGCGGCACAGGCGCAGGCCGGCTTCGCCGTCGATGCGTTCGACCCATCCGGCGCCTGCGGCCTGCCCTGCAAAAACCGCGTTCAGCGCGGCCAGCGCCAGGCCGGCGGGCCGCGGATCGTAGCGGCGGTCGATCAGGCCGTTGCGCGGAAAGTAGCCGCGGTCCACGTCCATGAAGGTGTCGAAGGAATAGCTCACCGCGTCTGTGGCCCGGGCTGCCAGGAAGGCTTCCGCCACCAGCGCGGCGATGGCGGTGTCGTCGCTATTCGCCGCCGCCAGGCGGTCGGCCAGCTTGACGCCCACGTTCACCGTCGCGCCCCAGTCGCGCGCCTGCGCGGCCAGTTGCTGGTGCGTGGCGATCAGGTCGGAACCCCAGTCCAGGCGCACGGTGAAGCCGTCCAGGTTCTTCTGGGCGAAGTGCGGCAGCAGGGTGGATTGCGCTGCTTCGAGCTCGGAGGCGCGCAGTCCGGTGTTGACGAAATGGCTGTAGTGCTTGCCGTCGAAGTGGGCGTCGTCCGCGCCCGTGCGGATCTTGCAATAGACGAGGCGGGCGTCGGTGTGCTCGCGCAGGCGCTGCAGGGCCGCGCCCGCCTCTTCCAGCGCCTGGGCGTTCAGGTTGATCTCGATGGCGGCGATGGCCACGCCGTGCTCGCGCGCCTGTTGCAGCAGTCTGGCGTCAGGCAAGCCCAGCGAGGTCAGCACGAAGCGGTGGCCGACGTCGGACATGAGACGCGCGCGGCGCAGGGTCTTGTCGTCGCGCAGATCCTGCACGGGAATCTTGAGGGTACGCAGCCCCATTTCCCACATGGACATCAGCGGGTAGTCGTTGCGGGCCAGCTTGCGGCCGAACTCCTGCACCCCGCCGGTGCAGGGGATTTCGACGATTTCGGCCCAGGGATGCCGCATTTCGACCGCAATGCCGTCACAGGCGGCGGTCTTGGTATGGACGGTGGGCAGGGTGCGCGCCGCAGCCCGGTCCGTTTCGGCCTCGCCACGCATGGCGCCGTGCGTGCGGATCAGCTTGGCCACATGGCCTTGCTCATGAACATCGACGATGAAGTAGCCGAATTTCTCGACATCGCCGCGGCCGAACTCATCCGCCGGCGGCACCCGGTAGAACTCGGAAAAGTCGTGCCGCAGGAAGGCGGTCGACGGCAGCATGTAGATCTCCGCGCCGCCGATGACGTCGTACCAGAAATTGTGGACGTGGCCGGCGAAAACGCCTTCGACGCGCGGATGGGCCAGGCGCGACAGCAGCCAGCCGCGGCCGGGCTCGTCGATGTTGTCGTAGGAACCGCGTTCGTGGGCGTCATGCAGGTAGGGCGGGTAATGCAGCGAAGCGAAGACGCGGCCGCTGGCACTGGCCAATTGCTCGTCGATCCAGGCGCGTTGCGCGTCGTCCGCCGCCAGTCCGGAGTTGAACAGCAGCGCGTTCAGGAACAGGAAGCGCACGCCGCCATGGTCCACCGCGTAATAGTCCGGCCCGAACACCTGGCGGTACTTGTCCAGGTAGTCGTCGCAGACGATGTCGGCCGGCATCCAGTCGATGCGCTTGTCGCCGACGTCGTGGTTGCCGGGCACCAGGTGCAGCGGCATGTCGATCTGGCCGGCGATGGCCTTGAAGCGGTCGGCCGCCACTTCGAACGAGGGCATGCTGGGCACCGGATGGACGATGTCCCCGAGGTGGATGGTGAAGGCGGGGGCGGGGTCCAGTCCGGCGATGTCGGCGAAGACGTGCCGCGCCCGGGCATTGGCGCGGGCATTGGTGGCAAAGGGCGACGCGCAGGTGTCTTCCGATTCATTGACGTGGGTGTCGGCCACCACGGCAAAGCTGAACAGGCGGGCGCCCAGCGGCTGGCGGGAAAAGCAGGAATTCGTCATCAATCAGCCTTTTAATTTCAATAAATGGAATTCAAGTGTTTATAGTGAACGGAATGTTTGTATTTCGGCAGGCGATATACTGTCAATGCTCCGAATCCCTAGGCCGCCATGCACTCGAAAACGCCGCTCAACTACGAACTCGAATCCCGCGCTTCGCTGGAAGCGCATCCGCGATTTGCCTCCACGCTCTCCAACGGCTTGGACGTGCTCAAGTGTTTTTCCGCGGCCGAGCCGCTGCTGGGCAACAAGGAAATCGCGGAAATGCTGGGCCTGACGCGCCCGACGGTGTCCAGGCTGACATTCACGCTGGTGGGTTTGGGCTATCTGCGGCGCGACGAACGCACCGGCAAGTACTCGCTGGGTCCGGCCGTGTTGACGCTGGGCTATCCCTTGCTGGTGCACCTGACGCTGCGGCAACTGGCGGCGCACGACATGATCGAATTGGCGCGCTATGCCAAGGGACCGGTGTCCATGGCCATCCGCGACCGCCTGCAGGTGGTCTACGTCGAAACCGTGCATGACGGCGCGTCGAACGCCTCGCGCCCGGATATCGGCTCGGCCCGCCCCTTGCTGCGCACCGCCACCGGGCGCGCGCTGCTGTATGCCCAGACGCCGGACGAGCGTGAACTTATCTGCGGGCGGCTCGCGGAGGAATTTCCCGAGGACTGGGAGCGTTTTGGGCCGTCATTGCAGCCCGCGTTCGAGGCCATCGATCAGCACGGCTTCTGCGTGGTCAGCAAGGACTGGCGGGCGGAGCTGTGCGGCATCGCCACGCCGATGCGCTATCGCTCCAATGACTTGCCGCTGGCCTTCAACGTGACGATCCCGGCCGATAACCTGGACGAAAAGCACGTGTACGAGACCCTGGGCCCGCGCCTGCGGACCCTGGTGAAGAACCTGGAGTACCGCATCGGGATCATGTGAACGCGGCTGCGCTTATCGCGCGCAGCCGATATGCGGGATAATCGCGGGCACTGATCTGGAGATACACATGTACTGGAAACTGGTCGCGGCTTCGGCGCTGGCCCTGGGCCTGGCAGGCTGCTCGATGGGCATTTCGTCCGGCAGCGCGTCGCCGCACAGCGAATTCAAGGCCCCGGTGGCCTTCAAGGACGCCTACGACGCGGCGATCCGGCAGGCCAATGCCTGCCTGCGCAGCACCGACAACGCCTACCGCGTGGTGGACACCATGAACGAAAGCGCGCAGTCCGGCGTGGTGCAGGTGCTGGCGCCCTACAGCGACAACGAGATGACGCGGGTCGAATTGAAGGCCGCCGGCCCCAAGACCACCGATGTGCGCATCGCGGTGTGGGGCAAGGGCACCTGGGACGCGGCCGCCATGCGCGCCATGCAGGACGCCATCTATTACAGCCTGGTGTCGTGCAGCAGCTATATGCCGCTGGATCCGCGTCCGCCGGTCAAGCCTTCGCGAGACCTGCCCAACTGAGGCGCAGGGGCCGGCGGCTTGCCGCCGCCGGCGCGCTCAGTCCCCGCCCGGGCGGCGGCGGATGATCTTGAAGGTGGCGGTGGCGCGCGCCACCAGTTCGCCGTCGGCGCGCCGGACCTCGCCTTCGCAGAAAGCGATCGAGGCCCCTTTGCGCAGGCAGCGCGCCTCGATCACCAGGTCGCCCGTGCCGGGCGACAGGAACGAGGTGTTCATATCGATGGTGGCCATGCCTTCCGTGCCGTCGGCCGAGCCGCGGGCGGCGGCGCTGAGCGTGAAGTCCAGCACGCTCATCAGCGTGCCGCCATGCACGTCGCCGCGGCTGTTGGTCAGGTCGGCGCGCCAGGGCAGCGAGGTGCGGGCATAGGCCGGCGCGATGCTCTCGGGCACCAGGCCGATGAAATGCATGAAGGGAATGGTCAGGCCGAAGTAGTCGGTTTGGGGCGTTGAGGCTGCAGTCATGGACCGTTGCGGGCAGGAATGGGAAGTCGGTTGTCGCCGGTCATAATATATGTTTTGCCACGGGGTTTCAGGCGATGAACGGCTCATGGGGGCAGCACCACCATGATTGAATTACGGAAGATCGTGCACGTGGACATGGACGCGTTCTACGCGTCCGTGGAACAGCGCGACAACCCCGAACTGCGCGGCAAGCCCGTGGTCGTGGCCTGGACCGGGCCGCGCTCGGTGGTGTGCGCCGCGTCCTACGAGGCGCGGCGGTTCGGCATCCATTCGGCCATGTCCGCCGCCCGCGCGGAGCGCCTGTGTCCGCATGCGATCTATGTACCGCCGGATTTCAACCGCTACCGCGAGGTCTCGCGCCAGGTCAGGCAGATATTCGCCCGCCATACCGACATGATCGAACCCCTGTCGCTGGACGAGGCCTATCTCGACGTCACGGTCAACAAGCTGGGCCTGCCCTCGGCCACCGAGGTGGCGCAGGTCATCCGGCAACAGATCCGCGAGGAAACCGGACTGACGGCTTCGGCCGGCGTCGCGCCCAATAAATTCCTGGCCAAGATCGCGTCCGACTGGAACAAGCCGGACGGCCTGTTCGTGGTCCGGCCCGCCAAGGTGCTGGCCTTCCTGGAGCCCCTGCCGGTGCGCAAGGTGCCGGGCGTGGGCAAGGTGACGCAGGCGCGCCTGGAACAGCTGGGCATCCATACCGTGGGCGACCTGGCCACGCACAGCGCCCAGGAACTGGAGCATTACTTCGGCCGCTACGGCCGGCGCCTGTACGAATTGGCGCGCGGCATCGACGAGCGCGAGGTGCAGACGGACCAGCCTTTGCAGCAGGTCTCGTCGGAGACCACGTTCTCTGAGGATATCCGCCTGGACGCGGTGGGCGAGGCCATCGACCGCATGGCGGAACGCGTGTGGGACCAGGCGCTGAAGAAGGGCGCCCTGGGCCGCACGGTGGTGCTCAAATTGAAGACGGACCGTTTCCGGATCCTCACGCGCAGTCAGACCAGCCTGAGTCCGCCTGGATCGGCGGCGGAGCTGGCCGCCGTCGCCAGGCTGCTGTGCGAACGCGTGGACTTGCCGCCGGAAACGCTGTACCGGCTGGCGGGGGTGGGGATGAGCAATTTCGCCGACCCGCAGGAGCAGTCGCGCCAGCCCGATCTGTTCGGCGGCGCGTTCTGAGCTGAGCGGGGCGGCTGGCAGCCAACCCCGGCAGGGTTTAGGCCAGGCGGGCCTTCACTTGCTGCGACAGCGCCGTCATGTCGGCGCGGCCGGCCAGGGCCTGCTTCAGCAGCGCCATGACCTTGCCCATGGCGGGCGCGCCGGTCACGCCCTGGGCGGCCACATCGGCCAGCGCGGCGTCGATGGCGGCGGCGACTTCCTCGGGCGTGGCGGCTTGCGGCAGGAATTCCTGCAGCACCAGCAGTTCGGCCTTTTCCTGTTCGGCGGTTTCGGTGCGGCCGGCCTGTTCGAACGCGGCGATGGACTCGCGGCGCTGCTTGACCTGCTTTTCGATGATGGCGGTGATCTCGGCGTCGTTCAGGTCGCGGCGTTCGTCCACTTCCTTCTGCTTGACGGCCGCCAGCAGGAAGCGCAGCGTGGTCAGGCGTTCGGAGGCCTTGGCGCGCATCGCGTCCTTGACGGCATCGGAGAGGCGGGTCTTGAGCGTAGCAGTGCTCATGGGTAAACCTTTGTGGTGTGGCGACAAACAAGCAGTTTAAACCGGCGGCCGGCGTTTTCCGGCGGCCGGCGTGTTCCGGCGGCCGGCGTTTTCCGGCGGCTGGCGATCTGCCTTACTTCACCTTGGACAGGTCGCCGCGCAGGGCGACGCCGGCCACCATGGCGCCGGCATGGCATTCATAGTCGGTCTTGCTGCTGTATTCGTTCTTGCGGTAGTAGCTGACGATATTGGTCACCGCGTTCGCGCCGGCCTTCTTGGCCGCTTCATGCAGCGCGATGATGGCGGATTGGGCCACCCACAGGCAGGCGTCCTCGTCCTTCTTGGCGAAGGCGTTGGTCTTGCGGTTGGTGACGACGCCGGATTCCAGCACCGTGCCCTTGGGGCCGGTGCCGGCCAGGTAGAACTTGACGCTGCCATCGATCTTGCCGGCGGCCTGGGCGGCGTCGATCGCGGTCTGCATGGGCAGATGGACGGTACGGTCTGCCGCCAGGGCTTGCGCCGAGCATGCGAGCGACAGGAGCAGGGCGGCGGACAACTGGTAAGAAGCGTTCATGTCTGGCATTCCATTCGTGAGAGGGAAAAACGCGGGTATTGCGGACTTCAGCGCCAGCGGCGGAAGATCAATGAGGTGTTGATGCCGCCAAAGGCGAAGTTGTTGTTCATGACATATTCGTTGCTCATGCTGCGGCCCTCGGTCAGGTAGTCGAGTTCGCCGCAACGCGGATCGACGTTGCGCAGGTTGAGCGTGGGCGCGTACCAGTCGCGGTTGAGCATCTCGATGCTGAACCACGACTCCAGCACGCCGCAGGCGCCCAATGTGTGGCCCAGGTAGCTCTTCTGCGAGCTGATGGGCATGCGGCTGCCGAACAGGCCGTGCGTGGCCTGCGTTTCGGCGATGTCGCCCTGTTCCGTGGCAGTGCCGTGGCCGTTGACGTAGCCGATGGCTTGCGGTGGCAGGCTGGCGTCGGCCAGCGCCATTTCCATCGCAATGCGCATGGTGCTGGCTTCCGGGCGCGTGATGTGGGTGCCGTCCGAATTGCTGCCGAAGCCGACGATTTCCGCATGGATGCGCGCGCCGCGCGCCAGCGCGTGGTCCAGCGATTCCAGCACCAGCATGCCGCCGCCTTCGCCGATCACCAGGCCGTCGCGGTCGCGGTCGTAGGGGCGGGGCGTGAGTTCGGGCGTGTCGTTTTTCTGGCTGGTCGCGTAGAGCGCGTCGAACACCAGGGCTTCGCTGGCGCACAGCTCTTCCGCGCCGCCCGCCAGCATCAGCTCCTGGCGGCCGTAGCGGATGGCCTCGTAGGCGTAGCCGATACCCTGGCTGCCCGAGGTGCAGGCGCTGGACGTCGGGATGATGCGGCCCTTCAGTTCGAAGAAGATGCCGACGTTGGCCGCGGTGGTGTGGGGCATCATGCGGACGTAGGAATTGGCGTTGAGGTCGTCCGTGACGCCGTTGAGCAGCATGTTGCCGAAGGCGCGGATCTCCGCCGTGCTGCCCACCGACGAGCCGCAGGCCACGCCCATGCGGCCGTCGGCGATGCGCGGATCGCCCAGCAGCGCCGCGTCGTCCAGCGCCAGTTCCGCGGCGCGCACCGCCAGTTGGGAAACCCGTCCCATGCTGCGCAGTTGCTTGCGGGTCCAGTGCGCGGGCGTGCGGAAGTCCTCGATGGGGCCGGCCAGGCGGGTGTTGAGTTCGGCGTAGCGCGACCAGTCGGGCATGACGCGGATGGCGCTGCGGCCCGTCTGGAACGCCTGCTGCACGCTGGCCCAGTCGTTGCCGAGCGCGCTGATGCCGGCCATGCCGGTGATGACGACGCGTTTCATCAGCACAGTCCTCCGTTGACGGCGATGACCTGGCGCGTGATGTAGGCGGCGCCGGGAGACATCAGGAACACGACGGTGGCGGCCACTTCCTCGGGCCGTCCCATGCGCTGCGCTGGCACGGCCTTCAGGATTTCCTCGACCGGCACGTGCTCGTCGATCATGTCGGTGTCGATCAGCCCCGGCGCCACGCAGTTGACGGTGATCTGGCGCTTGGCCAGTTCCACGGCCAGGGCTTTGGCGGCGCCGATGAGGCCGGCCTTGGAGGCGCTGTAGTTCACCTGGCCGCGGTTGCCCACCAGGCCGGACACGGACGCCATGCAGACCACGCGGCCAGGCGCGCGGCGGCGGATCATGGGCATGGCGAGCGGACTGAGCACGTTGTAGAAGCCGTCCAGGTTGGTGCGCAGCACCTGGTCCCAATCGTCGCCGGTCAAAGCGGGAAACGCGCCGTCGCGGGTCAGGCCGGCGTTGAGGACCACGCCGTAATAGGCGCCGTGCGCGTCGATGTCGGCCTGCAGGGCGGCGGCGCATTGCTGGCGGTCCGCCACGTCGAATTGCAGCACGCGCGCCTGGCGTCCGCGCGCCTGGACCTCGGCCTGCACGGCCTGGGCCTGGTCGAGTTGCTGGCGGCAGTGCAGCACCAGGTCGTGGCCGGCGTCGGCCAGGGCCAGCGCGATGGCGCGGCCGATGCCGCGGCTCGAGCCGGTTACGAGTATGGGGGCAGCGCTCATTCGGGTGATTCTTCCTGGATAAAAGCGGTGGGGTCCTTGGGCTGATAGACGTTCAGCCTGGCCTCGGCCAGCAGGCGCGCGTCGTCGCGCAGTTCGCATTCGAAGACGCTCATGCCGCTGGCGTCGACCAGCCCGCGGCGCGCGTGTATGGTCAGGCGGGCGCCGGCGGGCAGCGCGTCGGCATGGCTTTCGTAGCGCCGCGTGCCGAGCAGGAAGCCCAGCTTGACGGGGGCGCCCGCCTGGCGCGCCTGGCAACCGGCCCAGGCGCCCACGGCTTGCGCCATCAGCTCCATGCCCAGCCACGGCGGCAAGGAGCCGTCGGGCAGCGAGTAGGGGCCGGGCTTGACCAGGGCGCGCGCGGTCAGGCTGTCGGCGTCGTGGCTGCAGACCTCGTCGATCAGGATCATGTCGCCGGCGTGCGGCAGCAGGCTGGAGACGGGCCAGGTCGTCATGCTTGGGCTCCCAGGATCAGGCTGGCGTTGTTGCCGCCGAAGGCGAAGGAATTGCTCATGGCCAAGCGCGGCCGGCCTTGGGCGTAGCGGTGCTGCGCGGTGCTGAAATCCAGCGCCGGCAGGGCGGGATCGGGCTGTCCGTCCCAGACGTGGGGCATCAGCCGTCCTTCGGCATTGCCGGCCGACAGCGTGGCCCAGGCCAGCGCCGCTTCCAGCGCGCCTGCCGCGCCCAGCGCGTGGCCGGTCAGCGCCTTGGTCGAGGCGCAGGGCACGCCTTGCGGAAAAACGGCATGCATGGCCAGGCTTTCCATGGCGTCGTTGTGGAGCGTGCCGGTGCCGTGCAGATTGACCCAGCCTATGCTGGCCGCGTCCACGCCGGCGGATTGCAGCGCGGCCTGCATGGCTGCCCGCGCGCCGGCGCCGCTGGGCTCGGGCGCGGACATGTGCCAGGCGTCGGAGCTGGCGCCGCCGCCCAGCAGCGCCACGGAGCGCTCCCCTGCGGGCTCGCGCTCCATCAGGAACAGCACGCCGGCTTCGCCGATGTTGATGCCGCGGCGGTTGGCGGAGAAGGGCAGGCACAGCGTGTCGTCGATGGCTTCCAGCGTGGCGAAGCCGTTGATGGTCAGGCGGCACAGGGTGTCCGCGCCGCCGCAGACCACGGCGTCGCACAGGCCCGAGGCGAGCAGGCGGCGCGCGGACAGCAGGGCGCGGGCGCTGGAGGTGCAGGCCGTGGACAGCGTATAGGCGGGGCCGGTGGCGCCCAGCCAGTCCGCGAAAAACGCGGCGGGAGACGACAAGGCCTGGCGGCGGTAGTCGTAGCCGTCCGGCCATGCGCCTTGCGCCGCCAACTGGCGGAAGGCGGGCGCATTGTCGTTGACGCCGGAAGTGCTGGTGCCCAGCACCACGGCGACGCGGTGGGCGCCATGGCGGGCCACGGCGGCGCGCAATTGCGGCTCGATCTGCAACGCGGCTGCCAGCAGCAATTGGTTGTTGCGGCTGTGGTGATGCGCGGGCAGCGTGTCGGGGATGGGCGGCAGCGCGTCCGCATGGCCGCCCAGCGTCAGCGTGCGGCCATGGACCCAATCCGGCTGCGGGCGCATGCCCGAGGTGTCGCCGGCGAAGGCGGCGCGGGCTACCGCGTCGATGCCGGCGCCCAGCGCGCACACCACGCCGGGGGTACCCAACCAGGTGTTCATGGCTGCTCCTTCAAGGGCGAGATCCGCCAGGTGACCTGGTCTGCGGTGGTGATGGTGAACGTGCCGGCCTGTGCGGCCGCTGGCCAGCGCACGCTCCAGCGCGGACGGCCCCGGTCCAGCAGTTCGCGTTGCGCCGCGCCGCCGTCCTCGCGGCTGGCGCGCCAGTTGCCGGCGCCATAGGCCACATCCAGTTCCGCTTCGGGCGTCCACGCGAAGATCAGGGCGGCGAACAGATCGCGCGCCTGGGCGTTGGGCCGCAGGAAGCCGTCGTTGCGCCATTGGCCGCGTTCCAGCATCTGCCGCGCCTGCGGCACGCCCATGGGGTCGAACAGCGACCAGCGCAAGGCGGCGCCTTCGCGCTGCACCACCAAGAGCGTGTCCAGCGCGGGCTGGCCGGCGGCGGACTGCAGCACATGCAGCTGACGCGGCAGCGGAAAGTCCGCGTCGCGCGCCGGCACGGGCGGCGCGCCCGCGCAGCCCGCCAGCAGGGCGAGCGCCAGCAGCGCGCCCAGCGTGCGCGCGGCGGACAGGAAGGAGGAGCGGGTGGCGGACATGGTCGGGATCAGGCGGGCAGCGGCTGCGCTTCGGCGCCGCGGCACAGTTCGCTCAGCATGCGCAGGCGGCGCTGCGGGTTGGCGACGAAGGGGTTGTTCCGGTCCCAGGCGTAGCCCGCCAGGATGGAGCTGATCATGCGCCGGATCTCGGGCTGCGCGTGCTCGTAGAAGACCACGTCCTGGAATTCGCCGCTGTACCAGCCCTGGACATAGGCGCGGAAGGTTTCCACGCCCACCATCAGCGGATCGGCGAATTCGGCCTGCCAGTCGACCTGCGCACCCGTCAGTTGGCGGTGCAGCGCGTCTGCCGCCAGCTTGGACGAACGCAGGGCGATGGTGACGCCCGAGGAAAAGACCGGGTCGAGGAATTCCGCCGCGTTGCCCAGCAGCGCGTAACCGGGGCCGTGCAGCTGCCGCACGCTGGCCGAATAGCCGCCGATGGTGTTGGCGGGCGTGTCCCAGACGGCGTGCTTCAGGACGCGCTTGAGATTGGGCGCGGCGTGGGCCATCTCGCGCAGCGTGGCCATCAGGTCCTGGCCGGGGCCGCCAAAGAGGTTTTCGCCGCCCACGACGCCGAACGAGCAGCGGCCGTTGGAGAAGGGGATCAGCCAGTACCAGATGCCGCGTTCTTGCGGATGCACGCTGATCAGGATCTTCTCGCGGTCGAAGCCGGGGTCGTCGATGCGGTCTTCGATATGGGTGAAGATGGCCTTGCGCGGCGGCATCGACGACGGACGCTCCAGGTCCAGCAGGCGCGCCAGCACGCGGCCGTAGCCGCTGGCGTCGAGCACGAACCGGCTCTTCACTTGATAGGAAGTGCCGTCAGCGCTGCGCACGTCCAGCAGGGGGCCGTCGTCGCCGTCGAAATCGGCCGCCGTCACTTCCTGCAGATAGCGCACTTCCACGCCCTGGCGGGCGGCATCGTCCGCCAGGACTTTGTCGAAGTGCGCGCGCTGCACCTGGAACGTGGTGCCGGGGCCGGGGCTGAACTTGTCGTGGAAATCGAAGTGGGTGTAGCGTTCGCCGCAGGCGAAGGCGGCGCCGTTCTTCACCTGGAAGCCGGCGGCCTGCACCGCCGGCAGCATGCCCGCTTCCTCCACGAACTCCAGGCAATGGGCGAGCAGGCTTTCGCCGATGGAAAAGCGCGGAAACTGCTGGCGTTCCAGCATCAGGACGTCATGTCCCTGGCGCTTCAACAGGGCGGCGGCGACCGCGCCTGCCGGTCCCGCTCCTATGACTACAACTTCGCGATGTTCCATGCCGGAGATGTCCTTTTAGTTATTGAAAGCAGGATGCTGCGGCTGCGCGCGGCGGATTGATCCAGGGCGCCCACAGCAGCGAGAAGGCCACGCCCAGCGCCACCGCCAGCCCGAAGTTGGCGATGGCGGGCGTCTGGCTGACCGCGAGCAGTCCGAAGGACAGCAGCGTGGTGGCTGCGCCCAGCAGGATGCCGACCAGGCTGGCGGCCGCGCCAGCGACCCGTTCATACATGAAGATGGCGTAGTCCACGCCGATGGCCGACACCAGCAGCAGGCCGAACAGGCTGAACAGGGTTAGCGGCTGGCCCAGGTAGCCCAGCGCGGCCAGGCTGCATGCGGTGGCCGCCAGCGGCACGGCCAGGATGCGCCAGGCGGCGGCGCGGCCCAGGGTCAGCAGCAGCAACAGCGCCGCGACCCCATAGGACAGCAGCTTGAGTTCGGCGGCTTCGATGCGCGTGGCCGCGAACATGCGGTTCAGTTCGCCGCTGCGGTCCACCAGCGTGACGTCCGGCGCAACCTGGGCGATGGCCTCCAGCGCGGACGCGTCGCGCAGGCCCAGCAAGGTCACCATGCCCGCAGCCTGCCCGTCGCGCAGGCCCAGCCATAGCGGCCGCCAGCGCTCCGCCAGCGGGCCTTGCAGCGCGTCCTCGATGGCCAGCGGCGGCAGCGCGGCCATGGACTCCAGTTCCTGGCGCATGGCCGCGTAGGGGATGCCGATGTCGGTAAGCGGCTTCCAGGCGTCGGGCTGCGCGGCCAGGCCGGCCAGCGTCGCGCCCAGCGCCTTCTGGTCGGCAGCCGGCGAGACCAGCTGGCTCAAGGCGTTGTAGGCGGCGAGATCGCCGCGCGCGACCAGCGCGTCCAGCGCCTGCGACACCCGCGCCTGCCTGCGCAGCAACTCGTCGGCGTCGGGCGCGCGCACCAGGAAGAACTGGCTGGTCGGCATGAAGCCGGTGATTTCGCCGATCTGCCGGGCCTGCTGCAGCAAGGGCGCGGGCAGGCTGAGCCATTGCCGCAGATCGTCCTGGATGCTCAGCCGGCTGATGCCGCCGGCAGTGGCGGCGATAAGGGCCAGGGCGCCCAGCCAGAGCGCGGCGCGGCGTCCGGCCAGGCGCTGACGCGCGCGCAGCGCGGCCTCGGCAAAGCGCAGCAGCGGCTGCCAGGGGCGGGGCCGCCAGCCGTCCATCCAGGCCGGCAACTGGCACACGGTGCAGGCGTAGGCGCCCAGCAGGCCAGCGGCCGAGAACACCGCGGTCTGCGTCAGCGCGGGAAACGGCGTGAACGCCAGCGCGACGTAGCCGACCAGGCTGGCGGCGAGGCTGATGGTGAGCCCGGGCAGGACGCGCCGCAGCGCGGGCCAGGCCTGCCAGTCGGTCATGCCATAGCTCTTGCCCAGCCAGTGCATGGGGAAATCCACCGCCACCCCGATCAGGCTGGCGCCGATCACCAGGGTCAGGACATGGATGGAGCCGAACACCGCCACGCAGGCCACCGCGCCCGTCAGCAGCCCGACGGCGACCGGCACGAAAGCCAGCAGCGCGCGCACGCGCCGCAGCGCCAGCAGCAGGACCAGCACGATGCCGATGGTGGCGCCGGTACCGATCCAGCTGCTTTCGGCAACCGCTTGCGCCCGGCCCGCGGCCGCGTACAGGGGACCGCCCGCCACCAGCAGCTCGGCGCCGGCCGCGCCGAGTGCCGCGCGGTCCTGGTCGAGCTGCGCGGCGATTTGCTGGGGCGCGGCCGCGTCGAAGGCATCGCCGCGGGTTTCGGCGCGCACCAGCATCCAGCGCCTGCCGGCGTGTTCGGCCTGCAGGGTGCCCGTGCCCATGTCGTACTGCACCGCACCGCCCGGGCGCAGCGCCTGTTCGGCGCGGCGCGTCAGGCCCAGCCAGTCCTGGTCCGCCGGCACCAGGCCCGAAGATGAAAACGGATCGGAGAGTTCGCGCGCGCGGCGCTGGGCGTAGGCCGCGGGATCGGTCTCGAGCTGATGCCGGTCGGCCGCAGGGAGCATGGCCAGCCTGCCC
Organism: Achromobacter sp. GD03932; assembly: GCF_029839485.1. NCBI lineage: Bacteria > Pseudomonadati > Pseudomonadota > Betaproteobacteria > Burkholderiales > Alcaligenaceae > Achromobacter > Achromobacter sp. GD03932. Next base: position 58,631 of record NZ_JAOCAT010000032.1, read on the forward strand.
GCCAGCAGTTGCGCGCGCAGCGCGGGCACGTCGACTTGCAGTTCCACCTGCACGGAAGAAAACAGGCCGCTGTCGGTCCAGCGCTGCGCCAGCAGGCGTGCGGGGGCTGCGGCATCCGCGCCGGCGTTTGCGCTTTGAGCGGCGACCAGCGCGATGAGCTGCCGCGACAGGGGTTCCTGGATGCGGGCCTCGGCCAATTGGCGCGTGGCGTCGGCGCCGGCCTGGGGCACCAGCTCCATCAGGTTGGCCGACACCGGCCAGCCATGGCGGCTTTGCCAGGCGCCGGCGCAGAGAATCAGCAGCAGCCCCAGCTTGAACAGCCGCGGCAGCCAGCGCTCAATCGGCGAACGCACGTTGCTCCTCGGCGGTCAGGGCCTGGGCGGCCTGCGCATCCGTCATCTGCAGCACGCTGCGGTCGCCCTGCGTCTCGCGCAGCTCGATGCGGTCGACCAGCTTGCCGCCGTTGATCTGGATGTTGTCGAAGATCTGCCGCAGCAGCGCCGAACGCGGCGTCAGCAGCAGCTGCCAGGCATCGGCGTCGCCGCTGAGCGCCAGGTCGAAGTTTTCGCGCAGCCCGGCGGTGTCGCCTGCCAGCACGGACAGGAACAGCCGGTTCTCGCGGCCGGCGCCGGCGTGTTGCGGCAGGGCCTGCCATTTGCCGGCTTCGTCGCGCCGCGAGATGCCGCGGGCGTCGATGCGCAGGTCCTGAGCGATCGGCGTGCGCAGCAGCCACAGCAGGCCCTTGCCCGCCGCCAACGTGAAATCGCCGCGGCTGGTCAGCGGCTGCGGTAGCGAGCGCAGGAACTTCTGCTGCACGAAATGGCCGCGCACGACAGGCGTGGCGTTCAGTTGCGTTTGCAGATCGGCCAGGTCGAAGGCGCGGGCGGCCAGGGGCAGCAGGGCCAAGGCCACCAGGGCGCACAGGCGGCGCATGAAAACCAGGCGGCGCGTCATGCGGGCGTCTCCATCGATTGCAGCTTGCGCCGCACGGCGTCGACCAGCGCGGCGGGCGAGGTCAATTGCATTTCGCGGGTCTGGATGCAAACCGCCACCTGTTCGGACGTGGCCCGCGTCAGGCGCTGGCCGCTGGCGGCGTCCAGGATCAGGTAGTTGATCTTCAGCCGGTGCTCCCATTCCACCAGTTCGGCGCGCACCGTCAGGCGCTGGCCGAATTGCGCGGGCTGGGCATAGCGCAGATGCAGGTCGATGACCGGCCAGGCGTAGCCGCTGGCGCGCATGGCGTCGTAGTTGTGCTCCAGCAGGTCCAGCAGCTCGCAGCGGGCCTGTTCCAGGTATTTGACGTAGTGTCCGTGCCAGACCACGTTGAGGGGATCCACGTCGAAGAAGGGCACGCGGATTTCGACTTCAGCGCCGATGACGCCCCGTTTACGCATCGTCTTTCCAGAAAGGGTAGAAGTTGAACCATTGCAGCGGCGCCAGGCGGCAGTGCGCGGCAAGGCGGTCGGCGTAGCGCTGGGCCAGCTCGGCGATGCGGGCCTGGCGCGTGGCGCGCGTCCATTCGATGCCGTCCGACAGGCGTTCCATCGCCACGCGGTAGCGCGCGCCGTGGCGCGTGCAGAACAGCAGGTTGACCGGGCAGCGCAACAGGCCGGCCAGCAGCCAGGGGCCTTGCGGCAGCAGCGCGCTGGCGCCCAGGAAGTCCACGGGCGTGCAACGGTCGCCCTGCAGCGGCACGCGGTCGCCGGCGATGGCCAGCCATTCGCCGCGGTCCAGGCGCTGCGCCAGGTCCAGCATGGCGGGAGCATCCAGCTCGCTGACCTGGATCATGCGCAGTCCGCCGCCGGCCTCGTGCAGCAGGCGGTTGAAATGAACCGCGTGCTTGTCGTGCATCAGCACATTGAGTTTCAAGGTGCCGCTTTGCTCCGCCAGCGCGCGGCAGACCTCGATATTGCCCAGGTGCGAGCCGACCAGGATCTGGCCACGGTTCCCGCCCATTTGCGCATGCAGGCCGTCAGGGTCGGCGATGTCCAGATGGGCCATCGTGATCTTGCCCTGCCAGACGTCCAGCTTGTCGAGGATGGCGTTGGCGAACGCGAGGTACTGCCGGTAGACCGGCATGCGGCGCGGCAGCGGCTCGGCCAGCGCGCCGGATTGCGCCAGACGGCGCTGGTAGGCCGCGATCGAACGTCGGGCGCGGCTGCCGCTGGCATAGAAATACAGCACGACCAACCAGACCACGGGCGCGACGAGGCGGCGGCCCAGGGTGCGCGCGGCCCAGGCCGTCAGGCGCATCAGCAGGGCGCTGCCGCGCTCGGGCTGATCGGCCCAATGCTGATCGGCGGCGTTCATGGACGCGGACCTCCGGCAAGCCTGCGCCACAGCAGCGCCGGCGAGCGCGCCAGCATGCCGAAGAAAAGGCCCGCATGCATGCGGCTGATCAGCAGGTTGTCGCGCAGGCCCTTGAAGTGGGAAATGCCGTCTTCCGGGTAGGCCACGCGCGTCGGCAGCCACACCATCGCGACCCCGCGCCAGTGCAGGCGCACCAGGACGGCGATGTCGAAATCCATGCGCCGGCCTACGCGCGCGCCGTCGATCACGGGCAGCGCCGCGGCCAGCGGGTAGACGCGGAAACCGCACATGGCGTCGGGGATGTCGAGCGAAAGCGTGTTGATCCAGACCCATACGCGCGTCAGCCAGCGGCCGTAGAGACGGCTGCGCGGCACATCGTCGCCATACAGCGGCGCGCCGCACACAAGGGCTTCGGGCCGGGCCCGGGAGGCCGCCGCGAAGGCCGCCGCGTCCGCCAGGGCGTGCTGGCCGTCGGCGTCGACCTGCAAGGCGTGGGTATAGCCCAGCGCCGCCGCCGCGCGCAGCCCGTCCTGCACCGCCGCGCCCTTGCCGCCGTTGACCGCGCGCCGCAGCAGATGCGTATGCGGCTGGGTCGCCAACGCATCCAGCGCCGCCGCGCAAGACGGCTCGGAGCCGTCGTCCACCAGCACGCAGGGCAAGCCTTGCGCCACCAGCTGCGCATGCACCGCGGCGACCGTGGCGCCGTGGTTGTACACGGGAATGAGCGCGCAGAGCTTATGCGGGGGCATGGCCGCCTGCCTGCAGAATGCGGCCGGACGAGCAGGGCGCGTCGTTGACCGTGTAGGTGAAATACAGCTTCTGCTTCGCGGCGTCCCATTTCAGCGCCAGCATGGCGGTATCGCCCGGACGCAGCAGCCGCTGGAATTTCAGCGCCTCCATGCCGGCGAAACGCAGCTCGGGATGAAGGTCGCGTTGCGCCAGCGACATGGCCCAGCCGATCTGGGCCACCCCGGGCACAACGGGAGCCGTGAGGAAATGGCCGCTGAAATGGGCGAGGTCGTAGGGAATTTCCAGCGCATAGCGGCGTTCGTGCTCCGACGGGCGGGGCAGTTCCACCGCCTCGGGCGCAAGCGGCCGGGCGCCCGCGGCGGCGTCGAACAGGCTGCGCGGCAGCTTGCCTTGGGCGTTGGCGGGCAGCTGTGCGAAGAAGCGCCAGGTGCGCGGAATGGCCAGCGATTCGAAGCCTGCGGCCAGATGCGCGCGCAGGGCGTCCACGAGCGCCTTGCGGCCCTGGTTGCGCAAGGCATGCAGGCCCCGCGCCGACAGGGCGACCAGCGCGGCCAGGCGCGTGGCCCCGGCCAGACCGCCCAGGCGCGCTTCGGCAACGTAGGGATGGCGCGCCAGCGCCTGTTCCAGCATGGGCAGCGAAATGCGCTTTTCCTCGATCTTCACGATGCGGTCGAGGCGCCCCAGCAGCCGGAAACCGCCATGCGCAAGCTCCGCGCCGTCGGCGGTCTGCGCCTCGGCGGGGTTGACCCAGGGCGATTGCACGCGCAGGGCGCCTTCGGCGTTCAGTTCGACGGCCACGCCTGGCAGCGGCTGCCAGGGGCTGTCGCCTTCGCGCCAGGCGACGGCGCCGGTTTCGGAGCTGCCGTAGATCTCGCTGGGGCGCAGGCCCAGGTGCTGCGCGATATGGTCGGATGCCTCGGCGGGCAGTTCGCCGCCGGAGGAGTGGATGCGGGTCAGGCGGCCACGCAACTGGTTCCAATCCAGCCGCTGTCCCAGGCGGCGCAGCAGGGCGGGGCTGGCGATCCAGGTGCAGGCCGGATGGCGCAGGCTGGCCTGCTGCAGTTCTTCGGGATAGAGGCGCTGCGGCCGGTCCAGCTGGCGTCCCGCGCACAGTGGCCACAGCACCCTGAAGGGCAGGCCGTACATGTGCTGCGCCGATACGCTGCCCAGCACGGGGCCGCGCGCATCGGGCCATTGCCGTTGCAGCGCGCGGACTTCTTCCATCAGTTGCCGCCAGTGCTTGGCGATATGTTTGGGCGTGCCGCTGGATCCCGAGGTGCACAGCACCAGCGTCAACGCGGAATCCAGTTCGGCGGGCGCGAGCGGCGCGTGGCCTTGCAGGTCGGCCAGCCGGCACAGCCGTTGCGCCGGCAGCGGCAGTTCGGTGTCGCTCAGCCAGGCATCCACCGTGGCGTCGAGCATGGCGCAGGTCTGCGCCTGGGCGTCGCCCGGCAGCACCGCGACCGCGCCGGCGCGCCAGCAGGCGAACAGGGCGACGGCCATCTGCGCGGCGTCCTCGAACCAGATCGCGACGCGCCGCAACTGCCTGGCCTGCAAGGCGCCCGCAGCCTGCAGGCTGGCGCACGCAAAGGCCTCGCGCGTCAGCGGCGGCTCGTCGGCGACCAGGGCGCCGGCCAAGTCAGGCGGGGCGGGCAGCAGCAGCTGCGAGAGATCGGTCCAGGCCATGCTTTACGCCGCCTTGGCAGCGGCGGGGCGCAGCAGCCATTCGCCCGCCAATAGCAGGCCCATCAGGACATAGCTCACGGCGCCGTTGTAGGCTGTCCACCAGCTCCAGGGGCCCCAGGCCGCCAGCGCCGCGGCCACGCTGCCGTTCAGGGCGAAGAAGGCGCACCACACGCGGGTGACATTGCGGGTGTAGCGCACGCCTTCAGGCGGCAGGTCGGGATGGCGCAGGCGGGCCAGTTGTTCGATCACGGGGCGGCCGCGCCGCAGGCTGGCGCCGAAGATCGCCAGCATCATGCCGTTGACCAGCACCGGATACCAGCGCAGCCAGTCTTGCGAATTCGAGATGGCCAGGATCAGGCAGAACGCCACCGCCACGGCGGGCAGCAGGCGCGCGCCCGGCCGGGCGCCATCCGCGGTCAGGCCGCGCGCCAGCCACAGCAGGGCCAGCGGCAGCGCCAGCCAGGCGGCGCTTACCCGTCCCAGCGCCGCGTGGACGGCGAAGGGATAGGCGATGCCGGCCACGGCCAGGGCTGCCGCCACGCCGCGTCTCATGCGGCGGGGTCCTGTTTCTGGCACATGGCCTGCACCACGTCCTCGACCGTGCGCACGGTGCGGAAGTCGTTGGCGTCGAGCTTGCGGCCGGTCTGGCGGCGCACGTGGTCGATGAGGTCGATGGCGTCGATGCTGTCGATCTCTAGATCCGTGTACAGGTTCGCTTCGGGCGTGATGCGTTCAGGTTCGATCTCGAACAGTTCGACCAGCGCGCCGCGCAGCGTATTGAAGATTTCGTCGCGGGTATGCATCCTGGACTCCATATCCATTAGGCGCGGCGTTGGGCGCCGACAAACTCGGCCAGCTTGGCGATGCTGGCGAAATGCTCGCGCATGTTGCGCGTTTCGGGATCGATGGTGATGCCGTAGCGCTTTTGCAGCGCGAGGCCCAGCTCCAGGGCGTCCACCGAGTCCAGTCCCAGTCCGTCGCCGAAGAGGTGGGCATCGCTGTCGATATCGTCGGGCGCGATGTCCTCCAGGCCCAGCGATTCGATGACGAGGGTCTTGAGTTCAAATTCCAGTTGGTTCATCCGGTCAGGACTCCACTTCCACCGCCTGGGGCGGTTGTTCATTCATGATGGCGCCGGCGGGCGCGGCGGGCGCCAGCTCGGCTTCGAAATAGGCGTGCAGGTAATCGTTCATCTTGCGTCCGGCGATGGGCAGCGGGTGCGCGCCGCTCCAGGCGGCGGGATCGATGTCCTCGCCCACGCGGATCACGTAGCGCATGCGGCAGGGCGGAATCCGGTACCAGGGCTCGCCCTTGGTCAGGCTGCGGGGATTCATGCTGATGACCACGGGCGTGACCACGCGCGCGCCGCGCAGCGCGATGGCGCAGGCGCCGCGATGAAAGCGCGGCATGGCGTCGCGCGGCGTGCGCGTGCCTTCCGGAAAGACGATCAGGGTCTCGCCCGCGCGCAGCACGTCGGCGGCGCGGTCGAACATGTCGAAGCTTTCGTCGTTGGTGATGTAGCCGGCATTGGCCACCGGGCCGCGGGTGAACGGGTTGGTGGCCAGGCCGTGCTTGACGATGCAGTTGGCGTTCTTGACGTGGCCCACCAGGAACACCACGTCCAACAGCGAAGGGTGGTTGGCCAGGATCATCTGTCCGGGCTTGCCGAGACGTTCGGCGCCCTTGAATTCCACGGTCAGGATGCCGGTTCGGACCATGAAACGGATGAACAGGCGGAAGGTGCCGTTCAGCGCGCCGCGCGCGCGGCGCTGGCGGTCCGCCTTGTCGCCGGGCAGCAAGCGCTGCGGCGGGAACACCAGCACGCGCAGCAGCACGCCGCCCAGCCCGAAAAGGGTGAAGGCCATGCCGGTGGCGAACAGACGCCAGAGCCAGAAGTCCTGCCGCGGTGGTGTGGCGCTCGTCATGCCGTGCGTGTCCAGGTCCATAGTCGGGAGCGGTTGGCGTGGCGCCAGCCGGGCGTGCGCAGCAGGAGGTGGCGCAGCAGGTTCAGGGGATTGGGCCAAGCCTGCGCGCCGCGGGCGGCATCGGGCGCCTGCGGAGCCAGGGCCAAGGTCCAGTCGGCGCCGGGCTGCAGATGCAGGGCGACCGCATAAGCGTAGGGCGCGTCATCCATCCAGGGGGCGTAAGGCGCGGGCGGCCGTTCCTCGGCCAGCACCACGAGCACGTCCTGGTGGCCGGCGTCGAACAGCATCGACGCTTCGATGCAGGCATGCTCCAGGCCGTCGTCTTCCACCGACAAGGCCACGGATTCGGTGGTTTCGCGGCGTATGATCGACCACTGCGCGGCGATGGCGTTGTGGACCGACAGGCCGAAGGCCGTGGGCGACAAGGGTTCGTCCGCCGCCAGTGCTTGCAGCAGGCCGAAGTTGCGGGTGGTTTCGCCATGGCGGGAGGCAAATACCAGCGGCATGGGCGGGCGTCCCTCGGCCAACGGCCACGCGCACTCGAACACCCCGCGAGCCAGCGGGCTCAGGCGGCGGCGTTGCAAGGGAGGCAGGAAGTCCAGGCGGGGCGGATTCTGATTTCCGATCGGGCAGAACGGATGTTCGGCCCATTTCAACCAGTCGCTGGGGCCATCGATTCCTTGCGCCCAACCCTGCCATTGCGCGATCGAAAACGTCAACATAGCGCGCGATTCTACTATGGCGATGTCAGGCCATTTTGATTTAAAACGTTACATAATACACAATATTTCCTGTATTTCTTACACTTAAGCTTGCTATTTGTTACTTTCTCCCGTGAGCATTCAGGAACTTTTAATCTGGTGGGCAGACAAAGGCGCCGCTGCTGGCTACCGCAGCCAGGACCTGTCGGCCGCGGACGCCGCGCGTGCGCCGGCGCTGCGCAGTTCGAAGGCCCAGATCGATTGGCGGGTCAGCAGGGCGCTGCTGCAGGACGCCAGGCAGGCCATGCCGCTTGCAACCCTGTCGCTCAGCCATAGCGGCGGTCACGCGGTCTGCGCGTCCGCCCCGCTGGGGTGGCAACTGGGCGCCGATCTGGAGCGGGTGCGGCCGCGCGAGGTCCTGCGCCTGGCCGAGTGGGTATGCGCGCCGGCCGAGCAAGCCGCGCTGGCCGGTCTGGAAGGCGCAGCCCAATTGGAACGCTTTTATCTCTTGTGGACGCTGAAGGAAGCCTTCATCAAGGCGGCCGGACTGGATTTCCCCGCGGACATGGCCGCAGTGGGCCTGGCGTTCGACGGAAAGGCGGGGTGGCGCCTGCGTGCGCCGCCGGGGCGGTGGCGCGCCTGTTCGTGGCGCCTGGGCGAGGACTGGATCGCGTCCGTGGCGTGGCGCGGACCGGCTGACGACGCGGCGCGACCCCAATGGCGCGCCGGGGCCGATTGCGTGTTACCGCCGCTTGCCATCCTGGGCGGGTGGACTTCCGGACCGGATTGAATCGCCTGGTGTTTTTCAGCGGGCATTTAAAGATGTATTATAAATGCATGTTTAATGGCGATTCCGATCGCGCCACAAGGAGCAGTTGATGTTGAGTCCCCAAATCCGCGCCCTGGTCAAGGGCACGGCGCCCGTTCTCAAGACGCACGGCGTTGCGCTGACCAAGCATTTCTATGCCCGCATGTTCAAGCACAACCCCGAGCTCAAGCATGTCTTCAATCAAGGTCACCAAGCCGGCGGCGAGCAGCAGCAGGCGCTGGCCGGCGCGGTCGCGGCCTATGCCGAGCACATCGACGATCCCTCGGTGCTGATGCCCGTGGTGACGCGCATCGTGCACAAGCATGTCAGCCTGGGCATCCGGCCCGAGCACTACCAGATCGTGGGCAAGCATCTGCTGGCCTCCATCAGCGAAGTGCTGGGCGAGGCGGCGACGGAAGAGCTGGTGGCTGCCTGGGCCGCGGCATACGGCCAACTGGCCGACCTGCTGATCGCCGAAGAGGCGCGCCTGTACGCGGAGTCGGCCGCCAAGCCGGGCGGCTGGACCGGCTGGCGCGCGTTCCGCGTGGTTGGCAAGCAGCGCGAAAGCGCCGAGATCACGTCCTTCTACCTGGCGCCGGCCGATGGCGGCGAAGTGCCTGTCTACCGCCCCGGCCAGTACGTGTCGGTGCGCGTCTTCGTGCCTGAACTGGGCCTGATGCAACCGCGCCAGTACAGCCTGTCCGACGCGCCGGGCCAGGACCGCCTGCGCATCTCGGTCAAGCGCGAAGCGGCTGGCGCCGATACGCCGGCCGGCCGGGTTTCCAACGCCCTGCATGACCGCCTGGAAGAGGGCGGGGTGCTGGACGTGGCGCCGCCCCAGGGCGATTTCCATCTGCGCGACGAAGGCAGCGCGCCGGTGGTGCTGCTGAGCGGCGGCGTGGGCCTGACGCCCATGGTCTCCATCCTGAACCATCTGGTGGGGTTGAACGACGAGCGCCAGATCCGTTTCGTGCACGGCTGCCGCAACAACTCGGTCCACGCCATGCGCGATCACGTCAACAGCATCGCCGCCGAACGCGCCAACGTGCGCAAGGCCGTGTTCTACGAGGAGGTCGGCCACGGCGACGAGCCGGGCCGCGACTACGATTACGCCGGCCGGGTGGACCTGAACGCCATCCGCGACGAAGTCATCGTGCCTGGCGCGGACTACTACCTGTGTGGCCCGGCCGGCTTCATGCGCGCGCAGCGCGAGGCCTTGACCGGCCTGGGCGTGCCCGCGGACCGCATCCATGCCGAAGCCTTCGGCAGCGGCGGCGCGCCCGCCTGAGCGGTGTATCCTGGCGGCCTGAGTTTCCGGGCCGCCAGCGCCCATTCCTTTCGTCCCTGCCATGCAACTGACCCGATTCACCGATTTCGGCCTGCGCGTCCTGATGTACTTGACGCAATGCCGCGACCGGTCCGCCGCCGTCACCATTCCGGAGATCGCCGACCGCTTCAGCGTGTCGCGCAATCATCTGGTGAAGGTGGTGCACTTCATGGCGCAGCAGGGTTGGGTCAGCACCTCGCGCGGCAAGGGCGGCGGCCTGCGGCTGTCGCAGGCCGCCGACCGCTACCGGCTGGGCGACCTGATCCGGCAGCTGGAGCAGCAGGGGCCGCTGATCGACTGCCGCGAGCCTCCCTGTGCGCTGGACGGTGCGTGCCGCTTGTCCGGCGTGCTGGCGCAAACCTTGCAGGCCTTCTACGAGGCGCTCAACGGCTACACCCTGGCCGATCTGGTGCGCGACCCCACGGCCGCCGCCATCATCAAGCTGCACCGCGTCGCCTGAGGCGGGGCATGATGTTTTGTTATGGACCCTGCGGAGTTTGGCATTTGCCGGACGGGCGGGGCGCGTCCCAGAATAGCGCGGTGTCCCTGTCTTTCTGGATCTAAGAGTATGCGGGTTTGCGTAATCGGCGCTGGCGTCGTGGGCGTCACGTCGGCCTATTTCCTGGCGCGCCAGGGCCATGACGTGGTGCTGGTGGACAGCCAGGCGCGTCCGGCCGAGGTGTCCAGCTACGCCAATGGCGGCCAGCTCAGTTATAGCTACGTGGCGCCTTTGGCCGGTCCCGGCGTGCTGCCCAGCGTGCCGGGCTGGCTGCTGCGCGAGGATTCCCCGCTGCGTTTCCGGCCCAGGCTGGATCCCCATCAATGGCGCTGGTGCCTGCAATTCGCGCTGGCGTGCCGGGCCTCGGTGGCCAAGGCTTCCACGGTCCAGCTGGCTGGCCTGTCCTATCTGAGCCGGGACGTCATGCATTCGCTGCTGGAGCAGGAAGACCTGGATTTCGGCCATCTGAAGAACGGCAAGCTCATCGCCTACCGCAGTCCGGCCCTGCTGGACAAGGCGCGCGAACTGGTGGCGTACCAGGCCGACCACGGCGCCGAACAGCAGGTGCTGGACGCCGCCCAGACGCTGGCGCTGGAACCCGCGCTGGCCGGCATGGGCGCAAGCCTGGCCGGGGCCATCTACACCCCCAGCGAAGAGGCGGGCGACTGCCGCCAGTTCACCGAGGCGCTGTTCGACCGCCTGCAGACCATGGCCAACGTGCAATGCGCCATGTCCAATCCGGTGTCCGGCCTGCAGCGCGAAGGGCGCCGCATCGTGGCGGTGAACACGCGCGATGGCGACATCGGCGCCGACGCCATCGTGCTGGCCACCGGCATCGGCACGCGCACGCTGCTCAAACCGCTGGGCCATGACGTGCCGCTGTATCCCCTGAAGGGCTACAGCCTGAGCGTGCCGCTGGCCGAGGACGACGACTCGGTGGCGCCGCGCATCAGCGTCACGGACTACGAAAGGCGCATCGTCTACGCCCGCGTCGGCGGCGTGCTGCGGATCGCGGCCATGGTCGACATCGGCAGCGCCGATGCCGGCATCGACACGGCGCGCATCGGGTTGCTCAAGCGCCAGGTGCACGAGGCGTTTCCGGCGCTGGACCTGCGCCAGGCAGTACCTTGGGCGGGGCTGCGTCCGGCCACCCCCACCAGCAAGCCTCTGATCGGGCGCAGCCATGCCGCCGACAACCTGTGGCTGAACATCGGGCAGGGCGCGCTGGGCTTTACCCTGGCCTGCGGCAGCGCCGCGCTGTTGACGGCCCAGATGGGCGGGCTGGAGCTGCCGCTGGATCCGGCGCCGTTCCGCCCCTGATACGGGCGATGTCCATTTTGCGATAGTGGCTGCCTTTTCATCGGCAGACGGACCGGATCGCGCTCAATAGGATAGCGATACTCCTGCCGCCTGCGTCGCCGCAAAGGGGCGCCGCAGGCGGCAGGAGGCCATCTCTCATCCTCCGAGCGCAACCACCATGTCCTACTTGTTTCCGTTGTTCGCCATCCTGTTCTGGGCGGGCAACGTCATCGTCTCCAAGATGGCCGCCAGCGCCATCTCACCCACCGCCATCACCTTCTACCGGCTGGTGCTGGCCCTGTTCCTGATGGGCCTGTTCACGGCCGGCCCGGCCTGGCGCAACCGCAAGACCATCCTGCGCCATTGGCCCAAGCTGGCGCTGTACGGCGCCCTGTCGTCGGCAGTGTTCCAGGCGCTGTCCTATCGCGCAGCCGAAACCACCACCGCCACCAACATGGCCATCCTGACCGCGCTGATTCCCTTGCTGAGCATGCTGCTCAGCGTGGTGATCCTGCGCGATCCGCTGACCCTGGGCATGGCTGCCGGCGGCGCGCTGTCGTTCCTCGGCCTGCTGTACCTGGTGGGCCAGGGCGACATGCTGAGCGTGTTCCAGCACGGCATCCACGTCGGTGACGGCCTGATGCTGCTGGCCGCCTTGTCCTATGCGCTGTACGGCGTGCTGCTGCGCCACTGGAAGGTGCCGCTGCCGGCCTGGCAGTCCACCTTCGTGCAATCGATCTTCGCGCTGCTCTACATGCTGCCGCTGTACCTGCGCGTGCCGGCGGCGCAGGCCGCGCTGGACATGAACACGGTGCCGCTGATCCTGTACGCGGGCATCTTCTCGTCGGTGCTGCTGTCCTTCCTGTGGATCGAAGGCGTGCAGCGGCTGGGGCCCAATCGCTGCAGCATCTTCATCAACCTGTTGCCGCTGTTCACCGCGCTGGCCGCTTTCGTCATGCTGCGCGAGCAGCTGCACCTGTACCATCTGCTGGGCGGCGCGGTGACGCTGGCCGGCGTGCTGCTGGCGCAGACGGTGCAGCGCCCGCTGTTCGGCCGCGCCCGCGGGTTGGCGCTGGATTAGGAAGTTTTCACTGGCGTTCAAGACGGGCGCGCGCCGCACCGGCACAGTGGCTCTCTTTATAGGGAGAGAGCCCATGAGCATGTTCCAGAGAACCGCGATCGCGCTGGCGCGCAGCCCGGGCGTGGGGCGGGCGATGCGGGCCATGGCGGCCCGCACGTCGCTGGCGGCCCGTTTCGTCGGCGGCGCGGACGTCGACGCCGCCGTCCGCACGGCCGCCAGGCTGCGCGAGGCGCACGGCATCCGCGCCTCGCTCTTCTACCTGGGCGAATATGTGGACGATCCCCAGGCCATCGAGCAAAACGTGGCCCAGGCGCTCGGCGCCTGCCGGGCGCTGGAGCATGCGGGACTGGACGTGCACGTGTCGGTCGATCCCACGGCCATCGGCTATATGCGCGACGATGCGCTGGGCCGCGACAATGCCCGGCGCATCGGCCTGGCGGCGCGCCGGACGGTCGGCCTGGGACGCGACTGGATGGTGCTGGACATGGAAGATTCCTCCATCTGCGACCGCACCTGCGCCTTGCACCGCGAACTGCTGCAAGCCGGCATACCGGCAGGCCTGACGCTACAGGCGCAGCGGCGCCGCACGCCGCAGGACCTGGCCTGGGCGATTCGCCAGCGCACGTCGCTGCGGCTGGTCAAGGGCGCGTTTCCGGAGCGCGCGCTGGACCACGCCGGCCGCGCGCGCATCGACCAGGCCTATCTGGACGCCGCCGCCATCATGCTGTCGCGCGAGGCGCTGGATTCCGGCTTCCAGCCCGTCTTCGGCACCCATGACGACCGCCTGGCCGGCGCCATCCTGGCGCTGGCGCGGGAGCGCGGCTGGCCGCCCGAAGCCTTCGAATTCGAAATGCTCTACGGCGTGCGGCCGGACTGGCAGCTCGCGCTGCGCCGTTTGGGCTATAACGTCAGGGTCTATCTGCCCTTTGGCGGCGACTGGTGGCCATATGCCGTGCGCCGCGTGGGCGAGAATCCCCGCAACGCATGGCTGCTGGCCCGCACGCTGACCTCGGACCAGAGCTACTTCGGCTAGGCGCCCCACGCACACGTATCCATGGCGGTTTCCCGACACATCTGGCATTGCGGCGCCGGCCTGCCCGGCGACGTCCTGATCGCGGACCTGCGCGGCTACCGCTATGCGCCGCACTTCCACGATGCCTGGTCCATCGGCGCCATCGCGCAGGGCCGCTGCGCCTTCACCGTGCATGGCGAGCCGCAGGCCGCGGGCGAGGGCGATCTGGTGGTGATTGCGCCTGGCCAAGTCCATACCGGCGGCACCTCGGATGCGCCGCTGGGGTACCGCATGGCCTATATCGATCAGGCCTGGTTCAGGAACCACGAACTCGCGCTGTACGCGGGCGGCGCAGCGCTGGCGGGGCCCGTCATCCGCGATACGGCGCTATGCCAGGCGTGGCTGGACGCACTCACGCCAGATCCCATCGCCGACCCCGAGCGTCGCGAGCGCATCTCCGCCGCGCTGTTCGGCCTGCTGGCGGCGCATGCGCAGGCCAGCCCCGCAGCGGCCGGCGACGAGTCCGACGTCTGCGCGCTGCTGCGCGCACGCATGGCCGCCGACCCGGCCTGCGCGCCGGACCTGGAGGCCCTGGCGTTGGCGCAGGACCGCCACCGGACCACCCTGGTCAAGCAGTTCGCGCGGCGCTACGGCCTGCCGCCGCAGGCCTGGCTGCGCAACTGGCGGGTGGCGCGGGCCCGGGCGCTGCTGCGCGACGGCCTGGCGCTGGCCGACGCCGCGCATGCCGTGGGCTTCGCCGACCAGGCCCATCTGACCCGCGTGTTCAAGCTGGTCTACGGCAGCACGCCCGGCGTGCTGCGCAACGCAGGGGCGGGCTCCCAGACATTGCGGGCGCGCGGCGTTTCCACCCGGTAGTCGGAGTACTTGCGGGTAAAGAACGCGGCGCCCAGTTCGGCCGCCGCCTGCAGCGGCTGGCGCGGATCCGCCGCGATTTCGCCGCGCAGGTTGCCGGCGCCATGCACGTAGCCGACGAAGTCCGAATGGGTGTAGCGCGCGTATTCCTGGATCTGGTGCACGATGCCCAGCGCCGCGCCGGGGTAGGTTTCCTCGGACGCGACCGCCAGGCCCAGGCGCTTGCCGGTCATGCGCTGCTTCACCCGGTCGGGCTCGGGGCCCTGGCCGGCATAGTGGCTGAACGATCGGTCGAAGAACGCCTTGGTCTGCGCCGACATCCCGTACCAGTAGATCGGGGTGCAGATCAGCACGCCGTCGGCCGGCAGGAAGTGTTCCAGGAACAGCTCGGCGTATCGGTCGGTCGGCGGGGGCGAACGCCGCAAGTCCGGCAGGAAGGCCTCGATGTAGTCGTCCAGGAACAGCAGCGTGGCCTGGGTGCCCGCGGTCTCGGCCCCGCGCAGCGCGGCCGCGCCCAGGGTCGCGCTGTTGCCGTCGCGCCGCGGGCTGCCGACCAGGATCAGCAGGCGCTTGGTGGGATGATCTGAATTCATGTCTGGTTCCTCTTGTTGGCATGGATGCTTCCATGTAGTGAGGAAAATTCTGTCTTACGGACTGACAGGCGACAAATGATGAATCCTTGAATATGATGAATTGATTTCATCCATAGAGCCAGGAATCCATGTTTGCCACGCTACCGGTGACCGCGTTGCGCGCCTTCGAGGCAGCCGCCAGATTGCTCAGCTTCAAACTGGCCGCGGCCGAACTGGCGGTCACGGCCACGGCCGTGTCCCATCAGGTCAAGGCGCTGGAGCGGCACGTGGGCTACGCGCTCTTCGAACGCGTGCCGCGCGGCGTGCGCCTGACGGAGAAGGGGGCGCGCCTTTTTGCAGGCGTCCATGGCGCCTTGCTCGACGTGGCGCAGACCCTGGACGCCTTGCGCGCCGCGCCGGCCTCTGGCGCGCTGACGCTGTCCACCACGCATTCGTTCGCGGCCTTATGGCTGGTGCCGCGGCTGGGGCGCTTCTACGCGGCGTTTCCGCAATACCAGCTGAACCTGAACACCAGCCCCGAAACGGTGGACCTGCTGCGCGACGCCAGCGTCGACCTGGCCATCCGCTACAGCCGCTCGCGCTGGCCCGGGCTGCACGCCGCCTGCTCGTTGCAGGAGTGGTTCGGCGTCTATGGGGCGCCCGCGCTGGCCGCCCGGCCGGGCAGGCGCGCGCCGTCGCTGGTGACCGTGCGCTGGCGCGATTCGCAGCTGTACGAGCAGGGCTGGCTGGACTGGTGCGAGGCGGCAGGCCTGCCGTCCTGGCGCAAGCCGGCGGCGCTGCATGCCTACGAGGAAGAGCACTATGCCCTGCAGGCCGCGATTGCCGGCCAGGGCCTGGTGCTGGCCAGCTCCGTCATGGTGTCGGACAGCGTGGCGGCGGGCACCCTGGCGGCGTATCGCCCTGAAGTGCGGGTGGCGGGGGCCGCCTACACCGCGCTGTGCGCGCCGGGCCGCGAACGCCATCCGCCGGTCAAGGCTTTCCTGGGGTGGTTGCGCAAGGAGTTCGATTGACGCGCCCCTGCGCGCGCTTCTACTCTCTTTCCCAAAATCAGCGCGGAGGCCGCAAGGCGTGAATCGATTCCATGAAATGAGCGTATTCCTGGCGGTGGCCGAAGCGCAGAGTTTCGCCGCGGCGGCGCGCCGCTTGGAGATGTCGGCGCCCACCGTCACGCGCAGCGTTTCGGCGCTGGAGCGGCGGCTGGGCGCCTTGCTGCTGGTGCGCACCACGCGCAGCCTGCGCCTGACCGAGGCCGGCCAGCGTTATGCCGACGACTGCCGCCGCATCCTCGACGAAGTGGAGCAGGCCGACGACGCCGTGACCGGCGCGATGGCCGCGCCGCGAGGCGCGCTCAGCATCACTGCGCCGGCGTTCTTCGGCGAATTGCACGTGATGCCGGCGGTGCTGGCCTATCTGCGCACGCACCGCGAAGTTTCCGTGCGCACGCTGCTGGTGGACCGCGTGGTGAACCTGCTGGACGAACGGGTGGACGTCGCGGTGCGCATCGGCGCCTTGCCGGATTCGACGCTGACGGCGGTGCCGGTGGGGCAGGTGCGCCGCGTGGTCTGCGCCGCGCCCGCCTTCCTGCGCGAACACGGCGTGCCGCGGGACCTGGAGTCGCTGCCGCGCTTTTGCACCGTCACCGCCGCCATGGAGGGCCGCACGCCGCAATGGCGCTTCCAGCAGGACGGCCAGCCCCGCAGCCTGCGCGTCGATTCGCAGCTGACGGTCACGTCCTTTCAGGCCGCGGTGCTGGCGGCTTGCGAGGGCTGGGGCCTGACGCAGGTGGTGTCCTACCAGGTGGCGCGGCACCTGGCCAGCGGCGCCCTGGAGGTGGTGCTGCGCGACTTCGAGCTGCCGCCGCTGCCGGTCCACCTGGTGTATCCGGAAGGCCGCAAGAGTTCGGCCAAGGTGCGCAGCTTCGTGGAGTTCTGCGTCGAGGCCTTGCGGCGCGATCTGGCGACGCTGCCGGCGTAGCGTCCGGGCCCGCGCTCGCCATCTTTCTTTCATCCGCTGCAAGAGTGTCTTGCCGCCGCTGGCCGTTCACGCGCGCCCGGCGCCGGCACAAGATGGAGCCTGTATCCGACTTGGAGCCCGCTCATGCAAACCGCCCAGCCCCCCTCGCTGACCTTCTATGGCTTTCCCCTGTCCGGCCACGCCCATCGCGTCGCCCTGATGCTGTCCCTGCTGGACGTGCCGCACCGCAAGGTCGACGTGGACCTGCGCGGCGGCGAGCAGAAACGCCCGCCGTTCCTGGCGCTCAACGCCTTCGGCCAGGTGCCGGTCATCGACGATGACGGAGTGGTGGTCGCGGATTCGACCGCCATCCTGGTCTACCTGGCCAAGCGCTACGGCGGCCAGGCCTGGCTGCCGGAGGATCCCGCCGGCGCGGCGGCGGTGCAGCGCTGGCTGTCGGTGGCATCCGGTCCGCTGGCCATCGGCCCGGCGGCTGCGCGCCTGGTGACGTTGTTCGGCGCGGCCTATGACGTGGACAGCACGCTGGCCCGCGCCCATGCCTTGCTCAAGGTCATGGACGGCGAACTGGCCGGGCGCGATTTCCTGGCGGGCGCGGCGCCCACCATCGCGGACGTGGCCTGTTATGCCTATGTGGCGCATGCGCCTGAAGGCAACGTCTCGCTGGATGCCTATCCGCACGTGCGCGCCTGGCTGGGCCGCATCGAAAGCCTGCCGCGCTTCGTGGCCATGCCCCGCTCGCCCGTGGGCCTGCAGGCCGCCTGAGGGCGAGCGCCGCGCGCAAGGAGCACGCCATGTCCATCGCAGAGCCCGCCACCCTCCCGCCGTCGCCCTGGCATGCCGGCGAACGCCTGCTGCAACAGCACGTGGGGATCGCCGAACGCATGGCGGTGACCGGACCCAAAGTCATCCGCGACTACATGCCGGACCAGCACCGCCTGTTTTTTGAGCAGCTGCCGTTCCTGGTCGCAGGCGCGGTGGACGGGCAGGGCGATCCCTGGGCCGGCGTGCTGGAAGGCCTGCCCGGCTTCGTGTCCTCGCCCGATCCGCGCAGCCTGCGCGTGTCCGCCGTGCCGGATGCCGACGATCCGCTGCTGGCCGGCCTGGGGCCGGACCGGCAGGTGGGCCTGCTGGGAATCGAGCTGCACACGCGCCGGCGCAACCGTGCCAACGGTCGCATCGCGGCCTGGGACGGCAAGCGCTTCGAGGTGGCGGTGACGCAGTCCTTCGGCAATTGCCCGCAATACATCCAGGCCCGGGAATTCCAGTTTTCGCGTTCGCCGGCGCTGCGCTTTCCGGGCGTGCCCAATGAGCGTGGCGGACTGGACGATGCCGCGCGGGCGCTGATCGCCCGGTCCGACACGTTCTTCGTGGCCACCTACGCGGACGAAGGCGGCCGCAAGGTCGACGTGTCGCACCGCGGCGGCAAGCCGGGCTTCGTGCGGGTGGACGGCGACGTGCTGACCATTCCCGACTTTTCCGGCAACCGCTTCTTCAACACCCTGGGCAACATGGTGCTCAACCCGCGCGCCGGATTGCTGTTCATGGACTTCGAGCGCGGCGACGTGCTGCAGCTGACGGGCGCCGCTGAAATCATCCTGGACAGCCCGGAGATCGCGCAGTTCGAGGGCGCCGAGCGGCTGTGGCGGGTGCATGTGCGGCGTGTGGTCCGCCGGCCCGGCGCGCTGGCGTTGCGCTGGCGCTTCGATTCGTATTCGCCCACCGCGCTGGCAACCGGGCAATGGCCTGCCGCGGGGGCTGCGCAGCGGAGCTAGCCCGCGAGCGCGGTCTTCTGCACCACGGCATCGTCCGGCCCGAGCAGGCGGCCGTCCTGCGCGCGGATTTCCAGCTTGCGCACGGGCTGGCCGCGCTTGCGGTCGATCAGCGTCGAATGGGGTTCGGCGGGGCCGTAGTAGTGCTCTTCGCCCCATTGGCGCAAGCCCACGATCACCGGAAAGAGAGCCCGGCCTTTGTCCGTCAGCACGTATTCCTGGTAGGCGCTGCCGTCCGAGGCCGGCGCCACTTCCAGGATGCCGTGCGCCACCAGCGTGCGCAGCCGGTCGCTGAGGATGTTCTTGGCCACGCCCAGGCTTTTCTGCAATTCGCCGAAGCGCCGCAGTCCGTCGAAGGCGTCGCGCACGATCAACAGCGACCACCAGTCGCCGATCGCGTCCAGGGAGCGCGCCACCGGGCAGGCGGCGCCTTCGAGACTAGTGCGTTTGACCATATCGGATCCTTGCTGAGGGAAAGGCGGTGATGGCAGGCGTATCGAAATTTCGGTTGCATTATAAAACCTTGAAAACTACTATTCTGGTTTTATAAAGCAACCAAATTGGAGCAAGACATGTCAGCCCGACCAGAACCCGCCGATTCCGCACCCCCAGGCCCGATGCCCAGATCCCTGGTCATGCTGCTGGCGGTGGCCTGCGCCCTGAGCGTGGCGAATGTGTATTACGCCCAGCCCCTGCTGGACGCCATCGGCCGCGAGTTCGGCATCGCCGAAGGCGCGGTGGGTATCGTGGTCACGGCCACCCAACTGGGCTGCGCGCTGGCGCTGCTGTTCGTGGTGCCGCTGGGCGACCTGCTGGACCGTCGGCGCCTGATGCTGGGACAGTTGGCGCTGCTGGTGCTGTCCTTGGCGGCCGTGGCGCTGTCGGCCGGCACGCCCTGGCTATTGATGGGCATGGTGGCGCTGGGCTTGTTGGGAACGGCAATGACGCAGGGCCTGCTGGCCTTGTCCGCGGCGCTGGCCGCACCGGGCGAGCGAGGCCGCGTGGTTGGCGCCGCGCAAGGCGGGGTAGTCATCGGCCTGTTGCTGGCACGCACGCTGGCCGGAGCCGTGGCGGACCTTTGGGGCTGGCGCGCGGTCTACGTCGTGTCCGCGGCGCTGGCCGCCGTGCTGGCGGTGGTGCTGGCGCGGCGCCTGCCGCAACGCCGGCTGCCCGCGGTGGACATGGGTTACTGGGCCTTGCTGCGCTCGCTCTACGGCCTGTTGGCCACCGAACGCGTGCTGCGCGTGCGCGGCATGATCGCGCTGCTGATGTTCGCCGCCTTCAGCGCCTTCTGGACCGCGCTGGTACTGCCCCTGAGCGCGCCGCCGCATTCGCTGACGCATAGCGCGGTGGGCGCATTCGGACTGGTGGGCGTGGCGGGCGTGCTGATGGCGGCGCGCGCGGGACGGTTGGCCGATAGCGGGCAGGGCGAGCGGACCACGGCCGCGGGTCTGGCGTTGCTTTGCCTGGCCTGGGTGCCGATTGCCTTCCTGGAGCAAAGCCTGTGGCTGCTGGCGTTGGGCGTGCTGGTCCTGGACATCGCCCTGCAGGCGCTGCACGTGACGAATCAGACCATGATCTTCAGCGTGAATCCGCAGGCGCATAGTCGATTGGTCGGCGGGTACATGATGTTCTATGCGGTGGGCAGCGGATTGGGGTCTATCGCTTCGACGGTGGTTTATGCGCAGGCGGGCTGGCTGGGGGTTTGCGTGTTGGGTGCCGGTATCAGTGTTGTGGCGTTGGTGTTCTGGGCGGTGACGGTGCCGCGTGGTGAGCGTTTGGCCGTTGG
>NZ_JAOCAT010000033.1:0-75514 GCF_029839485.1 Achromobacter sp. GD03932
CTCTTCTCATGGCGGAAAGGCCTGCCGGCCTGGAGGCGGAAGTCATGGTCTGGGGCCGCATGGCGTTGGCGTTCTCGGCGCGCTGCTTCACCGCACGGCATTTCCGTTTGAAGAAGGACGACTGCGGCTTTCGCTGCATCGAGCATCCGGACGGCCTGGACATGCGCACGCGGGAGTCGAGGGATTTCCTGGCGATCAACGGTATCCAGGTGCAGTCCGGAGCCTGCCTGGACCTGCTGTCGCAGGCGCCGGCGCTGGCCGCCATGGGCGTGGAGGTGCTGCGGGTGAGTCCGCAATCGGCCGGCACGCTGGACGCGATCGCCGCGCTGGATGCGATGCGGCGCGGCCTGGCGCCGATGGAGGCGCAGCCGCCCGCGGGCATGGTCCGCTGCAACGGCTACTTCCATGGCCAGCCGGGCATCGATCTGTTGGAGGCCGTGGCATGAGCGCGGCGATTCAAGTGCCGGGCGTGCTCGCCCGGCTGGGCCGGCGTCTACCCGCGCCGTTCGTCTCGCTGCACTTCACCGCCGGGCTGGAACTGGCGCGGCGGCTGAAATGGCTCACACCGCCGTCCGAACTGGAAGGCCGCAGCTTCGCCATCACGGTCGAGGACCTGGGTCTGCGCAGCAGTTTCGCGGTGCGTCAGGGCGCCTTCCGGCCGGTATGGAACGGCGCTCCCGCCGAACTGGAGCTGGGCGCGAAGTTGGCCGATCTGCTGGCCTTGATGCGTTCGGAAACGGACGCCGATACCTTGTTTTTCCAGCGCCGGCTGCGGATCTCGGGCGATACCGAGCTGGGGCTGATCGTCAAGAACTGGCTGGACGCGGCGCCGCGGCCGGCATGGCTGCAGGGCGCGGTCCGCTAGCCGCGCAATGCCCGCCAGCGCTTGCGGGCATTGCGGGAATCCGGCGCTGATCGTGCTATACCCGGCGTCATTGCCGCGGGCAGCATTGCCGTTTGCCCAGGCGCGATCGAACGGAGGCAGCAATGCGGGTCATGGTAGTAGGCGCCAGCAAGGGACTGGGCAGGGCATTCGTTGAGGGATTGGGCCAGGATGCCTCGTTGATCGTGGGCGTGGCTCGCCGCGCGCCGGCGGACATTACTGTGCCGCCCGGTTGCGAACTGCGCTGGATAGCAGCCGACCTGTCACGCCCCGAGGCCGCCGTCGAGCAGATTGCCGCGCAGGCCCCGGATGGACTCGATGCCATCCTCTACAACCTGGGCGTGTGGGAAGAGCACGCCTTCAGCGAGGATTACGATTTCCTGGCTGACTCGCCGGCGGAGATCGCGCGCATGGTGAGCATCAACGTCACCGCGACCATCCTCTTGCTTCAGCGCTTGATTCCGCGCGTCCTGGGCGCACGCAAGCCGCAAGTCATCCTGACCGGCTCGACTTCCGCGCTGGCCGGCAGCGGCCGTCCGGAAGTCACGTTCGGCGCGTCCAAGCACGCGTTGCGCGGCATCGCCGACGCCTTGCGCGAGAGCTTCAGGGCGCGGCGGCTGGCGGTGACCTGCCTGCAATTGGGCTACCTGAACACGGAAGACGGCCTGGACGTGCCGCGCGACGCCGCCAGTCTGCGGGGAGAGGGCAGTTTGATACCCGTGCACGACGTGGTGGCGATGACACGCGCGCTGCTGAATCTGTCGGACGCGTCGTTCGTGCGGGAAATCGTCATGCCGGCGCTGATGGACGAGCGTTTCTGAAGCGGGTCCTCCGCGCCCACGGCGTCATGCTGGCCTCAAGCGCGACCGGTCTTGCCTTCCATGGCGCGGGCCGCGCGCGACAGGGCCAGGCTTGCCGCAAAGTACAAGGCGGCCACGGCCAGGTAGACCTCGACGTGATAGGGCCGCCAATCGGTGCCGGCCACCACCGCCTTTGCCGCACCGAGCACATCGAACACGCCGATGATGCTGACCAGCGATGTGTCCTTGACCGCACCCACGAATACGCCCAGGGCGGCAGGCGCGGCAATGCGGCGGGCCTGCGGCCAGATCACCGAACCATAGGCCATGGCCGCAGGCATGCCCAAGGCGCGCGCCGCCATCATCTGGCCGGGCGGTATGGCTTGCAGCGCGCCGCGCAGCACCTCCGCCAGCAGGCAGGCGGTGTGCAACGTCAGCGCGGCCAGCGCCATGGCGAACTTGGACACGCCGCCGCCCAGCAGCATGGGCAGCACGAACGATGCGAACAGCAACTGCGTCACCAGCGGCACGCCGCGCACGGCCTCGATCAGGCCCGCGGCGGCCAGCGAGGCGGCGCGGTTGTGGCTACGGCGCAATAGCGCGAGCGCGAACGCCAGCGGCACGGCGGCGAGCAAGGCGGAGATGGCCAGAATCAATGTGACGAGCAATCCGCCCCAGCGTTGCGGCCCGATGGCGGCGCCACCCCAAGGCCAACCGGACAGCGCGCTGATGGCCGCTCCCAACAGGACGGCGAGCAATGCCGCGCGCACCGCTGCACGCATGCGCGGGGCAGTCAGCGCCAGCGCAACCCCGGCAAGCAGGGCTGCGCTGGCGGCCAGCGCCGGCGCGCGGTCGGCCTGGGCCATGGCGCCGAAGAACAGCAGGGGCAGGTTCTCGCCCACGGCGGCCCAGCATGCGCCGGCCGCGCCCGCGCATGCTGCGGGATCGCCGCGCCAGACCGCACCGAGCAACGCCCATTCCAGCAGGCGCCATAGGATCAAGCCCACGGCGGCGGCCAATGCGGCCGACACCAGCCTGCCGCGCCAACCACGACGTTCGCCGGCAGGGTTCCAGGTGGGCCGCTCGCCCAGGCGCGCGCCGTGCGTGTCGCCAGGACCGTGGCGGGTATTACGCGCGTTCCAGGCCGACAATCCGCCGCCCAGCGTCAGCGCCAGACCGAGATAGACCGCGACGGCCAGCGTGATGCCTTCGAGCGCCAGGCCGGTCTGCGTGATGGCGGTGTTGATCACCGCCATCAATTCCTGATAGCCGATGGCAATGGCCAAGGTGCTGTTCTTCACCAGCGCCAGGCACTGGTTGGCATAGGGCGGCAGCGCCACGCGGGCGGCATAGGGCGCGATCACCAGCCGCAGCACGCTGCGGGGCTTCAGGCCCAGCGCCTGGCCGGCCTCCACCAGTCCGACCGGCACGGCGCGCACGGCCGCGCGGGCGATGTCGGCGATGTAGGCGGCATGGAACACCACCAGGCCTATCGTCAGCGCTGCGAATTCGATGCTGGGCTGCCAGCCTCCCTGCAGACCCAGGCCGCGCCTGACCGGCATGTCGATGCGCATGGGCGGCAACAGCATCCATGCCAGCAGCGCGCCGGCCAGCACGGCATACGGCGCGGGATTGCCCCAGCGGCGGCGCGCGAATCCGCCCAGCGCCAGCGCGATGGCCGCCGCGGCCGCGTAAGGCAGCCAGCCGTGCACGGCTGGCAAGGCCAATCCGCGATTGGACAGCAGCAGGTGCGGCAGGGGCGACCAAGCCTGGCGCAGGTCGGGCAGGCGCAGCAGCAGCCCGTACCAGACGAAGAGTTGCAGCAGGACTGGCGTGTTGCGCAAGGGCGCGATGATGGCGGCGGCGCAGCGTGCAGCCCAGGGGTTGCGCGACATGCGCAACAGGCCCAGTCCCAATCCCAGCAGCGTCGCCAGCGGGATCGCCACGGCGGCCACGGTCAAGGTGTTGACCAGGCCGGCGGCTATCGACATCCAATAGGGATCTTCCGGCGTGATGTCCAGCAGGCTTTCCGAAATGCGGAAACCTGCGGGCTGGAACAGGAAGCCGAAGCCGCCCTGGATGCCGCGCGCGGTCTGCACCGATTCGATGTGCCAGAGCAGGACGGCAGCCATGCCGCCGAGCGCGAGCGTCCACGCCAACGCAGGCAGCCAGCGCCGCCACCGGCCGGTGGAGGGATAAGGAAGAGTGGTCGCAACCATGATGGAAAAGAAGGGGGGCAAATGCAAGAAAGGCGGGCTCAAGGCCCGCCCGTGGCGCTCAAACGGCCAGGATCACTGGAACGGCGGCGAGTACAGCAGCCCGCCCTGGTTCCATTGCGCGTTCAGCCCGCGCTCCAGCTTCAGCGGCGTTGCGGCGCCCAGATTGCGGTTCCAGACTTCGCCATAGTTGCCCACGGCCTTGATGGCATTGCGGGCCCAGCCTTCGTCCAGGCCGAAGCTCTTGCCTATGCCGGGGTCCACGCCCAGCAGGCGGCGCACCTGGGCATCGCTGCTTTGCGCCTGGCTGTCGGCGTTCTGCGCGGTGATGCCGAGTTCCTCGGCCGCCACCAGCGCATTGATGGTCCAGCGCACGATGGCCGCCCAGTTGGCGTCGTCCTGCCGCACGAAGGGGCCCAGCGGCGACTTGTTGATGCGTTCGGGCAGGATGACGAAGTCGTCGGGCTGGCTGGCGCGGGCCGCGCGGCTGGCGGCCAGGGTGGACGCATCCGACAGGTAGACGTCGCAGCGCCCGGCGTAGAAGGCTTGCTCGAGTTCGACCAGATTCTCGATGACGACCGGACGATAGCTCAGCTTGTGCTTCTTGAAGTAGTCGACCAGGTTTTGCTCGTTGACCGTGCCAGGCTGCACGCAGACCTGCGCGCCTTCGAGTTCCGTCGCGCTTTTGACGCCCAGCTTGCGCGGCACCAGAAAGCCCTGGCCGTCATAGAAAACGATGCCGGCCGAGGCGATGCCCAGGCCGGCGTCGCGGCTGGAGGTAATGGTGGTGTTGCGGTTCAGCACGTCGATCTCGCCCGATTGCAGCGCGGGAAAACGCTGCTGCGAACTCAGCGGCACGAAGCGCGTCTTCTCCGGATCGCCGAGCACGGCCGCGGCCAGCGCGCGGCAGAGGTCCGCGTCCAGGCCGGTCCAACGGCCTTGCTTGTCGGCAATGGACAAGCCTGCGGACCCCTGGCTCACGCCGCAGACCAGCTCGCCGCGTTTCTTGATGGTATCGACTGTGCCTGCTTGAGCCGCACCGGCCAGCGCCAGCATGGCGGCCATGCCCGCGATTTTCAATTGTTGAGTAAAACGCATGCCATTCCTTTATTCGATGCCGTCCGGAAAGGCAGGAATTCTATGGGCGCGATGGCTAGACGCGAGCGACTATATGGTCATATGGATATAAAAACTAAGCCTTACTCAAATGCGCGTCATATACCTAGAATCCCTGCATACCAAGTTGAAATGACGGAGCGGCGGCGCATGAGCTGGCAGGACGAATTCAGGCAGTTGTTTCCCATCACGCAAGACCAGGCCTACGCCAATATTGCCTATACCAGCCCGCTGGCGCCCAGGGTGGCCGAGGCGGTCGCCGCCTTCTTCGAAGGCATCACCTATGCGCGCAGCGACAAGCCTCGGTGGCTGCGGGACGCAGATGCGTTGCGCTTGCGGCTGGCGCGCCTGATCGGCGGCGACGCCAAGCGTCTGGCCTACACCAAGAACACGACCGAAGGGCTGAACATCGTTGCGCAAGGGCTGGCCTGGCAGGAAGGCGACAACCTGGTGGTGGACGATCAGGAGCATCCCACCAATGCCTTGCCCTGGCTGAATCTGCGGCGCCGCGGCGTGCAGGTGCGGGTGGCGCAGGCGAATTCGCATCGCTATACGGTGGACGACCTTTGGCAGCACGTGGATGCGCGCACGCGGCTGATCGCGGTGTCCTGGGTGCAATACGGCACCGGCCTGCGCACCGATATTGCCGAGTTGGGCCGGCGTTGCGCCGAACGCGGCATCTGGCTGGTCGTCGACGGGATTCAGGGCGCGGGGCTGTTGCGCGCCGACGTGGATGAATGGGGCGTGGATGCCTTTGCCTGCGGCGCGCACAAGGGCATGCTCGGACCGCTGGGCGTGGGCCTGCTGCATGTGTCGCCCAGGCTGCTGGACGCCCTGGATCCGTTGTACATCGGGCCTTCCGGCGTCAATACGCTGGACAAGTCCGGACTGCAATGGCAGGTGGGCATCGCCGATGGCGCCGACGCCCGCAGGCTCGAATCGGGCAACCTGAACTATCCGGGCATCGCGGGCTGGGCTGCCGCGCTGGACCTGATCGAAGGCGCGCGGCCCGAGCGTATCGAGCCCTGGGTGCTGGAACTTTCGGAAGCGTTGAGCACCGGCCTGCGCGGACTGGGCCTGCGGGTGGTGTCGCCGGCCGGTCCCGAATTCCGCAGCACGACGACGGCGCTGCGCGTGCCGGATCCCGCCGCCGCGCTGGCGCATCTGACACAATCCGGGATCGTGGCCAGCATAGTGGAGTATGGTTACGTGCGCTTGTCCGTCGGCGCCTATAACAATCATGCGGACGTGGAACGCATCCTGCGCGCGGCGCGGACGCTTCCCGTCTGAGAAGAATCATTGATAAGCAACCCTTCAGGAGATACTGATGACCGAAGCGAAGAAGCCCCAGTGGCGGCTTGAAACCGTGGCCGTGCATGGTGGCTACCGCCCCGATCCGACCACGCGCGCCGTGGCCGTGCCCATCTACCAGACCGTGGCCTACGCGTTCGACGACACGCAGCATGGCGCCGACCTGTTCGACCTCAAGGTGCCGGGCAACATCTACACCCGCATCATGAACCCGACCACCGACGTGCTGGAGCAGCGCGTGGCGGCCCTGGAGGGCGGCATCGCCGCGCTGGCGCTGGCCTCGGGCCAGGCCGCGGTGACCTACGCCATCCTGACCATCGCCGAAGCGGGCGACAACATCGTCTCGTCCAGCACGCTGTACGGCGGCACCTACAACCTGTTCGCGCATACGCTGCCGCAGTACGGCATCACCACGCGTTTCGCCAATCCTTCCGACCTGGCCGCCTTCGAGGCCCAGATCGATGACCGCACCAAGGCCATCTTCGCGGAATCCGTGGGCAATCCGCTGGGCAATATCACGGACATCGCTGCGCTGGCCGAGCTGGCGCATCGCCATGGCCTGCCGCTGATCGTCGACAACACTGTGCCGTCGCCGTACCTGCTGCGTCCCATCGAACACGGCGCCGACATCGTGGTGCAGTCGTTGACCAAGTACCTGGGCGGCCACGGCACCAGCCTGGGCGGCGCCATCATCGATTCCGGCAAGTTCCCGTGGGCGGAACACAAAGAGCGTTTCAAGCGCTTGAATACGCCTGACGTCAGCTACCACGGCGTGGTCTACACCGAAGCCTTCGGTCCGGCCGCCTACATCGGCCGCGCTCGCGTGGTGCCGCTGCGCAATACCGGCGCGGCGATCTCGCCCTTCAACTCGTTCCAGATCCTGCAAGGCATCGAGACCCTGGCGCTGCGCGTGGACCGCATCGTCGAGAACACCGTCAAGATCGCCAACTACCTGCGCGAACATCCGAAGGTCGAGTGGGTCAACTACGCAGGCCTGCCGGACCATCCCGACCACGCGCTGGCGCAGAAGTACCTCGGCGGCAAGGCGCCTGGGCTCTTCACCTTCGGCGTGAAGGGCGGCCGCGAGGCCGGCGCGCGCTTCCAGGACGCGCTGCAGCTGTTCACCCGCCTGGTCAATATCGGCGACTCCAAGTCGCTGGCCACGCACCCCGCGTCGACCACGCACCGCCAGCTCAATCCCGAAGAGCTGCAGAAGGCCGGCGTGCGCGAGGAAACCGTGCGCCTGTCGATCGGCATCGAGCACATCGACGACCTGCTGGCGGATCTGGACCAGGCGCTGGCACAGGTTTAAGCCATGACGATGCTTCCCCGCAGAACCTTGTTGAAGCTGGCCGCGGGCCTGCCCGCGCTGGCAGCTGCGGGAGCGGCCGGGGCGGCAGCTCCGGCTGCCCCGACCGCAAAGGCCCGCAACTACGTCCTGGCCCACGGCTCCTGGCATGGCGGCTGGTGCTGGCGCCCGGTGGCGGACCGTCTGTTGGCCGCAGGCCACCGCGTGTACGCGCCCAGCTACACGGGCATGGGCGACCGCGCCCACCTGTTGAGCAAGAGCATCACCATCGACACCTTCGTCGAGGATCTGGTCCAGGTCATCGAGACGCAGGAACTGAAGGATGTGATCCTGGTGGGCCACAGCTTCGGCGGCATTCCCATCACGGGCGTGGCCGACCGGATACCGCAGCGGCTTGCGCATCTGGTGTACTTCGACGCCATCGTGCTGCAAAGCGGCCAGAATGCGTTCTCCGTGTATCCGAAGGCGGATGCCGACGCGCGCATTGCGGCCGCCTCGAAGGCCACCGATGGATTGGCTGTGCCGATTCCCGATCCGCTGCCTGCAGCCTGGGGATTCACGCCGGGCAGCGCCGACCATGACTGGGTCAAGCGCCGCCTGACCGCGCATCCGCTGGCCAGCTACACCACGCCGCTGAACCTGAAGCACCCCATCGGCAACGGCGTGGCCCGTACCTACATCCATTGCACCCAGCCCGAACTGCCGGTGCTGGACGATTCGCGCAAGCTGGTGAAGTCCCAAGCGGGTTGGAACTGGGTCGACATTGCCGCGCCGCACGAAGCCCACATCACGCATCCGGCCTTGCTGGCCGATTTGCTGCTGGGCCTGGCCTGATCCAGCCAGGCCAGGACGGGCGGCTGATATGGTCGTCCGGGCGTCGCAGTTTGAGGGCATCATGCGAGATTGCGCCGGGCCGCCCGCGCTGGCGCATCCCATGACGACCCGCTGGAGACTCCTATGGCCCTTACGCCCGTCCACGCCGCGCTGCCGGCAGACCTGAAAGCCTGGCTGCGGCAACACGCCGATGCCTTGGACGACGGCAGCCTGGACGCGGCGGAGTTGTTGCCGCGGCTGGCCGCCGCCGACGTGTTGCGCCATGGCGTGCCCGTGGCGCAAGGCGGCTTGCCGGGCACGGATATCGGCGATGCCATCGAAACCATTGCGCAGTTGGCGGAACTGTCCGTCGCCGGCGCCTTCGTGGCCTGGAGCCAGCGCGTTTTCATCGAGTACCTGTTGCGCAGTCCGAACGCCGGTCTGGCGGATGCCTGGCTGGGGCCATTGCTCCAGGGCGGGCAGGCCGGCGCGACCGCGCTGTCGAACGCCATGAAGTTCCTCAGCGGCATCGAATCGCTGCAGATCGCCGCGCGCGAGGCGGGCGACGCGTGGGCGCTGGACGGACAGATGCCTTGGGTCACGAACCTGCGGCCGCAAGGCTTCCTGGTGGCGGCCGCGGTCGCCGCGCCTGATGGCACGCCGGCGGTGGTGGCGTTGCCGCACGACATTGCGGGGCTGGAGCGCAGCGCGGACCTGCCTTTGCTGGCGTTGCAGTCGACCAATACCGCCGCGCTGGCGCTGCGCGATGTGCGCATCGGCCCCGAATGGCTGATCCATCCCGACGCGCGCCAATACCTGCCCCAGGCCCGGCCGGCCTTCGCCGGCATGCAGTGCGGCCTGTCCATCGGCTTGGCGCGGGGCGCCTTGCGCGCCGCGCTGGAGGCCGGGCAGGGCCAGGCCTCGCGCGGCATCCTGGGCCAGCCGCTGCAAGCGCTGGGCGCGCAACTGGATGCATTGACCGCGGGCTTGATCGAAGGCGTGCGTAGCGGAAGCTTCGTGGCGCAGCCCTGGCGGCTGTTCGAAATCCGCATCGCCTTGGCCGAAGCGGCCCAGCAGGCGGTGCAGCTGGAATTGCAGGCCAGCGGCGGCGGGGCCTATCTGCGGCAGGCCGGCTCAGGCTTTGCCCGGCGTTGGCGGGAAGCGGCCTTCCTGCCCATCGTTACGCCCAGCCTGGTGCAGTTAAAGACCGAACTGGCCAAACGCCAGGCGCGACTGGCGGCCGAAGCGGCCGGATAGGCGCGCGGCGCGGCAGCGACGGCCGGCTGCTGCTACTTGCGCGGCCCCTTGCCGTTGGCCGGGCAGACGATCTCGCGCAGCTTGCGCTGCACAGGGTCTTGCGTGATGGGCGCATTGCGGATGCCGGGCGGGGGCAGGGATTCGACGACGGGGCCGGTGGCGTTCTCGCCCGCATGGTGCACGACCTGGCTGACGGTATAAGTGCCGGCGGTGCAATTCATGGTGACCGGTTGGGTCACGGAGCGGTAGGGTTGCCCGTTGGCGGCGGAAATCTTGGGCTGGGCATAGAACCAGGCCACGTTCACTGCCCTGACGGCGGGGCGCTCCGATACGATCTTGACCGACGCGCTGTCGTAGAACACGCCTGGCATGGCTTGCGGGTCGAGCGGCAGCCAGTCCGGTTCGGCGGACACCATGCCGCCGGGTCCAGGGTCACGCGGCACGATGTTCACGGCGCAGGCGTCGGCGGGGACTGGGTCGCCTTCGCGTACCGTGACGGTTTCGCAGGCGCCGGGCGGGGCGGCCTGCGCGGGGTGGGTCCAGGCGGTCACGGCCAGGGCGATCAGGAATGCGTGCCTTGCGGTCATTGGTGTTTTCCGGTGGTGGCGCGGGGCGCCGGCGCCAGGCTTGTGGCCACGGCGTGTCCCCGATCATACCGGGCAGGGCGCGTATGCGCGGGGCGAATACGTCCGAGGGGCGGCGGGGCCTACGCCGTCAGCACATATTCCGGATAGCGCTTGCAGATCTCGGCCACTTGGCTGAGGGTGCCCGAAAGGTGTTCCCGCAGCACCTGCTGGGCGCGCTGCGGGTCCTGCGCGACGATGGCGTCCAGCAGGCGCTGGTGGTCGTCCAGGATGCGTTCGGCCTTGCCGGCCTCGGGCAGGTGCAAGCGGCGCAAGCGGTCCAGGTGGCCGCTGTAGCGTTGCGCGAGTTCCCACAGCCGGGTCACGCCGGCGGCTTCGTGCATGTCGCGGTGGAAGGCCTGGTCGGCGTCGATGAAACGCTGGAACTGGCTGCTGGCGTGGCTGGCGCGCTGCAGGTCGATGCTGGCCTGCAGGCGCTGGAAGAGCTGGGGATCCGGGCGCTGCGCCAGCATCTGCACGATTTCGAGCTCCAGCGAGCGGCGCAGGAAATGCGCTTCGCGCGCGGCGTCCACGTCGATGCGGCTGACCACCGTGGTGTGCTGCGGATAGATCTCGACCAGCGCTTCTTCGGCCAGCCGCATCAGCGCGTCGCGGATCGGGGTCTGGCTCAGGCCGTAGGTTTCCGCCAGCGTGATGCGCGACAGGGGAGTACCCGGGGCCAGTTCCAGGGACACGATCTGTTCGCGTAGATGTTCAAAGACCTGGGGCGCGGCGTGGCGCGAACGGTCCAGTCTGAGCTTGGTGCTTTGCATCGGGTCGCGTGCGGAGTTGGGCCTGAAGAGTAACGGAGTTTAGCGGGTTTTTACCAGGCTGACACACTAATGTATTAGTGTTTAAATGGCCCGGTCGCCACTATGAAACTCCGCCTCGCCCCTATGAAACGCTCCTACGAAAGCCTGCGCAGCGCCGCCTGGATGGCCAAGGACGACCTGCGTTCCTTCGGCCACCGCTCCCGCATGATGCAGATGGGCTATGGCCCCGACGACTGGGCGGGCCGCCCCGTCATCGCCATCATCAACACCTGGTCGGACCTCAATCCCTGCCACAGCCACTTCAAGCAGCGCGTCGAGGACGTCAAGCGCGGCGTGTTCCAGGCGGGCGGCTTTCCGGTGGAGCTGCCCGCGATCTCGGTGTCGGAGTCCTTCGTCAAGCCGACCACCATGCTGTACCGCAATTTCCTGGCCATGGAGACCGAGGAGCTGCTGCGCAGCCATCCGGTCGACGGCGCCGTGCTCATGGGCGGCTGCGACAAGACCACGCCGGGTCTCATCATGGGCGCGGTCAGCGCCGGGCTGCCCTGTGTCTATGTGCCCGCCGGCCCCATGTTGCGCGGCAACTGGAAGGGCAAGATCCTGGGATCCGGGTCGGATGCCTGGAAGCTCTGGGACGAGCGCCGCGCCGGCAAGATCACGCAGGAGCAATGGACCGAGGTCGAGGGCGGCATCGCCCGCAGCTACGGCACCTGCATGACCATGGGCACCGCCAGCACCATGACCGCCATCGCCGAAGCCATAGGCATGACGCTGCCGGGCGCATCCTCGATCCCGGCGGCGGACGTCAACCACATGCGCATGTCGGCCGAATGCGGCCGGCGCGTGGTGGAGATGGTCTGGGAAGACCTGACGCCGCAGCGCATCCTGAGCCTGGCGTCCTTCAAGAACGCCATCAACGTGGCCATGGCGATGGGCTGCTCAACCAACGCCATCGTGCACCTGGTCGCCATGTCGCGCCGCGCCGGCTGCGCCGTGGGACTGGACGATTTCGACGCCGCCAGCCGCAAGGTGCCGGTGATCGCCAACATCCGGCCCAGCGGCGACACCTATCTGATGGAAGACTTCTTCTACGCGGGCGGGCTGCCGGCGCTGATGTCGCGGCTGCAAGACCATCTGGATCCGTCCGCCATGACCGTCACCGGCAAGACGCTGGGCGAGAACATCGCCGGCGCCGAGGTCTACAACGACGATGTGATCCGCCCGCTGGACCAGGCCATCTACGACGAAGGCGCGCTGGCCGTGCTGCGCGGCAATATCGCGCCGGACGGCTGCGTCATCAAGCCCAGCGCATGCGCGCCGCAGTACCTGCGGCATACCGGCCCGGCCCTGGTGTTCGACGATTACCCCAGCATGAAGGCCGCGGTGGACGACGAGAACCTGGACGTCACCGCCGACCACATCATGATCCTGCGCAATGCCGGACCGCAGGGCGGTCCCGGCATGCCGGAGTGGGGCATGCTGCCCATCCCGACCAAGCTGGTGAAGCAGGGCGTGCGCGACATGCTGCGCCTGTCCGACGCGCGCATGAGCGGCACCAGCTACGGCGCCTGCATCCTGCACGTGGCGCCGGAAAGCTATATCGGCGGCCCGCTGGCCCTGGTAAAGACGGGCGACCTGATCACCGTGGACGTGCCCGCGCGCAGCATCCACCTGAACGTCAGCGACGACGAGCTGGCCGCGCGCCGCGCCGCCTGGACACCGCCGCCCAGGCGCTACGAGCGCGGCTACGGCTGGATGTACTCGAAGCACATCCTCCAAGCCAACGACGGCTGCGATTTCGATTTCCTGGAAACCGCTTTCGGCGCACCCGTACCCGAACCCGAGATCTTCTAGCGCGCCATCCGCGCCCACCCCATTGCCTTCAGCCCCCCCGGAGCCATCGTGTCCCAAATGAAACCCGAAACCCGCGCCCGCCTGGCCGGCGTCAGCACCGCCACCCTGTGCACGGCCTTGTTCAAGCGCGGCCTGCGCAACCAGTTCATCCAGGACGTGCGTCCGCTGAACGCCACGCTGCCCAATATGGTCGGCCCGGCGTTTACGCTGCGCTACATCCCCGCGCGCGAGGACCTGAATACCATCAAGGTGTTCGAGGACCGCGCCCATCCGCAGCGCGTTGCGGTCGAGACCTGCCCGGAAGGCGCGGTGCTGGTCATGGACAGCCGCAAGGACGCGCGCGCGGCTTCCGCCGGCTCCATCCTGGTGACGCGGCTGATGAAGCGCGGCGTGGCTGGGGTGGTCACGGACGGCGGCTTCCGCGATTCGCCCGAGATTGCCGAGTTGGGCTTTGCCGCCTATCACCAGCGGCCTTCGGCGCCCACCAACCTGACCCTGCACCAGGCCTTGGACATCAATGCGCCCATCGGCTGCGGCGATGTGGCGGTGTGGCCGGGCGATATCGTCGTGGGCGACCGCGAGGGCGCGGTGGTGATACCCGCCAGCCTGGCCGACGAGATCGCCGTCGAAGCCGTGGAGATGACGGCCTTCGAGGACTTCGTGACCAGCGAGGTGCAGCAGGGCGCGTCCATCCTGGGGCTGTATCCGCCCACGGACCCCGGCACCAAGGACAAGTTCGCCGCATGGCGCAAGCAACAGGGCCGCTGAGCCTTGCCGCCGGCGCAGCCGGCAACCCCATAAGCCAAACAAGAGGCAGGAGACAACCATGAACACGCAACGACGCGGCGCGCTGGCCGCGCTGCTGGCCGCCGCCATGCTGGGTACGCTGGCGGCGCCCGCGCAGGCCGCCGACTGGCCCGCGCAGAAGCCGATTTCCTATGTGGTGCCATTCACCGTGGGCGGTTCGACTGACGTGGTGGGCCGGGTGCTGGCGCAGAAGCTGGGCGACCGCCTGCACCAGAACGTCATCGTCGAGAACAAGCCCGGCGCCGCGGGCGGCATCGGCGCGACCTATGTGGCCAAGGCCCCGCCCGACGGCTACACCCTGTTCGGCGGCACCATCAGCACGCACGCCATCAACGCCAGCCTGTACAAGAACCTGAAGTACGACCCGGTCAAGGATTTCGAGCCGGTTTCGCTGATTGCCTACCTGCCTAATGTGCTGCTGGTGGACCCCAACCTGGGCGTGAATTCGGTGGCCGACCTGATCGCGCTGTTGAAGCGCGACCCGTCCAAGCGCACCTTCGCGTCCTCGGGCGCGGGCACCTCCACGCATCTGGCCGGCGAACTGTTTTCCAGCATGATAGGCGTGCCGCTCACGCACGTGCCGTACAAGGGCACGCCGCCCGCCATGGTGGACGTGTCCTCCGGCGCGGTGACCTTCATGTTCGACCAGATGACGGCGGCCTTGCCCCTGCTGCAGACCGGCAAGCTCAAGCTCCTGGCCGTGACCACCAAGGACCGCATCGCGCTGGCGCCCGAGGTGCCGACCATGCAGGAGGCCGGCGTGCCGGGCTTCCAGATGGCGTCCTGGCAGGCGGTATACGCGCCCAAGGGCACGCCCAAACCCATCCTCGACAAGCTGGCCCAGGAAATCGCAGCGATCCTGAAAGAGCCGGACGTGCAGGAGAAGCTGGGCAAGACCATGGGGATGGAACTGGTCGGCAGCACGCCCGAACAACTGCGGGACCTGATGGCGACGGAAATCCCGCGTTGGGCGGAAGTGGTGAAGAAGTCGGGCGCGACGGTCGAATAGGCGGATCGGGCGAGCGGGCGTGGCGCGCCCGCCGCCGTTCAGGGCTACGCGTTCAGGGCTTCAGATTGAGCTTGGGCACCAAGGCCTTGAACGCCTCTTCCTGGCGCGCCACGTCGGCCGTGAATTGCGGCAGGTCGGCGTAGGAGGGCGTCAGGTTCTGCTTGCGCATCAAGGCCTGGAAGTCCTGCGATTGCGCCACCTGGCGGGCCGCGGCCCGCCATTTCTCGACCGCGTCGGCGGGCGTGGCCTTGGGCAGGCCGATGCCGCGCCAGACGCTGAACTGCAGGTCCGCGCCTTTCTCCTTCATGGTCGGGACAGAGGGCAGGTTGTCCAGGCGCTTGGGCGCCATGACCGCCAGGGTGCGCAGCTTGCCGGTCTCGACGTGCTGCTGCAGTTCGGCGTAGGCGACCGTGGTGGCTTGCACATCGCCCGCCAGGAGGCCCATGATGGCCGGGGCCGACCCCTGGTAAGGCACGTGCACGAACTTCACGCCGGCCTGTTCGCCCAGCGCCGCCGCCGCCATGTGCGGCACCGTGCCGATGCCGGCATTGGACACGGCGACGCGTTCGGGATTCTTCCTGGCGTCCGCCAGGAATTCCTCCACCGTCTTCCAGGGCGCGTCGGCGCGCACCGTGACCGATGAGGGATCGTCGGTGAAGCGGGCGATGGGCTGGAAGTCGCCCACCGTGGTCTTGCCTATGCCCATCAGCGGCACCACCAGCATTTCGGGCGTCATCAACACCAGCTTGTAGCCGTCGGGCTGCGCGTTGGCCACGTAGGCCCAGCCGATGGAGCCGCTGGCGCCCGGCTTGTTGATCACCACCGTGGGCTGCGCCAGCAGGGGCGGGCGCACCGCCTCGGCGATGGCGCGCGCGGTGTTGTCGCTGCCGCCGCCGGGCTGGTAGGCGACCACCAGTTCCATCGAGCGGGCGGGGTAGTCCGCGGCATGCGCGGCGGACAGGACGGAAACTGCGGACAGGGCGCTGAGGGCCAGCGCGGACAGGCGGTAGGGGCGCATGGTGGCGGCTCCGGTATCAGTAGCCCAGGGCGGAAAGATCCGCGAGCGTCTGTTTGGTAATGGCGATGGTGCGTTCGCGTTCGGCCCCGGCCAGGTCCAGGCGCGGCGGCTTGACGGTTTCGGCGCTGCCGGTGATCAGGTGTTCGGCCAGCTTGATGTGCTGCACCAGCTTGACCACGGTGTCCAGGTGGAACAGCGGCGTCAACGCGGCATAGAGCTTGCGGGCCCGCACGAAATCGCCTTCGACGGCCAGCTTCAGCAGGTCCACCGAAGCCTTGGGCACGGCGTTGGCCATGCCGGATACCCAGGCCGTCACGCCCAGCGCGGCGCTTTCCAGGATCAGGTCGTCCACGCCGCAGACCACGGCAAGGCGGTCGCCGAAGCGCGTGATCAGGTCGGTGACGCGGGTGGTGTCGTAGGACTCCTCCTTGATGGCGACGATGGTCGGCTCTTCCAGCAGCTCGGCCACCAGGTCCGGCGTCAGGTCCACGCCGTAGCCGCGCGGGTTGTTGTAGAGCAGGATGGGCAGGGCGCTGGCGCGCGCCACTTCGCGATAGAAGGCCACGGTCTCGCGGCCGTCGGACTTGTAGGTCAGGCCGGGAAACACCATCAGGCCGTTCACGCCAATGCGCGCGGCTTCCTGCGCGAAGGCGGCGGCGCGGGCGGTGCCGGTTTCCGCCACGCCAGAAATCACCGGCACCCGGCCGCGCACGGTGTCCACGGCGGTGCGCAGCACCTGCAGCTTCTCTTCGGGCGAGAGCTGGGCGTTTTCGCCCACCATGCCCATCATCACGACGCCGCCCACGCCGTTCTCGATCAGGCGTTCCAGTCCCAGGCGGATGGCCTCCAGGTCCAGCGAAAAATCGGGTTTCAGCTTGGTGGTGACGGCGGGGAATACGCCTTGCCATTGAATGCTCATGCTGCGGCTCCTGATGCGTGGTCCAGCCGAAGCAATCCGGCTGGATGATGGTTATTGGATATTGGATCCAAAAATATGGGGCTTAAAAAAACGAGGCTCGGGCCTCGGTCCGTCGCCCTGGCGGGCGGCGGTTTGAACTGGATCATGGATCCAGTATACTCACATTAAAAGGGCTGTGGCTACCGGCTGTCTCTCGGGGTTTTCCTGGGCATGGCGGCGCGGGTTCCGCGTAGTCCCTCCCGTGCCGCTCCCGCCGCACGGTGCAACCAGGCAGGTTTCATGTCACAGAATTCGCCGCTTTCCGCTTCCAACCCGTCCCGTTCCCAGGCCGCCAGCCCCGGCCGCCTGGTGCGCAAGACCGCCGTCGAACTGGTGGTCGACGAATTGCGCGACCGCATCCTGTCCGGCGCGCTTCCTCCCGGTTCGGCGCTGCGCCAGGAATTGTTCGCCGAGGAACTGGGGGTGAGCCGGCTGCCTGTGCGCGAGGCTATCCGCCAGCTCAGCGCCGAAGGGCTGATCGACATGATTCCGCATCGCGGCGCCTACGTCTCCATGCTGTCGCGCGCCGAGGTGCAGGAGTTCTTCGACATCCGGCTGCGGCTGGAGCCATGGCTGTTGCGCCTGGCCGTGCAGCAGCGCGAGCCCCAGGACCTGGAGCTGGCGAGCCAGGTGGTGGCGCAGATGGACACGGCCGAGCCCGAGCAATGGGGGCGCCTGAACTGGCAACTGCACGAACTGCTGTACCGTTCGGCGCAACGGCCCGCCGCGCTGGCCATGGTGCGCGCGCTGCACGAAAAATCCGAACGCTATTTCCGCTTCCAGATCGTCAACGCGCCGATCCGCCAGCAGGCCCACGACGAGCACAGCGAACTGATCGCGCTCGCCCGGCAGGGCCGGGCCGAAGACGCCGAAGCCGCGCTGGAGCGGCATATCGGCGAAGCCGCCGAGCAGATACTCGCCATCGTCGATCATCTGCTGGATGCGTCGGCCTTGCAGGAACCCGCCTAGACGTCCAGCTCCAGCGTGCCGCAGCCGCGCTGACCTCAATTGATCTTGATGTTGCGTTCCTTCACCAGCGTCTTCCATTGCGCGGTCTCGCGCGCCAGGTGGTCGCGCAGTTCATCCGGCGTGCCGCCGATGGGCTCGGCGCCGATGGAGTCCAGCGTGGCGCGCACCTTGGCGTCGTTCAGCGATGCGCGCATCGCGGCGTTCAGTTTCGCGACCACCTCGGGCGGCGTGCCGGCGGGGGCGAAGGCCGCGAACCAGGGCATCAATTCGTAGCCGGGCAGGCCGCTTTCCGCGACGGTGGGCACGTCGGGCAGGGCGGCCGAGCGCTTGCTGGTGGTCACTGCCAGCGCCCGCAGCTTGCCGGCTTCGATGTGCGGCTTGGCGGAGGTGATGCTGTCGAACATGTAGTCCACCTGTCCGCCCAGCAGGTCGGCGACGGCGGGGCCGCTGCCTTTGTAGGGCACGTGCAGCATATCCACCTGGGCCATGGACAGGAACAGCTCGCCCGCCAGATGGATGGAGGTGCCCACGCCGGCCGAGGCGTAGGTGTAGTGGTTGGGCTGTGCCTTTGCCTTGGCAATGACGTCCTGCACGCTGGTGGCGCCGGTGCGCGCGGGATTGGTGACCAGCACGTTCGGCACCACGGCCAGCAGCGAGATCGGGGCGAAATCCTTGATCGGGTCGTAGTTCAGGTCCTTGTACAGGGCCGGGTTGACGGCCATGCCGTTGGCGACGATCAGGATGGTGTAGCCGTCGGGCTTGGCGCGGGCCACGCTGGCCGCGCCGATATTGCCGCCCGCGCCCGCGCGGTTCTCCACGATGAAGGTGGTGTTGAGCTGCTTGCCCATGGATTCGCCCAGGGTGCGGGCGATGCTGTCCATCGCGCCGCCGGGCGGGAAGGGAACGATCCATTTGACGGGGTGGTCCGGGTACGTCTGGGCCAGCGTTGCGGACGCGCCGCCCAGCAGCGCCAGGCCGGCACAGGCCAGGGCGATTCGTTTGAATACAGGGCGCAAGCGCATGATGGTCTCCGTAATGCTGGAATTATTGTGTTGCCGCGCGCCTTTGGCCCAAGGATCCCGGGCAGGCAACTCCCGGGATTCATACTTTCAAAGTGCAGGCTTGCGCGACGGTTCAGTATGGCTTGCGTTTTCCCTGCGAGTCCAAGACTATATGGGTTCCGATTGATACCTTTATGGTATGTATGGAGCCATGCCATGCAACTGAGGCAACTGCGTTATTTCCAGGCCGTGGCGGAGGAAGGCAGCTTCACCCGCGCGGCCGCCCGGCTGCACATGGCCCAACCGCCCCTCAGCCGCCAGATCCGCATGTTCGAGGAAGAACTCGGTGTGCAGCTGTTCGAACGCACCACGCGGGCGCTGCGTCTGACGGAAGCGGGCCGCTTCCTGCTGGAACAATCGCGCCTGCTGACCGCGCGCCTGGAAGAAGTGTTGGAAGGCACGCGCCGGCTGGGACAGACCCAGCGGCGCTGGTTCGGCATAGGCTTTGTGCCGTCATCCCTGTACGGCTTCGTGCCCGAGCTGATCCGGCAGCTGCGCAACGCCGACCCGCAGGTCGAGGTGGGTCTCACGGAAATGACCACCTTGCCGCAGCTGGAAGCGCTCAAGGCCGGCCGCATCGACCTGGGCATAGGCCGCATCCTGTTCGACGATCCCGCCATCGAGCGGCGGGTGCTGATGACCGAAGCGCTGATGGCCGCGGTGCCGCTGGGCCATCCGATCGCGCGGCTGCGGCGCGTGTCCGTCGAACGCCTGGCGCGCGAACCTTTCGTGCTGTATCCGGCACGCCCGCGGCCGAACTTCTCCGACCATGTGTTGGGCCTGTTCCGTGCAGCGGGACATGCGCCGCAGGTGGTGCAGGAGGCCAACGAACTTCAGACCGCCATCGGCCTGGTGGCGGCGGGGCTGGGTGTGACGGTGGTGCCGGCGTCGGTGCAGCGCTTGCAGCGGCAGGATGTGGCGCACGTGGCGATCGATGCCGATACCTTCGTGTCGCCGGTGATCGTCAGCTACCGCAAGGATGACACGTCGGCGTTCCTGGCGCGGGCGTTGGGGCTGGCGCAGGCGCTGGCCGGTTAGCAGCAAGGAGACATGACCATGCCGGATCAGGCCGCAAAATCCCTCTCCCTCAGGCAACTGGAACTGCTGCTGGCGCTGGCCTCCGCCGACAGCATCGCGGGCGCGGGCGCGCGGCTGGGGATGACGCCCTCGGCCACCAGCCACGCCCTGCGCACGCTGGAGGCCACGCTGGGAGCGCCCTTGCTCGACCGCAACGCATCGGGCGTGCATCTTACCTATGCCGGGCAGCAGATCCTGCCGCACGTCAGGGACGTGTTCGCCTCCCTGCAGATCGTGCGGGCGACGGCGAACGCCAGCGCGGGCTTGCGTTCGGGTCTGCTGAATCTGGGTTCGCTGGGGGCGAGTTCCTCACTGAACATCCTGCCGCAGCTGCTGGAGATGTTCAAAGCCCGATATCCGGGCGTCGATGTGTTCGTTACCGAGAAGCCAGACCCGGAACTGGAGCGCGCGCTGGTCGAACGGCGTATCGAGATCGGCGTGGTGGCCTTGCCCAAACCGGATTTCGACACGCTGCCGCTCGTTACCGACGAGCTGATGGTGGTGCTTCCTGCCGGCCACCCGCTGGCCGGGCGCAAGACGATCGCGGTGAAGGAGCTGATCGACTATCCCCTGATCATGACGCGCGCCGGTTCGCAGCCTGTCATTACGCGCATGTTCGAGCGCGCCGGCGCCAAGCCGCATATCGCGCACGATCTTTCGCAGATCATGTCCATCCTGGAATTCGTCCGGCGCGGGCAGGGCATCTCCGTGCTGGCGTCGCTGGTGCTGCCGCAGGCCTACGACGGGCTGGTCTACCGGAAGATCAGCCCCGCTTCCAAGCGCAGGATCGGGTTGGCCTGCCTCAATGAACGCAAGCTGTCGCCTGCCGCGCATGCCTTCTGGGCCATGGTCAGGGACGCCGCGCCCAAGCTGAAGTTTCCGGTCAAGTAGCGCCGCGCGTCGCCCGTCCGGACCGGGCGGCAAGCTGTCCTTCATATTGAAAAAAAACTCAATTGAAGGTGAGGATTGCGAATTTTAGACTGCATCGATCGATTCTGATGGAGAAGGCGTATGCAGTCAGTGGAAGCCTCCGCGCTCAAGGGCGTGCGTGTCCTGGACCTCTCGCGCATCCTGGCGGGTCCCAGCGCGACGCAGCTGTTGGGCGACCTGGGCGCGGACGTGGTCAAGGTGGAAAAGCCGGACGAGGGCGATGACACCCGCAAATGGGGGCCGCCTTACATCAACGACCAGGACGGCCACGCGACCGCGGAAAGCGCCTACTACCTGAGCGCCAACCGCAACAAGCGGTCCATCGCGATCGACATCGCCACGACGGCGGGCCGGGAAACGCTGCATCAACTACTGGACCACGCCGACGTGCTGGTCGAGAACTACAAGGTCGGCGGCCTGGCCAAGCACGGGCTGGACTATGAACAGCTCAAGCACCGGTATCCGCGCCTGGTCTATTGCTCCATCACCGGCTTCGGGCAGACGGGGCCATACGCCAAGCGCGCGGGCTACGACTTCCTGATCCAGGGCATGGGCGGGATCATGAGCCTTACCGGCGAGCCGCAAGGCGCGCCCATGAAGGTGGGCGTGGGCATCGCCGACGTCATGACCGGGATGTATGCCGCCGTCGGCATCCTGGCGGCGCTGCGCCACCGCGACCTGACCGGCCAGGGCCAGCACATCGACATCTCGCTGCTGGACAGCCAGATTGCCTGGCTGGTGAACGCCGGGACGAACTATCTCGCCAGGCAGGAGCCGCCCGTCCGCCTGGGCAACGGCCACCCCAACATCGTGCCCTACCAGGTATTCGACGCGGCGGACGGTCCCATGATTCTTGCCGTGGGCAACGATGCGCAGTTCCGGCGCTTCTGCGAGGTTGCCGGCGTGGCCGGGCTGGCGGACGACGAGCGCTATGCCTCCAATGCGGCCCGCGTCGCCCACCGCATCGAACTCTGCCAACGGGTACAGGAAGCGCTGGCCCGGCGCCCCAGGCAGGTCTGGCTGGAACAGCTGGAAGCCGTGGGCGTGCCTTGCGGTCCGGTCAACGACCTGCGCGACGTATTCAACGACCCGCACGTACAGGCTCGCGGCGCGCAGTTGCGCATGCCCTGCGCATGGGCGCAAGGCGGCGAACTGAACCTGTTGGCAAATCCGCTGAAGCTGTCCGCCACGCCGGTCTCCTATCGCAATCCGCCGCCCCGCCTGAACGAGCATGCGCGGC
This sequence comes from Achromobacter sp. GD03932, assembly GCF_029839485.1. Classification (NCBI taxonomy): domain Bacteria; kingdom Pseudomonadati; phylum Pseudomonadota; class Betaproteobacteria; order Burkholderiales; family Alcaligenaceae; genus Achromobacter; species Achromobacter sp. GD03932. The sequence continues at coordinate 22,025 of NZ_JAOCAT010000033.1, forward strand.
AGATCCTGGACGATTGGACGGCGGGCGGTCCGCCGGACTGACGTCACACATCTTAGACAACACCGCTTCGACGAAGGCGGACACAAGAGGAGAGAGGCATGGATAGGAGACAGTTGCTGGCGCTGGCCGCATTGACGCCATTGAGCCGCGCATTTGCGCAAGGCAAGTATCCGTCGCAGAGCATCAGGCTGGTCGCGCCCTATGCGCCGGGTGGAACCGTGGACATCCTGTCGCGGCAACTGGCCGAGCCGATGCGCGCCAGCCTGGCCCAGTCGGTGATCGTGGAAAACCGCGGCGGCGCCGGTGGCACGCTGGGCGCCGACGCCGTGGCCAAGGCCCGTCCCGATGGCTACGCGATCCTGTTCGGGGCGGTGCATCACGCGATCGCCCAGTCGGTGTATCCGAAGCTGGGATACGACATCCGCGAGATGACGGCGGTGGGTTTTCTGGGACGTGTCAACCACGCGCTGATCGTCAACAAGGATCTGCCCGCGCAGAATGTGCAGGAGCTGGTAGCGCTGCTGAAGGCCAATCCGGACAAGTACAGCTATGCCACGCCGGGCGCGGGCACCATGCAGCACCTGATGGCCGAATACTTCAAGAACGTCACCGGCACCCAGATGATGCACGTGCCTTACCGCGGCTCGGCGCCGGCGATCGTGGACATCATTGCCGGGAACGTGCACATGATGTTCGAGACCATGCCTTCGGCCATCCAGCACATCAGGGCCGGCAGCGTGCGCGCGATCGCGGTGACGTCCAAGGTGCGTTCGCCCAGCCTGCCCGACGTGCCCACGGCGGCGGAGAGCGGCGCGGCCAATTACGACGCGACCAGCTGGTATGGCATCTATGCGCCGCCGTCCACGCCCGCGGACGTGGTGCGCGTGCTCAATGCGGCGGTCAACGAGGCGTTCGCCGATCCGGCTTTCGTGCAGCGCTGGATTGCGTTGGGTGCCGACGCGGGCGGCGGCACGCCGCAGGAGCTTGCCGCCCTGACGCGCAGCGAAGTCGAGCGCTGGGCCGAGGTGGCGCGGCGCGCGGATATCAAGGTGGGTTGATGCCGGCGGGCCTGGCGGCCCGGCCGGAGTTTTGCACGTAGCAAGGATGAACCATGACTGAGCTTTCTCAAGAACAATCGGCGCTGCAGCAGCGCGCGCGCGAACTGGCGCAGACCGTATTCAAACCGACGGCCGCGGCCACCGACCAATCCGAACAGTATCCCTGGGGCAATGTCCGCCTGCTGCGCGAAAGCGGCTTCATGGGCATGACGATTCCGCGCGAGTACGGCGGACAGGGGCTGAGCTATCTCGATACCGTCCTGGTCGTGGAGGAAATGGCCAAGGCTTGCGCCACCATGGGACGCATCACGGTGGAAGCCAATATGGGCGCAATCGGCGCCATCATGCAATACGGCAGCCATGAGCAGAAGACGCTGGCCGCCGGGTGCGTGCTGGCGGGCGACAAGCCCGCCATCTGCATCTCGGAGCCCCAGGCCGGCAGCGCCGCCAGCGAAATGGGCACACGCGCCGTGCGTGTGGGCGACGACTACGTCATCAACGGCGAGAAATACTGGATCACCGGAGGCGGGGTGTCGCGCCTGCACCTGATCTTCGCGCGCGTGTTCGACGAGGGCGTGGATCTGGGCATAGGCGCCTTCATCCACGTGCGCGAGCCCGACGCCGCAGACGATGGCCTGGAGATCGCCAAGCGTTCCTACGCCATGGGCGTGCGGGGCATACCCGAGACGTACATCCAGTTCCGCGACCTCAAGGTGCACAAGTCCATGCTGGTGGCGCCGCCGGAGGGTCTGAAACGCGGCTTCGCCGGGCTGATGCAGGCCTACAACGCCCAGCGCGTGGGCGCGGGCACCGTGGCGCTGGGCATTGCGCAGGGCGCCTTTGAAGAAGCCGTGGAATACGTCAAGCAGCGCCAGCAGTTCGGCCGGCCGATAGCGGAGTTCCAGGGCTTGCAGTGGATGGTTGCCGACATGGCCATCCAGTTGAACGCCGCGCGCCACATGCTTCATGCGGCCGCGCGCAGCGGCACGCCGCGGACTTTCGGCTTTCCGGACTTGTCGTTGGCCGCGCAGGCCAAGATACACGCGGCGGAAACGGCGCAGCGCGTGACCAACGACGCCTTGCAGCTGCACGGTTCGTCAGGCTATGGGCGCGACCTGCCGATGGAGCGCCACGTGCGCGACGCACGCATGTTCACGATCGCCGGTGGCACGGCGCAGATCCTGCGGACTCAGGTCGCCTCCGCCGTGCTGGGGATGAAGCTGCCGCAGACGCGGGACGGGTATTTGCGGGGACGGTGACTTGCCGTCCTGAAGCAACGCCCTGGCGTAAAACCAGGGCGTTTTCGTATTTTTAGCTTGTATATATTGGATATGGCCTGCTGATTATCCAATACGGATTTGGGAGTGCGTCGCACGGTGCGACGTGGCGCGACAAAATTAGTCAACGCCTGCAAACAAAAAAGCCAACGAACAGCATTCCAATTAAGGTTCCTCCCAGAGCCAGCGCTGCGAGCTCTCCGCGTTGCGACTCGTGGAAATACAAAATACACGAGAAGGCAGCGGTAAGCACGATCAACAGCACCAAAACAAAAGCGCGCCATTTTTTCAGAAACGCACAGCGCACATCGTGCAAGGCGAATTCAGGTTTGCGCATGAGTTTTCGCGTAGAAATGCGGCCGGTATTAAATTCTGCCAAATATCCCGCTGATGGGATAGTGATTTCCAGCGCATAATCTGTTCGTATAAACTCTGATTCCTTGTTGGTGCGCATCCTTTGCATTAGTTCGTTGATGGGAATCGTATTCGATCGCGTTAATGCCAATACCGTTTCATTAATCGTGACATGGCAAAGATGATTCGGCCCGCCGAATATCGCAAACTGCGGTTTGGATTCTCTGGATTAACTAGTGGCAGGACACCAGTTCAGGGGTAATGCCGGCGGGCAAAGGTCCGTTCGTTCCCAGAATAGGCCAGTCGCAAGGCCCGGGCAGTTGGCCTTTGAGATCGATCGCAAGCGGCGTAACGTCGGGGTCCGTGGTCCGTTCCAAACCACCACGACGGCGGCAGTCTATTCCGCCGTGAGCGCCGGGCTCGGCATCGCCTATTCGCCGCGGTGGCAGATCAGGCACCTGCTGGATGCGGGGCAGGTAGACTAAGAATCCCCCAATCCCGATGCGCAGCGATCATGTCTTCCCAAACGCAGGTCCGAATCGCCCAGAGCGTAGACATCGATTCGATTGTTGAACTGGATCCGATCGCCAGGCAGGAACCGGGCAGGAGGACATTTATCGCCCAGGCGGTGGCTGCTGGCCAATGCTGGGCCGCGACGGCAGCGGAGGATGCTTCGGCGCTGGTCGGTTATGGGGTGCTTGACCGCTCGTTCTTCGGACATGATTTCATTCCGCTGATCGTCGTCAAGCGTTCGGCTCGACGCCGTGGCGTCGCGACAGCCATTATGCGGACCCTGGAACTGCAATGCCAGGGAGGAAAACTGTTCACGTCGACAAACAGGTCAAACATCGCGATGCGCCAATTGCTTGGCCGGCTTGGCTTTATCAGAAGCGGCCAAATCGAGAATCTGGACGACGGCGACCCCGAGCTCGTATTCGTGAAGCTCCGATCGTCCCTTTGAGAGGCGTCATAGGTCTGAGGTTGTCCAACGCCACCCCATCACGGCGGACAAGGCCGCGATGCCACATGGCGCGGAAGGCGAAGGACTTTCTGTATTGCTTCAGCGCACCGGCAGCAGATATTTCAGGGCCTGCATAAAGCCGCGCGGCGCCACGGTGAGATGGTCCTCGTCATTCAGTACCACCGACTTCAGTTTCAAGCCTGGATACTGCCGGCTTTGCAGCGCCGCCTCCAGCGCACGGTTGTCGGCGACCATGTCCACCGTCTGGTTGTAGCGACGGTCGCCTTTGCGCAGGGCTTCGTAGGCGCCGACATAAAGATAGACATTCGCCGTCAGGTCCCGATGCCGCTGGGCATAGCGCGCTTCGAGTTTCAAGGCATGCCGTTTGTCGTACCAGAGGGACGGGCTGCCGAGGACATAGCCGTTGAACATGCCGGGCTCGGTGAACAGGATCTGTGTCCCCAGCAGCGCCCCATAGGAGTGGCCAAGAAAGAGGGCTCTGGCCGGGTCGGTCCGGTAGCGGGCGGTGATGTAAGGCTTCACCTGATCGCGCAGATACGCTTGATAGGCGCGCGCCTGGCCATGGACCGCGTTGGCCGGTGCCGTGCTTGGGCCGTTCGGTGTCGGCGTGTAGTCGCGCTGGCGGCTGACTCCGCCATCTTCCCCCTTGCCATATGACAGGCCGACAAGAATGAACTCCTCGATTTGCGGTCCCTCCACGTTCAGGCGGCGCGCCAGCTGCCGGATAATCGGGAAGGCGTAGTCGGCATCGGTCACATAAAGCACCGGGTAGCGCCGTTGCGGCTGTTTCGCATAGGACGGCGGCAACGCGACATAAACCTGATAGCCGCGGCCCGACACGGGATCGGGCACGTCCCATACTTCGCTATCGGCAATTTCATATGGGCGGCCCTCGCCAGATTGCGCTTTTGGCGTCGACTGGGCCAGGGCTTGCGTCGAACCGCCGGGCACGCCGACGCTCACCAGGAGGGTAACCAACAGGGCATTCAAAAGGCGTCGTTGCATGTGGGGAAACGGCGTCAGCCTGCAATCTTGAGTGCATGAAGTGGGCGGAATTGTAGACTGGCAACATAATCCCGATCCGTCGCCGCCAGCAGGCGTGATGAGTGCCGTACGCTTGCCTGCAGGAAGATCGCCCTGCAAGTGCGCCGCGGCGACGGCGTTCGTACCGCAAGGAGCAAGATCATGGCCACAAGCCTGCGCGCAATCCGTTCAGATATCACGAAGCTGCACGTGGACGCCATCGTTAACGCCGCAAACTCCTCATTGCTGGGCGGAGGGGGCGTCGATGGCGCCATCCACCGCGCCGCGGGTCCGGATCTTGTGCATGAATGCAGATTGCTGGGCGGCTGCAAGACGGGGGATGCGAAGGTGACCAAGGCCTATCGCCTGTCCGCGCAGTACATCATTCATACCGTGGGGCCCGTGTGGCAGGGCGGAGAGAGCGGGGAGCCGGCGCTGCTGGCCAGTTGCTACCGCCGATGCATCGAGCTGGCGGAAGAAAGGGCGGTCACGTCGATTGCGTTGCCCAGCATCAGCACGGGGATATATGGGTATCCCATAGCGTTGGCGGCGGAGGTCGCTGCCAAAAGCGTCCGCGAAAGTCTGGCCGGGGACTCATCCATACTGGAGGTGATCTTCTGCTGCTTTTCTGCGGAAGACCTTCTTCAATATGAGCGCATCTTGAATCGGCCGCGTGCATGACACTGTACAGGGCTGCCGCGAGTGGTTTGTTGGACTGCCATTGAACGGAACGCTCCATGACTGAACCTCGCCTGACATTCCTGGCCCAGAGCGAATGGGAAGACTGGTTGACGCACAACGGCGAGACGTCGGCGGGGGTATGGCTGCGCATAGCCAAGAAAGGCGCCGGGCAGCGGACCTTGACGTACGCGCAGGCGGTGGAGAGCGCGCTTTGCCATGGCTGGATCGATGGCCAAAAACAGGCTGAAAGCGAAGAAACCTGGCTGCAGCGCTTTACCCGGCGTTCTCCGAAGAGTATTTGGGCCAAACTCAACACGGATCGGGCCGAAGCGCTCATCGCTGCAGGCAGAATGCTCCCGGCCGGCATGCGGGAAATCGAAAAGGCCAAACAGGACGGACGCTGGGCCGCCGCCTATGCCTCTCCCAGCAATTCGGTCGTGCCGGACGACCTGCAAGCCGCGCTGGACGCCAATCCCAAGGCCAGCGCGTTCTTTGCGACGCTGAACAGCCGGAACCGCTACGCCATTCTGTTTCGGATCCAGCATGCCAAAAGGCCCGCAACGCGGGCGCGCAAGATCCAAGAGTTCATCGGCATGCTTGATCGCGGTGAAACGATTCATCCCTGAAGCGGGACGTTCGACAGCCGATGAAAGCCGCAGGACAATGCCAAGTTCGACCCGGGAGAATCCGCATGCCAGCATTTCAAATCAAGCACCTGGACCATGTCGTGCTCAGGGTTCAAGACCTGGCGCGCAGTGTGGATTTCTACACGAAGGTATTAGGCTGCTCCGTCAAGAAGAAGAACGACAAGCTCGCCATGATCCACCTGAGCGCCGGCGGGTCCATGATCGATCTGATCGATGTGCAAGGAGCCTTGGGCGCCGCTGGCGGGGCCGCGCCAGAAAAAGAGCGCCGCAACGTCGACCACTTTTGCCTGCGGGTCGATCCGTTCGATGAAGCGGCCATCGTGCAACATCTACAAGCGTTTGGCATTGCCGCGGACAAGGCCGTGTTGCGGTATGGCGCGGAAGGCGAAGGGCTTTCGATCTATTGCTTCGATCCCGATGGCAATCAAATCGAGCTGAAGGGGCCCGCGGTCTAGGGCAAGCACAGTACGAAACCGGCCCGCGGGCGTGGGCCTCAGCGCGTGGCGCCTTCGATCGCCGCCATCAGGTCATCCGGGTGCGCCATCAGTTCGCGCGCCTGGCATAGCGTCGGGTATTGCTGCAGCACGCCGGCCCATTGGGCCGATTGCAGCAGCTGTTGCCAGACCGGTTCCAAGGTCTCGGGGGCCGCATCCAGACCCTGCGCCAGAAGACCGGCATATTCCAGGCTGGGCGGCGCGGACAGGAGCTGCATGCGGCTGGCGGCGCTGAGCAGGCGCGGGATCGCATCGGCCGGGCCGTCGCAGACATAGAGCACGGTGGTTTCGAGCTGCGGGCCTTCGGCGGGCAACGCCCGCAGCGCCGCGCCACGCAGGGGGTACCGGCCCTGGCGCGTACTGAAGGCGTAGTCGGTCCGTGGATCGGCTTGCGTCAGCAGGCGCAGCCCGCGCAGCAGGCGCGGAAAGTCGGTGGCGGCCGCGTCGGCCGAGGCCTTGGCTTCGAGCAGCAGGCACAGGTCCCAGGCCGGCGGCGCGCCATCGCCCGCAGCCCGGCGCAGCAGCGCGGCATCCCATTCTGTCTTGGCGCGGTCGGTGTTGGCGGGCATCGAAGGCGGTACGCGCATGGAGGACACGGCCTGGTAGGCCTGGCTGCCATCGGCGTCGTTGAGACGGCGCGCCAGGGCCTGGAGCGCTTGCAGCGCCTGCGCCTCGACGGCGTCGCCGCGCAACCGCGAGGCGTTGCCTTCGGCCAGGGCGGTGGCGCTGCCCGGGCGCGGGCCTTGCTGTTCCCACAAGGCGCGGTAGCGGCGCACGTCGCTGTCGGCGGTCAGGGCGTCCAGGCGTTGCAGATGATCCAGCGCGGGGCTGGCGAGCAGGCGGTCGAGCGCGGCGGAGGCCGGTTGGGCTTCGGAGGACAAACCGAGAAGCCGGCGCGCGGCTTCGGGCAGCGCAGCCCAGGACTCGGACGCCGCCGCCGCTTGCAAGGCGGCCATGGCGTCGCGCGCGGGGCCTGCCGGCATGCGTTGAATCTTGGCGGGGTGGGCGATGGCGTTGGCGGCGGCAATGATCTCGCGGCGGTCCTGGGCGGCGCGCGCGGCCAGGGAGGCATACTCGCGCACGAGCGGCAGGCGGTGCCGCAGCAGCATGGCCTGGAATGCGGGATCGCCGTCGGACTCGCGCATGGCGTCGCGTATCAGGCGCGCCAGGGCGTCGAGAAAGGCCTGCTTGACCGTGGCCGGCGGCGCGCCGCCATCTTCGAGCGACTGGCGGGCCTGTTCGATGGCGACGGCGAGCGCGGTTGCGGGCGCGGCGTCTTCGGCGGGGATGCGGGAAATGGCGGGTACGCGATAGCGCCGGGCGGTGCGGCGCAGGATGGCGTCGAGCAGGGAGAGGGAGGGCGGCTGGGGCATGGCGCCCCAAGCCTACCGCGATGCCGCTGGCGCGGCAAACGCGCCGCGTCCCGGCCGGCAGCGGCTTACTTGAACAGTTCCGCGTTTTCTTGCAGGGCGGTGTCCGCGCATTGCGCGTCCAGGTTGCCGCCGGGGGCGCCCGCCACGCCGATGGCGCCGATCACGGCCGAGCCGGCCTTGACGGGCACGCCGCCGCCCAGCACCAGGAAGCCCGGAATGTCGGTCAAGGTGGCCGCGGCGGGATTCTTCTGCACGTTTTCCAGCATCGTCAGCGTCGGTGTCTTGGCCGAGACGGCGGTGTAGGCCTTGGCGCGGCTGGCCTCGATGGTGTGCGGGCCGGCATTGTCGGCACGGGCGAAGGCCTTGAGCAGGCCGGCGCGGTCCACCACCGAGGCGCTCACGTTGTAGCCCTTGGCCTGGCAGGCGGCGACGGTGGCCGTGGCCAGCTTCTGCGCGTCGGCCATGGACAGGTTGCTCTCGTTGAGCACGGCGGCGTTGGCGGCGCCGGCGCAGGCGAACAGGGCGGCGAAAGCGATGAGTTTGGGCGACATGTCTGTGTCCTTAGTGGGTCGGTGACGGGAACAGACAGAGTAAAGATGGCGACCGATCGGCGGTATTCGGTCGGCTACGCTGGGGCCTCCGTAGGGCTACGGAGGGGGGCCGTGCAAGGTTGCTGGCCGCCTGGACCGGCCTTAGCCCAGCAGCCCCGCGTACTCGCGGATCAGCCCGGCCAGGTTGTCCGCTTCCAGCTTGGCGAAGACGTTGGCGCGGTAGGTCTCCACCGTGCGCGGCGACAGGTCGAATTCGCGCGCGATCTCCTTGTTGCTCAGGCCCTGCACGACGCGTTCCAGCACGTCGCGCTCGCGCCCGGACAACTTGTCCAGCCGTTCCTGCGCGGCCTGGGTCACGGCGAGTTTTTCGCGGCTGGCGATGTGGGTGCGCACGGCGGCCTGCACCGCGTCCAGGAAGACGTCGTCGTCCACGGGCTTTTGCAGGAATTCCATGGCGCCGCCCTTGAAGGCGCGGCGGCACAGGTCCACGTTGGCATGGCCGGTCAGCATGACCACGGGCAGGTCCGATTGCTCGGCCAGCCGGCTCAGCACGTCCAGGCCGCTGATGCCGGGCATGCGGATGTCCAGGACCACGCAGCCAATGGACTGCGGGTGCAACTGGGCCAGGAAGGCCAGCGGGTCGCCGTAGCCCTCGCTGCGCAGGCCCACGCTGCGCAGCAGCAGCGCCAGGCCGTCGCGCACGGCGTCGTCGTCATCGACCAGGTAGACCAGCGGGGATTGTTCGAACATGGGAGATTCCTGCGGCGTCAGACGGCGGCGGCGCGCGGCAGGCTGACCGTGAAGCAGGCGCCTGCCGGGCTGAGATTGCGCGCGGCGATGCGGCCGTCCATGGAGCCGGCCAGCGTGTCGCACAGCGCCAGCCCCAGGCCCATGCCTTGCGGCCGCGTGGTGTAGAAAGGAGCGAACAGGCGCGGCAACGCGTCGGCGGCGATGCCGGGGCCGGTGTCGCTGACGCTGAACAGATAGGTGTCGCCATCGGCGCGGCCCTCCAGCGAGATCTGGCGCGGCCCGGCAACGTCGGCCAGCGCATCGGCGGCGTTCTGCACCAGGTTGTGCAGGATCTGCTCCAGGGCCACGCGGTCGCCCAGCGGACGCATGCCCGGGTTGGCGTTGTGCCAGCTCAGCCGTATGCCCAGCCGGGCCAATTCCGTTTCGCGCAGAAAGCGCAGCGACGCCACCAATGCGTCGGGGTCCAGCGCTTCGCGCCGGGCGGGCGAGCTGGGCTGCACCAGGGCGCGCATGCGGCTGATGATGTCGGCGGCGCGCTTGGCCTGTTCGGCGCTGGCCAAGAGCGCGTGGCGCACGGCGGGGCGTTCCTCTTCGTCGTCCAGCAGCCGCTCGGCGGCGCGGGTCTGGGCCAGGATGGCGGTCAGCGGCTGGTTCAGTTCGTGGGCGATGCCGGCGGCCATTTCGCCTAGCGTGCTCAGGCGCGCCATGGCGCCCAGGCGCAGTTGCTCCTGGTGGCGGCGGGCCTGGGCGCGAGAACGCTGCCAGGCCGCGGCGCCGGCCACCAGCAGCGCGCTGGCCAAGCCCCAGGCGAGCCAGGTGGCCCAGGGCCAGACGCCGGGTGTCAGCGTGCGCGTGCTGCGCATCTGGAAGGGCTGGCTGGCCGCGCCCAGCGGCTTTTGCAGGGCCAGCGGCCAGCCGGGACCGCTGGCGTCTGGCTGCTTGTCCAGCAGCCGCAGCGGGGTCTGGTCCACCGTCAGGGTCAAGTTGGCCAGGCCGGGAGGAAAGTCGGCCGCGGGTATCAGCTGGCTGGCGTCCAGCAGCAGGCTCCAGCTGGAGGGCGCCACCAGCCAATAGCGTGCGGTGTCCACCGGCAGCGTCACGGGCCGGCCCAGGCCGCGCGCGCGTTCGACGGCGGCCGCCAGGCCCGGGGGTTCGGCCACGCTGCCGCTCCAGGCGCCGCCGGACAGGTAGCCCAGCCCCAGCAGTTGGGGCATGGCCGGCCGCAGGCTGGGATAGAGGCGTTCCGGAGCTGGGGGGTGGGAGAGGGCGGCCAGGGTCGCCAGCACGGCTTCATGCTGCACCGTCTTCTGGCTCAGCATGCGCTGCGCCACGCTGGTGCTCTGGGTGAAGCGTTCGTACTGGTCCACATAGTCCTGCCGCCCGATCCAGAGGGCGCCGAAGGTGAACAGGACCAGCCAGCAGAAGAAGGCGCGAGCGCGCGATAGGGGATTCACGCCTGAAATTATGCCTTGCGGCCAACGCGGGCAGGAATCCGTAGGGCTACGGAGGGTCGGCGCTCAGGCCGCCAGCCGCTGGGCGTCCGGGTCCGGCGCCTGCGAGCTGGCCGCGAGCGCGATCTGGTACAGCGCCGCCACCAGGTCCGATTGCGTCACCAGTCCGACCAGGTTGCGCGCTTCATCCAGTACCGGCACGCAATGCAGGCTGTCCGACATGGGGCGGGCCAGTTCGATGACGGGCAGGCCGGGGGTGGCGAAGGGCACTTCGCTGCGCATGCAGTCGGCCACCAGCAGGCCGGGCGCGGCATCCGCGTCGACGGCGACGGCAGCCAGCCGGGTTTGGCGCGCCAGCACGTCGCCCTGGCTGACCATGCCGGCGTAGCGGCCGGCCGAATCCAGCACCGGCAGCGCCTGCAGGCGATGCTTGTCGAACAGACGCACGGCGTAGTCCAGCGGGTCCTGGGCCTGCACCGTGACCACGTCACGCGACATGATGTCGGCGCAATGCACGTCGCCAAAGCGCCGTACGCTGGCGCGCATTTCCGCGGCCAGGACGATTTCTTCCAGGTCTTCCTTGCTGATGTCCAGCAGCTCGCCGCGTTGCGTGAGCGCGTCGTCCAGGTCGGCCAGGCTGAAGCCCAGGCGGGCGCTGGGCGCGAGGTCGCGGGTGTTGTGGCCGGCGGCCGGGTCGGCGTGGCGGCGCGGATAGTTGCGCTTGAGCGCGCCATTGAAGACCACGGCGATGCAAAGCAGGATGGCGGAGTTCAGGGCCACGGGCCAGAGCGCGAAGCCGTAGCCCAGGCTGGCGACGGCGGGGCCGCCCAGCACGGCGGTCAGCGCCACCGCGCCGCTGGGCGGATGCAGGCAGCGCAAGGAGAACATGGCGCCGATCGCCAGCGCCACCGCCACGGCGGCGGCCACGCCAGGCACGGGGATGAACTGGGCGCAGAAGACGCCGATCAGGGCCGATACCAGATTGCCGGCCATGATGGACCAGGGCTGGGCGAGCGGACTGGCGGGGGCGGCGAACAGCAGCACGGCGGACGCGCCCATGGGGGCGATGAACCAGGGGCTGGCGTCGCCCAGCGCGTGGCGGCCCACCCATTCCGTGCAGAACAGGCCGAGCAGCGCCCCCAGCGCGCCGTACAGTTTCTCGCGTCCGTTGACGCCCACCGGCGCTGGCGCGAACGAGCCCAGCCAGCGCTTGATTGCTACACCCAAAACGATCTCCTCGCGCATCGATATGTCGCGGGGCGACAATTTATCACGCGAGGCAAGGCTGCGCTGCATAAGCTTATGCAGCAGGACGTGGATCAGGCGTTGCCGGAGTCGTCGCCGATGCGGGTCAGCAGGCGCGTCAGCAGCGGGCGCATGGCGCGCAATTCTTCCAGGTGCGAGGCCGAGAGGTCTTCGAGCATGCGCTCGGCCTTCGCAGTCAGCACGACCTCGACGCGGCGGCCGTCTTCGGGGTCCGCCTCGCGGCTGACCAGGTCCAGGCGCGCCAGTCGGCCCACCAGTTCGGCTGCGGTGTGCGGGCGGATCAGGAGGCGTTCGGCGATTTCGCCGACATACAGGCCACGGCGGCCGGGGGCGTTCTTGCGGGTGCCCTTGATGGCGAGCAGGGCCTGGTGCTGCTGCGGCATCAGGTCCAGCGCGGCGGCGGCGTTTTCGCTGAAGGCGGCAAAGCGGCGCAGCGCATAGCGGAAGTCGGCCAGGAGCTCGTAGTCCGTGGCGGTCAGCTGGGGTGGGGGCGGAGGCGGTTTCACCTGGCCGATTCTAATATATGTCGTGATACGATATATATGACATTTCGCAAATCCCTGCGCAATTCTTCCCGTCTTCGAACATGCCTCCCACTTCTTCCTCCGCCCGGGCCGCGCTGCGCCTGGGCGACTTCACCACGGACAAGCGCGTGGTCCTGCTCATGGGGCTGGCCATCCCGGTCGGCCTGGCCAGCGTGGCCGCGGCCTGGGCCTTGCTGCGGCTGATCGCGCTGTGCACCAATCTGGCCTACCACCACCAGTTCTCCTTCAAGGACCAGCCCATCACGACCGGCCACCTGGGCCTGGCTTCCGTCGCCATTCCGGTCGTGGGCTGTCTCATCATCGGCCTGATGGCGCGCTACGGTTCGGAGAAGATCCGCGGCCACGGGATTCCGGAAGCGATGGAAGCCATCCTGATCGGCAAGAGCCGCATCCAGCCCAAGGTGGCGGTGTTAAAGCCGGTGTCGTCCGCCATCTCCATCGGCACGGGCGGCCCGTTCGGCGCCGAAGGCCCGATCATCATGACGGGCGGCGCCATCGGTTCGCTGTTGGCGCAGACCATCCACCTGGACGACGGCGAGCGCAAGACCCTGCTGGTGGCCGGCGCGGCCGCGGGCATGACGGCGATCTTCGCCACGCCCTTGGCGGCGGTGTTGCTGGCGGTCGAGCTGCTGCTGTTCGAATGGAAGCCGCGCAGCTTCCTGCCGGTGGCGATGGCGGCGCTGGTGGCCGCGGCCACGCGCGCATTCGCACTCGATGGCGGCCCGATATTCGCGTATTCGGGGTCGCTGCCGTTCACGCCCGTGCACCTGCTGGCCTGCGCGGCCGTAGGCGTGCTGGCGGGGCTGGGATCGGGCGTGCTGACGTCCATGGTCTACGCCGCCGAGGACCTGTTCGAGAAACTGCCGCTGCACTGGATGTGGTGGCCGGCCTTCGGCGGCCTGGTGATCGGCCTGGGCGGGCTGATCGAGCCGGCGGCGCTGGGCGTGGGCTACGACAACATCCGCCATCTGCTGGCGGGCGATCTGGCGTTCCAGGCCGTGCTCCTGCTTCTGGCGGTCAAGGTCATCATCTGGTCCGTGGCGCTGGGTTCGGGGACCTCGGGCGGCGTGCTGGCGCCGTTGCTGATATTCGGCGGCGCGCTGGGCGCGTTGGCCGCGCCGCTGCTGCCGCAGGCCGATCCGGGCTTCTGGGCGCTGCTGGGCATGGCCGCGATGATGGGCGGCACCATGCGCGCGCCGCTGACCGCGACCCTGTTCGCGGTGGAGCTGACCGGCGACATGGGCGCGCTGCTGCCGGTGCTGGCGGCCTGCGTGTTCGCGTACGGGATGACGGTGCTGCTGCTCAAGCGCTCGATACTGACCGAGAAGATCGCGCGGCGCGGCCATCACATCAGCCGCGAGTACCGCGTGGATCCCTTCGACCTGCTGCGGGTCAGCCAGGTGATGACCACGCCGGTCCAGACGCTGCCGGCCGATTGGACGGTGGCGCAAGCCATCGCGCATTTCACGACGGCGCAGCCGGTGCACACCAGCTATCCGGTGCTGGATGCCGAAGGCGCGGTGGTGGGTGAAGTCACGCGCGCGGACACGCTGGCCTGGGCCATCGACGACGAGCAGACCGGGCGCACGCTGGGGGAAGCGCTGCAAGGCCGCGACCTGGTGTACGGCCATCCCGAGGAACTGGCCAGCCAGATCGCCGACCGCATGGCGCTGACCGGCGCCGGCCGCATACCGATTCTTGACCGGGCCAACGGCCGGCTGGTCGGCATCGTGGGGCGCAAGGACCTGTTCCGCTCGCGCGCGCGCCGGCTGCGCGAGGAAAGCCAGCGCACCGCGTACTTCCGCCGCACGCCCTCAGCGGGCGGGTGAAGCGCGCAGCTCCCACAACACGTCCAGCACATGCCGGGTGGCTTGTTCCACCTGCCCGGCGCGGTGCGCGATGCCCAGCGGACGCCAAAGGGCCGGCCGCAGCGCGCGCATCTGGATGCGCGGATCCGGCTGCGGCGCGGTGGCCTCGTGCGGCAACAGGGTGGCGCCGTAGCCCGCGGCCACCAGGCTCTTGATGGCGTCGTTGTAATTCAGCTGGATGCGGGCGCGCGGGTTCAGCCCGGCGGCGGCGAACCATTCGCCCGTCAGGCGCGACAGCCGCGTGCTGGCGTCGTTCAGGATGAGCGGCCGTTCGGCCAGCCAGCCCGGCGTCAGGCGCGCGGGCGCTTTCCAGTCCGCGGGCAGGAAGGCCATGACCGGGTCGCGCCGCCAGGGGCGCAGCACCAGGCCTTCCAGCGGCGGCTGGGGCAGGGCCACCAGGCCCACGTCCAGCGAGCCGTCGGCCAGGCGCAGCAGGGTTTCCTGCGAAGTCAGCACGGCCACCTGCACGTCGATGCCGGGATGGTTGCGCCCCAGCGTTTCCAAAGCCTGCGGCAGCAGATGGGCAATGGCGCCGGTGGAGGCGCCCAGCCGCACGCGGCCGGACAAGCCCTGCACCTGTCGCTGCACGTCGTCCAGCGCCTGGTCGGCATCGGCCAGGAGGCGGCGCGCGCGTTCCAGCAGGGTTTCGCCGATGGCGGTGGCGCGGACCTGGCCGCGCTTGCGCGTGAGCAGCGGCGCGCCGATGCGCGCCTCCAGGTCGGCCACGTGCAGGCTGACGGTGGGCGGGGCCAGATGCAGCGCGCGCGCCGCATCGGCGAACGAGCCCAGGTCGGCGATGGCAACCAGGGTGCGCAGGCGGTCCAGGCTGATTTCACGCATGGCGGTTTCGTTCAGGAAAGCTGAATTGGATAGTCATGATATTCGACTTTTGTAATCTGGCTTTCAGTCCGATGATGGAGTCCCGCGCCCGGAACCTTCCGGCGCCCCTTTGATCCAGGACGCAAGCGCCATGACCCAACCTCTAGTTTTCATCGACGGCGACCAGGGCACCACCGGCCTGCAGATCCACGAACGCCTGCACGGGCGCACGGATCTGCGGCTGCTGACGCTGCCCGAGGCGGAACGCAAGGATCCGCAACGCCGCGCGCAGGCGATCAACGGCTGCGACATCGCCATCCTCTGCCTGCCGGACGAACCGGCGCGGCAGGCCGCCGCGTCCATCGTCAATCCCGCGGTACGGGTGATAGACGCCAGTTCCGCCCACCGCACGACGCCGGGTTGGGTCTATGGCTTTCCGGAAATGAACGCGGAACAGTCCGGGCTGATCGCCCAGGCGCGGCGCGTCAGCAACCCCGGCTGCTATCCCACGGGCGCTGTCGCCTTGCTGGGTCCGCTGCTGCGGGCGGGGCTGGTGCCGGCCGACTACCCGGTAGTGGTGCACGCGGTGTCCGGCTATTCGGGCGGCGGGCGCGCGGCGGTGGACGCCTACGAAGCCGCGGACGGCGCGCCGGGACCGGCGTTCCAGCTCTACGGCCTGGGCCTGGCGCACAAGCACACGCCCGAGATCGAGCGGCATGCCGGCCTGACGCAGCGGCCGGTGTTCGTGCCAGCCTATGGCGCCTATCGCCAGGGCATCGTCCTGACCGTGCCGCTGCAGCTGCGCCTGCTGCCGGCGGGCGTGGACATGGAGCGCCTGCACGCCTGCCTGCAGCAGCATTACAAGGACGCGCGCCACGTGCAGGTCGTGGCGCCGCAGGACGCGGCCGCCCATACGCACCTGGATCCGCAGGCGCTCAACGGCACCAACGACCTGCGCCTGGCCGTCTACGGCAATGCGCAGCACGGCCAGGTACTGCTGACGGCGGTGTTCGACAACCTGGGCAAGGGCGCCTCAGGCGCGGCGGTCCAGAACCTGGACCTGATGCTGGCCGCGATGCGATAAGCGCCGCGCCTGGGCGGGCTCAGGCCGGGTCCGCCAGCGTTTCCACCACCAGGCGGCGCAACCAGACGGTGCCCGGGTCGCTTTCGAAGCGGGCGTGCCAATGCACGGTCACGGACAGGGGCGGCAGCGCGATCGGCAGCGGGCGTATCTGGAACGCGTCGTCGTGGTTGAACCAGATCGCGGCCCGCAGCGGCAAGGTCATGGTGAGATCGGTGCGCCGCACGATCTCGGCCGCCGCCGAGAAATGCGGCAAGGTCAGATACGGCCTGCGCGGCAGGCCGGCCTCGCTCAGCACATCGTCCAGCAAGCGGTGGGCGCTGGCGCGCGAGGCCACCAGGATGTGGTCCAGGCGCTTGTACTGGCTGCGCGTCAGGCCTGTCGACAACACCGGATGGCCGCGCCTGCCCATGCAGGTGTAGCGTTCGCTGAACAATTCCGCGTGGCAGGTTTCGCTGCCCAACCCGGCCAGGTTGCCGATGGCGAGATCGACCTCGCCTTCTTTAAGAGCCTGCGGCAGCCGTTCCAGCGGGATCTCCAATACTTCCACCTGCAGGCGCGGCGCCAGGGCGTGCACGCGTTCCATCAGCGACGGCAGGAACACCATTTCACCGATATCGGACATGGACAGGCGAAAGCGGCGGGTGCTGCTGGCGGGCTCGAAGCGCTGCCGCAGGCTGACCGCCTCCGCAAAGCTGTTCATGCCGCGCTCGATGGGGTCGGCCAGGGCAAACGCGACCGGCGTGGGCTGCATGCCGGACGCCGTGCGCGCGAACAGGGGATCGTCGAACTTTTCGCGCAGGCGCGCCAGCGCGTAGCTCACGGCGGGCTGCGTCAGGTTCAGGCGCTGCGCCGCGCGCGTGACGCTGCGCTCCTGCAGCACGGTCAGGAAAACCCGCATGAGGTTGAGATCAAAATCCACGCATGCCTCTCATATCAGCTTGATTTATAAGATAAATAATATCCATAAATTTGACATATAAATAGTTGATTCCTAGACTAATTTCATAAGGCTGGGGCAACGCTTGCCGAGGGCCGCAACAAAGGGGAAGCACCGCCATGCATGCGTTGACACTGCCGTCGTTGTTGCTGGAGCAGGGCGCCCGATGGGGCGAGCGCACATGGGTACAGGCGCCGGGCGGCGCGCTGCGTTACGGCGATGCTCCCGGGCATGCGGCGGCCTGGGCCGCGCGCCTGGCCCAAGCCGGGATCGCCCGGGGCGACCGGGTCGGGCTGATGGCCGGCAACCGGCATGAGTTCCTGTCCATCGTGCTGGGCTGCGGCTGGCTGGGGGCGGTGGTGGTGCCTATCAACACCGCGTCGCGCGGCATGCAGCTGCAGCACATCCTGGCCAACAGCGGTTGCCGCTTGCTGGTGGCCGACGCCGCGTCCTGTCCGGCGCTGGCCGCACTGGACATGCAGCCCCTGGCCTTGAACCGCATCTGGCTGCTGGACGGCAATGCCGACGCGCTGCCGGTGCACGCGTGTCCGCCTCCTCCCGCGCCGGACACGCCGCTCCCGCCGGCGGCCGACCTTGGGCCGGGAGATACGCTGGCCATCCTGTACACCTCGGGCACGTCAGGCCTGTCCAAGGGCGTTTGCTGTCCTCATGCGCAGTTCTATTGGTGGGGCAGGATCGCCGCGCGCAACCTGGAAATCGTCGAGAGCGACGTGCTCTACACGAGCCTGCCGCTCTTTCACACCAATGCCCTGAACGCCTGCTTCCAGGCCCTGGTCACGGGCGCGACCATCGTCTGCGACGAGCGTTTCTCGGCCAGCCGCTATTTCGACCGGCTCGAGGCCGCGGGCGCCACGGTGACCTATCTGCTGGGCGCCATGGTGCCCATGCTGTTGGCGCAGCCGCCTGCCGCAGCCGAACGGCGCCAGCGCGCGCGGATCGCGCTGGCGCCCGGGGTGCCCGAACGCTTCCATGCGGCGTTCGCCGAACGTACCGGCATTGCGCTGCTGGAGGGCTACGGCTCCACCGAAACCAATTTCGCGCTGGGCGGCACGCTGGCCGAGCAACGCCCCGGCACGATGGGACGGGCCGCGCCTGAGTTCGACGCGATGGCGGCCGACGAGCACGACGCGGCGGTGCCCGACGGCACGCCGGGCGAATTGCTGCTGCGCGCACATGTGCCATACGCCATCGCCACAGGCTATTTCGGCATGGATGACAAGACGGTGGAAGCCTGGCGCAACCTCTGGTTCCACACGGGCGACCGGGTGGTGCGCGATGCGGACGGCTATTTCCGCTTCCTGGACCGCACGAAGGATGCCATCCGCCGGCGCGGCGAGAACATTTCCTCGTACGAGGTGGAGCAGGTGCTGCTGGCGCATCCGGCGGTGGCTGCCGCGGCGGTCTATGCGGTGCGTTCCGATCTGGCGGAAGACGAGGTCATGGCGGCGCTGGTCTACAAGACCGGGCAGGCCATCGCGCCCGAGGCGCTGCTGGACTTCTGCCAGCCTCGCATGCCGTATTTCGCCGTGCCGCGCTATCTGCGCGTGCTGGAGGATTTGCCGCGCACCGAGAACGGCAAGATCCGCAAGTTCCGCTTGCGGGATGAGGGCATTACCGGCGACGCCTGGGACCGCGACGCCGTCGGTTATCGCGTGGCGCGCTGAGCGTCATCAATCCATTCAAACAGACTAGGGGCGGCAATGACGATGGCATACAAGGGGGCGGCCGCGGCCGCTGGCGACGATGCGCGCAGAAAGCGCACGCGGCGCGTGGTGATGGCGTCCGTCGCGGGCAACGCGATGGAATGGTATGACTTCTTCATCTACGGCACGGCGGCGGCGCTGGTGTTTGGCGAACTGTTCTTTCCCAAGGGCACCGACCCGCTGCTGGGCACCATGGGGGCGTTTGCCGGCTTTGCGGTCGGCTTCCTGGCGCGGCCGCTGGGCGGCGTGATCTTCGGCCATATCGGCGACCGCTACGGCCGCAAGCTGGCGCTGGAATGGACCCTGGGCCTGATGGGAGCCGCGACCTTCCTGATCGGGCTGTTGCCCACCTATGACCAGGTCGGCTTCTGGGCGCCGGTGGCCATGGTGGTGCTGCGCATCCTGCAAGGTGCGGCCGCGGGCGGGGAATGGGGCGGCGGCGTGCTGCTGATCAGCGAGGCGGTCGGAGGCAAGCGCCGCGGCTACTTCTCTTCCTTCAGCCAACTGGGCGTGGCGGGCGGCTTCGTGCTGTCCTCGGGCGTCTTCATGCTGGCGCAGCAGTTGCCGCAGGAAGCCTTCATGAGCTGGGGCTGGCGCCTGCCGTTCCTCTTGAGCGTGCTGATCTTCGGCGTGGGCCTCTACATCCGCAAGCACATCCCGGAAAGCGATGAGTTCGTGCAAGCCGCCAAGACCGCCAAGCGCGGCATGCCGGCAGTCGAAGTGTTCCGCCGCTATCCGCGCCAGGTGTTTACCGCGATGGGCCTGCGTGTGGCCGAGAACGGCGGGTCGTACATCTTCCTGGCGTTCGCGCTGGCCTATGGCAAGTTCCTGGGCATTCCCAACGACGTCATGCTGGGCGGCGTGCTGGTGTCGATGTTCATCGAGCTAGGCACGCTGGTCTGGTTCGGCCACCTGTCCGACCGCATCGGGCGGCGCACGGTGTACCTGATCGGTTCGGCCGGACTGGTGCTGGTGGCCTTCCCGTTCTTCTGGCTGGTGCAGACGAAGGAGCCGGTGTGGATATTCCTGGCCTTTTTCCTGGGCAACACGGTCTGCCACGCCGCGATGATCGGCACCCAGCCGGCGTATTTCGCCGAACTGTTTCCTGCAGAGGTCCGCTACACCGGACTGGCGCTGGGGCATGAACTGGCGTCTGTCTTCGCTGGCGGCCTGTCGCCGCTGATCGCCATGGCGCTGCTGCGCAAGTATGAATCGGCGACCCCGGTGGCGTGGTTCCTGGTGGGCATGGCCGCGGTCACGGTGTTGACCTTATTGCTGACGCGCGAACCGCCGCGGCAGGAATCGGCATGAGCGCGGCGCGCGGCCCGGGCATCGTTGGCGTGGGCGAAACGCCTTCGTTGCGCCATCCCGGCCCGGGGACCAGCACGGCCGGCCTGATGGCCGAGGCGATCGCGCAGGCGTTGCGCGGCGCAGGGTTGGAGCCCGGCGATGTGGACGGACTGGGCGTGGCTTCATTCACGTTGCGCCCCGACCGCGCGATCGATCTGGCGTGGCGTCTGGGACTGCGGCTGAACTGGTGCATGCAGGACGAGATGGGCGGCGCCAGCGCCATCAATCTGCTGCGCCAGGCGTGGCTGGCGCTGCAAGCGGGGCAGGCCGAGACCATCGTGCTGGTCGCGGGAGACCATTTCACGGGCGCCGATTTCGCGGGGCTGGTGCGGGGCTACAACCGCAGCGCGCAGGACTATCTCAGCCCCCTGGGCTGCGAGGGTCCGAACCCCTTGTTCGCCATGCTCACGCAGCGGCAGATGGCGCATACCGGCCTTGCCCGGGAAGACTATGGCGCGCTGTGTGTCGCGCAGCGGCAATGGGCGGCCGGCAATCCCAACGCGGCGTATCGCGAGCCCATGAGCCTGGCGCAGTACCTGGCCGCGCCCATGGTCGCGCCGCCGCTGGGACGCCTGGATTGCGTGCCGGTGGTCAGCGGCGCTTGCGCGTTGGTACTGAGCGCGCGTCCGGCGGGAATCAGCGTGCGGCTGCTGGCCAGCGATGCCCTCTATAACGGCGACCAGCAGGAAGGCGACGGGCTGCAGACCGGCATCGCGGCGTTTGCGCCGGCGCTCTGGCAGCGCGCGGGCCTGGGGCCGCAAGACATGGATGTGCTCAGCGTGTATGACGACTATCCCGCCATGGCGCTGGCGCAGCTGTGCGATCTGGGCGTCGCCAGCGTGGATGACTTGCCTGGCTTCATCGCGCGCCGCCTGGCCTCGCGTGACTTGCCCGTCAACACCGCGGGCGGCCAACTGTCCGCCGGGCAGGCGGGCACCGCCGGCGGCATGCATGGCCTGGTCGAAGTGGCGCGCCAATTGCTGGGGCAGGCAGGGGAACGGCAGGTACGCGGCGCGCGCCACGGCGTGGCTACCGGCTACGGCATGGTGCAGCTGCGCTACGGCATGTGCGCCAACGCCGCGGTGCTGGCGCGGGAGGAAGCATGAGCGTCAACGTCAGCCTATGCAGCAGCTGCGGCCATCTGGTTTATCCCGTGAGGCTGTGGTGCCCGGCTTGCGGCCATGGACAGGCGCGCGCGGCGGCGGTGGAGCAGGCGGAGTTGCTGGCCTGGACCGAGTTGCCGTCGCGGGACGGTGCGCCCGCCGCAGTCATTGCCACGGTCCGGGCGCTGCCCGCGGGACCGGTCCTGGTCGTCCGGTTGGAAGAACCGCCCACCCATGCAGGCCAGCTCCTGTCGCTATTCGAACGCGATACGGACGGGCGGCCCTTGCCTTGGGCCCGCCTTGCGGCCGAGCCGAGGTCCTGAAGCGCTCTCGGGTCAATCGCCGCTGGCCGGCGCCTGGATCGCCTCCAGGCGCTGGGCCAGCGACGCTGCCGACAGCTCGCCCACGCGCAGGTCCACCAGCCGTCCCCGGGCATCCAGGAACAGCGTGGCGGGCAGGCCGCGGTTGCTCATCTGGCGCGAGGCCGCGCCTGCGGGGTCGAGCAGCACGTTGCGCAGCGTCGGCGCGTGTTGCGCCAGGAACGCCGTGACGTCCGGCGGCGCTTCGGCCTGGTTCAGGAAGACAAAATTCACATTGGGATGCGCCGCTTGCGCCGCGGCGAAGGCGGGCATTTCGCGGCGGCAGGGCGGGCACCAGCTCGCCCACAGATTGATGACGGTGGGCTTGCCCTGGTAGGCCGCCAGCGCCGCGGGTGCGCCGTCCAGCTGGCGCAAGGCGAGGGCGGCCAGTTCGGGCTGAGCCTGCGGCGCGGGCGCCAGCCAGCGGCCGCCGCCTATCCAGATCGCGCTGGCCAACGCCAGCGCGCCCAGCAGCGCGGGCTGCGGCGCCTGGCGGCGCAAGGCCGCGTACAGCGCGTAGAGCCACGCCGCGGCAAGCCCGGCCATCCCGGCCCAGCCGCCATCGCGCAGGTCCAGGATCCGGAGCGGATTCTCGATGAAGTGCGCCTGGTACTGCCAGACGAAGCCCAGCCGGGCGACCACCAGGCCGATGATCAACGCCCGCCAGAGCACCGCGCCCGTATCGGGCCGGGGCTGTAGCTTGCGGGTGAATATCCTGGCGGCCAGCAGCCCGACGGCGGCGGCAACGATGAGGACCAGCAGGTCCGAGGGAAAGACGAGGGGACCGATACGGATGGCGGGTGTCATGCGTGAACCTGGAACTGGGGGCGTGGATCAGGCCGCTTGCGGCAGCTTGGTCGGCGCCTGCGCGATGCGCCGGGTGATCTCGGTGGCGGCGCGGCAGATCAGGCCGGCCAGGTAGTCCTCGCGGAAGGCCGCGAAGGCATCCTGCATGCCGATGAGCGTGATGCTGCCCAGCACATGGTTCTCTTCATCGAAGATCGGCGCGGCGATCCCGGTCTTGCCGGAATCCAGTTCGCCTGACGAGATGCAATAGCCGGCCTTGCGCACTTGCAGCATGGCTCGGGAGAAAGACTTCCAGTCCTGGCCCAGCCGCTGCATGTCGGATGCATCGGCGTGCTCGTCGTAGACGCGGCGTAGCTGGCGCGGCCCCAGATTGGCCAGGATCACGCGGGCGGTCGCGCTGCGCAGCAGCGGCATGTGCCGGCCACGGCCGAAGTTGAGGGCCTGGGTATTGCGGCCCGCCTGCTGGTGCACGTTGATCACCTTGTCGTCGTAGCGCGCGCTGAGCAGCACGTCCAGCCCGGTCTGGCCGGACAGTTCCTCGATCAGGTCGCGGCTGACCGTCAGCATGGGGTCGTACTCCCGCATCTGCAGGTCCAGGGCAATGATGCGCGGGCCCAGCGCGTAGCCGGCGGGCAGGCGCACCAGCAAGCCGCAGGCGCACAGCTCGCGCACGTAGCGGTAGGCGGTGGCGGGCGCGTAGCCCTGCAACTGGCAGATGGCGTCTACGTCCAGGACCGGCCGGTCGGGCTGAAAGAGGTCCAGGACATCGAGCATGCGGCGAAGACTGTTCATGTGTGTGAGGCGTGGGAAGGCAGACGTGCTGCGAGGGTGCACCAAGGGGCGCGTATTGGCAAATCGCCCCACCGCGCGCGGCGCGCACGCGTGTGTATAGGACTTTCCTGCAGATCTATCAAATAGATAATTCTAATAAATTATCAGACATCAATCCGCCAAAAGAAATTGCACATTTATCAAATTACGATAAAGTAGCAAAAAAAGGAGGCGGTAATCATGACCGGAGCTAGTGCCTTGCTGGAGGCTCTGCGCAAGCAGGGCGTGGAAGTCTGTTTCGCCAATCCCGGCACCACCGAGCTGGACCTGGTGCGTGCGATGGAGGAGGTGCGCGGCATGCGCTGCGTCGTCGGCCTGCAGGAAAACGTCTGCACTGGCGCGGCCGACGGCTACGGCCGGCTGAGCAGCAAGCCGGCCGCGACCCTGTTGCATCTGGGGCCGGGCTTCGCCAATGGCATCGCCAATCTGCACAACGCGCGCCGCGCCCGCACTCCCATCGTCAACATCATCGGCGACCACGCCAGTTGGCACCTGGAATGCGACGCGCCCCTGACCTCGGACATCGAATCGCTGGCGCGTCCCGTGTCCGGCTGGGTGCAACGGATCGCGTCCGCGCAGGAGGCGGCGGGCGCCGCGCGCGCCGCCGTGCAGGCCAGCCTGGCCGATGGCGGGCAGGGCGCGACGCTGATCTTTCCCGCTGACTTCCAGGCTGAAAGCGTGGCGGCGGATTCCCCGGAGGCGGCTGTCCAGCCCGCTGCCGAACCTGAGACCTTCGACGCCGCCGCCGCATGGCAGCGCCTGAGCCGCGCGCAAAAGCCGCTGTTCCTGCTGGGTGGGGGCGGCCCGGCCAGCGGCCTGGGACGCCGCGCGCAGATTGCGGCCGCGCGCCTGTGCGCCGCCCTGGGTGGCAAGGCATACGCCGAGACCTTTCCCGCCAGATCGGAGCGCGGCCGGGGCTTGCCGGACTTCGACCGCCTGCCGTATTTCCCGGAACCCGCTCGCGCCGCGCTCGACGCCGCCGACCTGGTGGTGCTGGTGGGGGCGCTGCCGCCCGTGACGTACTTCGGCTATGCCGGCCATCCCAGCCGTCTGGTGCCGGCGGAACGCCTGCTGGAGCTGGCGGCGCCTGGCCAGGACGCCGCCTCGCGCCTGGAGGCGCTGGCCGAATTGGCGGGCGCGCCGGCTTTCGAACCCGCCGCCGCACCGTTGCGCGAACCGGCGCCGGGCGCCCTGACGCCGCAATCCATCGCGGCCGTGGTGGCGCGGGCCTTGCCCAACGACGCCATCGTCTCGGTCGAGGGCGGCACCTGCGGTTATCCGCTGTATGCCGCTTCCGCCGGCGCCGCGCCGCACACCGTGCTGACCAATACCGGCGGCGCCATCGGCCAGGGCTTGCCGGTCGCCATGGGCGCCGCCATCGCCTGTCCGGAACGCCGCGTGGTGGCCGTGCTGTCCGACGGCAGCACCCAATACACGATCCAGGCGCTGTGGTCGCTGGCGCATGAAAACCTGCCGGTCACGGTGCTGATCGCCGCCAACCACCAGTACGCCATCCTGCGCAACGAGCTGCGCCGCGGCAACGCCGTGCTGGGCGAGCGCGCCGCCGAACTGACTGCGCTGGACCGCCCGCGCATCGACTGGGTGGGGTTGGCGTCCAGCTATGGGGTGCAGGCCAGCCGCGCCGCGACGTCGGAAGAACTGGCCGCGCAGCTGGAATCCGCGCTGCGCCAGCCAGGACCGGTCCTGATCGAGATGGCGCTGTAGGCGCCGCTATATATAAGGAGCATCAAAACATGGACTTGCAACTCAAGGGGAAGGTCGCGGTGGTCACGGGCGGCAGCCTGGGCATCGGGCGGGCGGTGACCGAAGCGCTGGCGGCCGAGGGCGTGCGCGTGGCCATCGTGGCGCGCCGCCAGGCGCAGCTGGACGAGGTGGCGGCCGATATCACCCGCGCCACGGGCGTGGAAGTGCTGGGCGTGGCGGCCGACGTGTCGGACACGGCCCAGGTCAACGCCATGATGCAGCGCGTGGCCGAACACTTCGGCCGCATCGACATCCTGGTCAACGGCGCGGCCCATCCCGGCGGGCTGGTGCGCAGCGAGATCGACGAGGCCGATCCCGAGGGCCTGCTGGAAGACATCAACATCAAGGTGGTGGGCTACATGCGCTGCGCCAAGGCGGCCGCGCCGCACATGCGCCAGGGCGGCTTTGGCCGCATCGTCAACATCGGCGGGCTGACCGGGCGTGGCAGCAAGCAGCTCTCGGGCATGCGCAACGTGGCGATCTGCCACCTGACCAAGACCTTGTCGGACCAGCTGGGTCCGCATGGCATCACGGTCAACGTGATCCATCCGGGCGTGGTCGAGACGCCCCACATCCATGAACTGTATGAAAAGGAAGCCGCCAAGCAGGGGCTGACGGCCGCCCAGGTCGAGGCCAACTATGCCAAGGCCACGCCGATACGCCGGGTGCTGCAGCCGGCCGAGATCGCCGACGCGGTGCTGTTCCTGGCGTCGCCGCGGGCGGGCGCCATCACCGGCGAATCGCTGGGGGTGGACGGCGGCATCACGCGCGGCATCTTTCTTTGAACCGCTGAACCTCATTCGGGGAGTCTGGATATGCAAGGCACGATACTGGTCGGCACGGCCGGCCAAGGAATACTGCGCAGCGTGGACGACGGCGCCACCTGGCACCGCCTGGGGCTGAAGGAAGCCATCGAGTTCGACGGCACGGTGCGCAGCCTGGCCGTGGACCCGGCCGATCCGCGCCGAGTGTTCGCTGGCGCCGACGCCGGCATGTGCGTCAGCACCGACGGCGGCGCGCATTTCACCCGGGTGGACAGCCCCATGAACGGCATGACTGTCTGGGCCATGGCGATCGACCCGACAGACCCGCGACGCATGTATGCGGGCACCGGCGCGCCTTCGCGCGCAGCGATGTTCCGTTCGGAGGATGGCGGCGCCAGCTGGCAACGCCTGTCGCCTGAACTGCCGGAATTCTGCCGCGGCGTGAACCGCCCGCGCATCCTGTCGGTCTGCGTGGATCCGGACGACGGCCGCGAGGTCTGGTTCGGGGTCGAGGAAGGCGGGCTGTGGCGCAGCCGCGATGGCGGCGACACCTGGTCGCGCGAGGACGAGGAGGGCAACGCCGATGCCATCGCCAACCCCGACATCCATTGCGTAGCTGTCCTGCCGGCCACCGCCGCCGCGCCCAAGACCGCCATGGCGCTGACCGTGAACTCCGTCTACCTCAGCGAGGACGACGGCCGGCGCTGGGACGGCGTGGCATCCAAGTCGCGCTTTGACGGCATGTACTACACCCGCACGGTGCAGGCGTTGCCGAACGATCCCGACACGCTGTTGCTGGCCATCGGCGACGGCACACCCGGCACGCGCAGCAGGATCTACCGTTCGTCCGACCGCGGCCGCAACTGGCAGCCGGCGCTGCTGCACACGCCGCCCAATTCCACCTTCTGGGCCTTCGGCGTGCACGCCGCCGACCCGCGGCTGGCTTTCGCCGGCACCAAGTACGGCCATCTGTTCCGTTCCACCGACGGCGGCCGCAGCTGGTTCAAGGAATGGCGCGACTTCAGCGAAATCACCGCCGTGGCCTGGACGCCGTATGCCGCGCCCGTGACCGCGCATCCCCAGTCCATCAACTGACAACCCGCCCGAGACCGCCATGTCCACCAACACCACGCTAGCGCCGGCAGACCGCCGGCCGCGCATCGCGCGCACCCACCTGGCCCTGTTCGTACGCGACCCGTTCGCGTCGGCGCCCTGGTACGAATCCGTGCTCGGCATGCAGGAGACCGCGCGGGGCGAGCAATGGGTGTTCCTGTCCTTCGGGCGCAAGCACCACGACATCGCCCTGATCCGCGCGGCCGAGGGCGAGCCCGCCCGCGGCCCCGTCAACATGCAGCACTACGGCCTGGAGATCGAGGGCGACGTGGACGAACTGCGCCGCCTCTACGGCATGTTGCTGGCCAAGGGCGTGGACGTGGTGAAGATCACCGACCACAAGGTCGGCTACGGCCTGTACTTCACCGACCCGGACGGCCACCGCTTCGAGTTCTTCTGCGAAACCGTGCACGGCGACGAAGAGGGCAAGCAGGTTCTGCACGACCACAACGCACCCAGCGTCCCCATGACGCTGGACCCGCTTTGACCGCCCGCGCGGCGCATCCCTTACTGATTCCACATTTCCTGGAGCATCCATGAGCAACAGCAATTTCGGTCCCTACCGCATCCGCAAGTGGTATTTGCAGATCGACGACACCCTGGCTACCGAAACCGGCGAACCCGCCGACGGCGAGCCGCTGCGCAAGATCGTCATCGCGGCCGCGCTGCACAACCCCTACGCGGGGCGCTTCGAGCGCGACCTGTCGGGCTACGTCGAACCCTCGGGCATGCTGGGCGAGGAATTCGGCCGGCGCATCATCGCCGCGGCTGGCGGCCAACCGCTGGAAAGCTACGGCAAGGCCTGCGTGGTGGGCACCGAGGGCGAGTACGAGCACGGCAACGCGCTCCTGACCACCATCTTCGCCGAGCCCGTGCGAGCAGCGCTTGGCGGCGGCAAGGCCTGGGTGCCTTCCACCGGCAAGCGCGGCGGCCCCGGCACCGTCATCGACATTCCGCTGGCGCACAAGGACGCGCTCTATGTCCGTTCCCACTACGACAGCGTGACGGCACTGTTCGGCGACGCGCCCAACCGCGACGAAGTGCTGATCGCCTTCGCCTTCGCCACCCGCGGCCGCCTGCATGCGCGCCTGGGCGGCATCCCGGCCAGCGAAATCCAGGGCAAAGACGGACTCTGCTGAAAGGAAGCGCACATGCAACGCCGCGACACCGAAATCGCCGTCAACGGCATGACCCTGCACCTGACCGAGTGGGGCCCCCAGGCAGGGCGTCCGCTCTTCATGCTGCACGGCATCCGGGGCTACGCCGAGACCTTCGCCGGCATCGCGCAGGCCTTGCAGCCGGACTTCCGTGTCCTGGCCTATGACCAGCGCGGCCGCGGCGCCAGCAGCTGGGATCCGGGGCGCAACTACTACACCGACGCCTACGTCGACGACCTGGCGAGCGTGGCCGACGCGCTGGGCCTGGACCGCTTCGATCTGCTGGGACATTCGATGGGCGGCATCGCGGCCATCGTCTTTGCCGCCCGCCATCCGCAGCGCGTGCGGCGCCTGATCGTCGAGGATGCGGGACCCGCCGCCTTCGAAGGCAGCGCGGGCGCGGCGCGCATCCAGCGCGAGCTGCGCGAAACGCCCGAATCCTTTCCCGACATAACCGCGGCGCGCGAATACCTGCGCGCGCTGCGGCCCAGCGTGACCGAAGCCGCCCGCGAGGAACGGCTGCGCCACATGCTGAAGGAGGACGGGGCGGGCGGCTGGACCTGGCGCCACGACCATGCGGGCATCGCCGCGACCCGGCTTGATCCCGATCCGGCGCGCGTGGTGGACCTGTGGCCGCAGGTCCAGGCGCTGAGCTGTCCGACCCTGGTCGTGCGCGGCGGGCGCTCGGACTACCTGCAGGCCCAGACCGCCCGCGACATGGCGGCGCGCAACCCGAACGTGGAATGGGTCGAGATCGAAGGCGCCGGCCATTACATCCACGACGACCGGCCGGCCGCCTTCGAGCAGGCCGTCGGCGGGTTCCTGCGGCGCGCCTGAGGCGAGCCCAAGGCGCAACCCGCCAGGCACAAGACAAGAATCCAAGGGAGAGCCGAGATGGCGCATATCGTAGAAGTGCCGGTGCTGGTTGTGGGCGCCGGGCCGGTCGGCGTGACGCTGGCCAATCTGCTGGGCAGCTATGGCGTGGAAACGCTGGTGCTGGAACGCAACCAGGACGTGCTGGACTATCCGCGCGCGGTGGGCCTGGATGACGAGGCCATGCGCACGTTCCAGAGCGCGGGCCTGGCCGATGAGATGCTGCGCGACATGATCCAGAACGTGCCCATGCGCATGTACACGCGGACCAAGCGTTGCTTCGCCGAGATCCTGCCGGCCACGCGTGAGTTCGGCTGGTATCGCCGCAACCTGTTTTCGCAGCCGCTGGGCGAGCGCACCCTGCGCGCCGGGCTGCGGCGCTTTCCCCATGTGGCGCTGGAACTCGGCACCGAGCTGCTGTCGCTGACGCAGGACGAGCGCGGCGTCTCTGTGCGGGTGCGCGATGCCAAGGGCGCCGAGCGCGAGATCCGCACGCAATACCTGCTGGCCGCCGACGGCGGGCGCAGCACGGTGCGCGAGCGCATCTTGCAATTGCCCTTCGACGGCAACACGCATCCGCGCAAATGGGTAGTCATCGAATGCGACCAGGACCCCCTGGACGCGCCCTACACGGCGCTGCATTGCGAGCCGCGCCGCCCCTATGTCTGCCTGCGCCTGCCTTACGGCCTGCGGCGTTGGGAGTTCATGCTGTTTCCCGGTGAGGACGGCGAGCAGATGCTGCAGCCCGAAAAGGTGCAGGAACTGCTGCGCCACCACGTCGCCGATCCGACCAGGCTCAACGTCATTCGCGCACGGGTCTATACGCACAATTCGCGGGTGGCGCGCAGCTTCGTCTCGGGCCGGGTCTGCCTGGCGGGCGACGCCGCGCACCTGACTCCGCCCTGGATCGGCCAGGGCCTGAACGCCGGCCTGCGCGACGCCTTCAACCTGGCCTGGAAGGTGGCCTGGATCGTGCAGGGCCGCCTGGACCCGGCCGCCTTGCAGAGCTACCACGACGAACGCCACAGCCATGCCCGCGCCATGATTTCGCTGGCCGACATGTTCGGCGCCATGCTGTCGCAGACCAATCCCGTGCTGGCGGCGCTGCGCGACACGTTCTTCCTGTCGATCCGGAACATTCCGAAAATCCGCGACTATGTGCTGCAGATGAAGTTCAAGCCCATGCCGCGCTACAGCAGCGGTGTGGTAGGCGACAGCGCCGACAGGACGCAGCGCGAGTGCATCGGCCGCATGTTCATCCAGCCGCTGGTGGAAGGCGAGGACGGCGCCACGCTGCGCCTGGATGAAGCGCTGGGCGCGGGCTTCGCCCTGATAGGCTGGCGCCGCGATCCGCGCGCCGGGCTGCCGCCGGCCCTGCGCGCGCAGCTCGACAAGCTGGGCTGCCGCTACGTGGCGGCGCAGCGCGCGCGTAGCGGCTGCGATCCCGACGAGCTGCAGGCCGGGGCCTTGCCCGTGCTGCAGGACACGGAAAACGCGCTGCACTTCTGGTTCCAGCGCACCCGCGCCGACTGGGTGCTGGTGCGTCCGGACCGTTACGTCGCGGCGCTGGGCCGGCGCGAGGACGCGGCCGATGCCCTGGGCCGCTACGCCGCCCGCTTCGTGCCGGGCGCCGCCCAGGCCACAAGCCAGCCCGCGGCGCAGGCAAGCAGTCCGGCACATGCGCCCGGGGCCATGCTGAACGGAGCGCAGCCATGAACGCGCCTGTCCAATCCGGGAACGGCCCGGTCCGCAACGTGCTGTTCATCATGTGCGACCAGCTGCGCGCGGACCACCTGTCCTGTTATGGCGGAGCCGGCGCCCTGCGCACGCCCCACATCGACCGGCTGGCGCGCATGGGAGTGCAGTACGACCGGGCCTACGTGACGTCCGCGGTCTGCGGCCCGTCGCGCGCGTCCTACTACACCGGCCGCTATCCACTGTCGCACCGCGTCACCTGGAACCGCGTGCCGCATCCGGTGGACGAATGGTGCCTGGGTGAATACCTGGCCCAGGCCGGCCTGCCGCTGCACCTGCTGGGCAAGACGCATTTCGTGCCCGATCGCGCCGGATTGCGGGGCAAAGGCTATTCGGCCGAGGACGAACAACGTTTCCTGCAAGGCGGCTTCGTGCCCATCGAGCGCTACGACGGCCATTTCGAATTGGCCAAGGACAGCCCTTACCGCCGCTACCTGCGCGAACGCGGCTACGACAGCGAACGGCCCTGGGAAGACTACGTGGTGGGCAGCCAGGCCGCCGACGGCAGCATCGCCAGCGGCTGGCTGATGCGCAACGCGCCGCTGCCTGCCCGCGTGGACGCGGCGGACTCCGAGACGGCCTATCTCACGGACCGCGCGCTGGATTTCATGCAGGGGCAGGGCGACCAGCCCTGGGCGCTGCATCTTTCCTACATCAAGCCGCACTGGCCGTACAAGGCGCCGGCGCCTTACCACGCCATGTACGGCGCGCAAGACTGCGCGCCGCCGGTACGCTCGCAGGCGGAACGCGAGCGTCCGCATCCGGTGCATGGCGCCTACCAGCGGCTGGAAGAGTCGGAGTCCTTCGCCCGCGACGAGGTCTGGCGCAGCATACGGCCGGTCTACATGGGGCTGGTCAAGCAGATCGACGACCAGATCGGCCGGCTGCTGGACTACCTGGAGAGCAGCGGCAGGCTGAAGGACACGCTGATCCTCTTCACCTCCGACCACGGCGACCACCTGGGCGACCACTGGCTGGGCGAAAAGGAGTACTTCTACGAGAGCGCGATGCGCGTGCCTTGCCTGGTCCATGACCCGGCGCCCGCCGCCGACGCGACCCGCGGCACGCGCAGCGAAGCCTTCGTCGAATGCATAGACATCGTCCCCACGGTGCTGGACGCGCTGGCGCTGCCGGGGCAAGAGCACCGCATCGAGGGCCGCTCGCTGCTGCCGGGCATCCGCGGCGTGTCGGAGTCCGCGCCGCCCGCGCGCGAGTACGTGGTGGGCAGCCTGGACTACGCCTACCGCGAGGCGCGCCTGTTCCTGGGACGTGGTGAGCGCGAGTGCACCGGTCTCATGGTCCGCGACGAGCGCTACAAATACTTGCATTGGCAGGGCTATCCCGCGCAACTGTTCGACCTGCGCGACGACCCTGGCGAACTGCATGACCTGGGCGCCGATCCGGGCATGGCGCCGGTGGCGGCACGGATGCGTTCCGCACTGCTGGACTGGCACGAAGGCCTCAAGCGCCGCGCCACCGAAACCGACGAGGAAGTACGCGAGCGCACGCATGCGCACGAACGGATGATGGGCATTCTGATCGGCCGCTGGTGAAGCGGACCGGTCCTGATCTGGATTTCCAGCCGCCCGGGTTCGTCCTGGCTCGGAGCGGCAACTCAGTCGCCGGACGCTTCCGGGAAACGACATATACAAGGGGAAGTACCATGGGATCGCCGTACCGTTGTTGTTTGCAACCCGTCTTGTGGGCCGCGCTGGCGCTATTGCCAGCTACCCAGGCCGCGGCCCAGTCCTGGCCGTCGGACACCGTGAAGATCGTGGTGCCGTATCCGCCCGGCACCGAACCCGACGTGCTGGCGCGCGACCTGGGCAACCGACTCTTCAAGGAGAGCGGCAAGACCGTGGTGGTGGAGAACCGCCCCGGCGCCAACGCCATCATCGGCAGCGACTACGTCGCCAAGGCGGCGGGCGACGGCAATACCCTGCTGATGGTGGACCGGCTGGCGCTGGAGACCAATCCCTTTCTATATGCCAAGGTGCCGTACCGTTGGCAGGAAGATTTCAAGCCCGTCACCGACCTGGGCCAGGTCCAGCTGTACGTGGCGGTCAGCAATGCCTTTCCGGCCAAGACCTATAAGGAATTCATCGACTACGCCCGGGCCAATCCGCAGCGCATCAACGTCGGCACCGGCGGCCAGGGCCATGTGAACCATCTGGGCATGGCCATGCTGGCCAGCGCCGAGGGCGTGCAGTTCACCTATGTGCCGTTCAAGGGCGTGGCGCCGGCCATGACAGCGACCATGGCGGGCGACGTGGACAGCGTCATGGCGGGCGGCCTGGCGGTGTCGGAACAGTACAAGGCCGGCAAGATCCGCGTGCTGGTCGCCGGCGCCTCGCAGCGGGCCGCCATGATGCCCGACGTGCCGACGCTGCAGGAGGCGGGCGGCAAGGCCGGCAGCATTCCGTCCACGGTCTTTACCCTGTTCGCCCCGGGCAAGACGCCGGATGTGCTGGTG
Organism: Achromobacter sp. GD03932; assembly: GCF_029839485.1. Lineage (NCBI taxonomy): Bacteria > Pseudomonadati > Pseudomonadota > Betaproteobacteria > Burkholderiales > Alcaligenaceae > Achromobacter > Achromobacter sp. GD03932. Next base: position 55,258 of record NZ_JAOCAT010000033.1, read on the forward strand.
GCGCGGATCAACCAGGCGGTGACGGCGGTCACGGCGGATCCAGCGTTTCGCCAGACCTACGAAGCGCGCGGCCTGCTGGTGCGCGGCTCCACGCCCCAGGCCACGCTGGCTGCCATGAAGGAAGAGGCCGGCCGCTATGAAACCCTGATCAAGTCGGCCGGGATCAAGCCGGATTGAAGAGCAGGGCGTCCGGGCGCCGCGCGGGCGGCGTCCGGGGCGGGTTGGGGGGCAATGTCGCCCCAGGGGACGGATTGCGCTCCCGCAAGAGGATAAAATACCGGCTCGCGGCTTTTTGACTGGCCATTCCGGCATTCTTCATTCTTGCGCCCGGCGCATCCATAACGATGAAAAAACTGACAGCTGTACTCCTCGCTTCCGCCACCGCGCTGCTCACGGCTTGCGGCCCCAGCGACAATGCGCCCGCCGCCGGCGCGCAGGCGCCTGCCGCCGCCAAGAAGGTCGTGGTCGGCCTGGATGACAACTTCCCGCCCATGGGTTTCCGCGATTCGAACAACCAGATCGTCGGTTTCGACATCGACATGGCCAAGGAAGCCAGCAAGCGCCTGGGCCTGGAAGTGGAGTTCAAGCCCATCGACTGGAGCGCCAAGGAAGCCGAACTCAACGGCAAGCGCGTCGACGTGCTGTGGAACGGCCTGACCATCACCGAAGAGCGCAAGAAGAACATCAGCTTCACCGCGCCCTATATGGCCAACCACCAGATCATCATCGTCGGCAACGCCTCGCCCGTGAAGGCCAAGGCTGACCTGGCCGGCAAGGTCGTGGGCGCCCAGGACGGCAGCAGCGCCACCGACGCCATCGCCAAGGACCCGGTCGCGGCCCAGATCAAGGAAGTGAAGAAGTTCGGCGACAACGTCACCGCGCTGATGGACCTGGCCGCCGGCCGCCTGGACGCCATCGTGGTGGACGAAGTGGTGGGCCGCTACCTGATCAGCAAGCGCGCCGGCGAATACCGCGTGCTGGACGAGAACTTCGGCACCGAAGACTACGGCGTCGGCGTGCGCAAGGACGACACCGAGCTGCTGGGCAAGCTGGACAAGACCCTGGATTCGATGAAGCAGGACGGCACCGCCGGCCGCATCGCCACCCAGTGGTTCGGCGCCAACATCATCAAGTAAGGGGCGGGCGGCGTCCGCGGCCATCCGGCGCGGGCGTCCCGGCCTGTATTTCGCAGCCCGCCGCGGCGCCAAGGCGCCAGGCGGGCTTACTCATGAATCGATCCAGCCCCGGCGTCCACCGACGCTGACGGCGCGAACCCACTGCATGGACTACGTTCTCTCCCTATTGGGGCCATTGGCGCAAGGCGCGAAAGTCACCCTGACGCTGTTTTTCATCACGCTGGCGCTGGCCGTCCCGCTGGGCCTGGTGCTGGCGCTGGTGCGGATCTCCAAATGGCGCCTGGCCAGCAGCCTGGTCAACGGCTATATCTGGCTCATGCGCGGCACGCCGCTGATGCTGCAGATGCTGTTCATCTACTTCGCGCTGCCGTTCGTGCCGGTGATCGGGATCCGCCTGCCGGACTTTCCGGCCGCCGTGGTGGCCTTCGCGCTGAACTACGCGGCCTATTTCGCCGAGATCTTCCGCGCCGGCATCCAGTCGGTGGACCGCGGCCAGTACGAGGGCAGCAAGGTCCTGGGCATGACCTATCTGCAGACCCTGCGCCGCATCGTGCTGCCGCAGATGGTGCAGCGGGTGCTGCCGCCCATGAGCAACGAGACCATCACCCTGGTCAAGGACACCTCGCTCATCTACGTGCTGGCGCTCAACGACATCCTGCGCACGGCGCGCGGCATCGTGCAGCGCGATTTCACGACCACGCCGTTCCTGGTCGCCGCCGCCTTCTATCTCATCATGACGCTGATCCTGACGTGGTTCTTCCAGCACATGGAAAAGCGCTATGCCAAATATGACCAGTAATTCTCCGTCCGCGCGTCCCGTCATGATCGAGGCCCGCGAAATCATCAAGTCGTTCGGCCCCAACCGCGTGCTGGACCGGGTATCGCTCAGCCTGGGCCAGGGCGAAGTGGTCGCGGTGATCGGCCCGTCCGGCTCCGGCAAGAGCACCTTCCTGCGCTGCCTGAACCACCTGGAAACCATCGACGAGGGCAGCATCGAGGTCGAAGGCGAGGCCATGGCCCGCGCCGTGCCGGGCGGACGCAGCCAGTACGCCAGCGACGCCGACGTGCGCCGCATCTGCCGCAAGATGGGCATGGTGTTCCAGTCGTTCAACCTGTTCCCGCACATGACCGTGCTGCAGAACATCATCGAGGCGCCCATCACCGTCAAGGGCATGACCCGCGCCCAGATCGTGCCCAAGGCGGAAGAGCTGCTGCGCAAGGTGGGCCTGCTGAACAAGCGCGACAACTACCCGACGCGCCTGTCCGGCGGCCAGAAGCAGCGTGTGGCGATCGCCCGCGCGCTGGCCATGGAGCCGGACATCATGCTGTTCGACGAACCCACCTCGGCGCTGGACCCGGAACTGACCGGCGAAGTGCTGCGCACCATGAAGCAGCTGGCCGACGAGCGCATGACCATGCTGGTCGTCACCCATGAAATGGGCTTTGCGCGCGAAGTCGCGCACCGGGTCATCTTCATGGACGAAGGCCGCATCATCGAGGAAGCGCCTTCGGCGGACTTTTTCCGCGCTCCGCAAGAGGCGCGCAGCCGCGAGTTCCTGGCGCACATGCTCTGAGGCGCCGGCGTTGCAAGAAAAAGCCCGCTCAGGCGGGCTTTTTCATTTCGCAAACATTCCTGTCACTGCCGGGCGATGCCCAAGGACGAGCGGACCGTCTCTGCAATGAGCGCAAAAGGCAGCTTCTGGGCACTGCGCGGGAGCTTGGCGGAAGTAAAGCCGTCGGCCAGCCAGCCCTGCAGGGCTTGTTCCGGACGCTCTTGCGGGGAGGCCGCCGCCACCGCCTTGGGCACGGAGATGGCAAGCAGCAAGGACTCCTTCTTCGCGTAGTACCTGGCGCTGGAAGAAAAGCCTTCTGGTCCGTAGTCGGTGATGCTGCCGCCGATCCACAACTCGACGTCGAGGGTCCGCAGGCCGGCGACGGACAGGTCGGCCAGGGCGGACTTCAGCTTCGGCCGAAGCTGGACGATGCCGGCAAGCCAGGCGACGCCGGCCTCGGGGCCGCCGATTCTGCCACTCAAGGAAACTTCCATCGAAACTCCTGAAAAGGCGCGCCGGTGTACGGGCTGCGTCGCGCTATCGTCGCACGCCAGCGGGCCATGATGGGCGCTTGAGATTAACGCATCACCGAGGTGGTTCCGGGTGCGGACCGGGGCGCCACGGGCTAAGATCTGTATCCATGCCGAACACCACCACCGACGCGCACCCGCTGCTCAGGCTGCGCGGTATCTATAGCGAACGCCTTGCGCCCGTCGGCCTGGACCTGGCCGCAGGCGAATGCGCCGCCATCATGGGGCCGTCAGGTTCCGGCAAATCCCTTCTGCTGCGCCAGATCGCCGACCTCGACCCCGGGCATGGTGAAGCGCTGCTTGAGGGCCGCCCGCGCTCGGGCATGCGGGGTCATGAATGGCGCCGCAAGGTCATGTACTGCCAGGCGGAAGCAGGCTGGTGGGACGATCTGGTGCTGCGGCATTTCACGGACCGCGCCCAGGCCTTGGCCATCATGCAACGCCTGGGGCTGTCGCCTGACAAGCTGGACGCGCTGGTGCATGAGCTGTCCACGGGCGAACGCCAGCGCCTGGGCCTGGTGCGCGCATTGGCGCTGGCGCCCCGCGTGCTGCTGCTGGACGAGCCGACCGCCGCGCTGGATCAGGCCGCCACGGACCAGGTGGAAGCGGAGCTGCGGCGCTACCTGGACGGCGGGGCAGCGATCTTGATGGTGACGCACAGCCCGGCGCAGGCGCAGCGTCTGGCGCGCCGTTCCTGGCGCATGGAGCAGGGCAGGCTGGAACCGCTATGGACGTGATCAAACTGCAGGCCTCCGACCTGGCCATTGCCTCGCTGCTGGTGCTGCTCAGCGCGGGCATCTCCTTTGCCTTGCGCCTGAACCTGCAGCGCCAGGTGCTGTGGGCCGCGGTGCGCACCGTCGTGCAGCTGCTGCTGGTCGGCCACATCCTGCGCATCGTGTTCGCGCACGCCGCGCCCTGGCTGACGGCGCTGGTGGTGGCGGTGATGATGGCGCTGGCGGCGCGGGAGGTGGCGGCGCGGCCCAGGGGCAGGCTGACCGGCCGCGGCAACGGCTGGGTCGGCGCGATGGCGGTGGCGGGAACCACGGTTATCACGGTGCTGTTCATCCTGAACACGGCGCTGCGTCCGGACCCCTGGTACGACCCGCGCTACACCATCGCGCTGATCGGCATCGTGCTGGGCAGCGTGCTCAACGCGGCCAGCCTGGCGCTGGACGGGGTCTTGTCCGGCGCGCGGCGCGAGAAACTGGCGATCGAGGCGCGGTTGGCCCTGGGCGCGACGGTGCACGAGGCGTTTTCGTCCTTGCTGCGCGAATCCGTGCGGCGCGGCATCGTGCCCAGTATCAATCAGATGTCGGCCGCCGGCATCATCACCCTGCCGGGCATCATGACCGGGCAGATCATCGCCGGCATGGATCCGATCGAGGCCGCAAAGTACCAGATACTGCTGATGTTCCTGCTATGCGGCGCCAGCGGCATGGCGGCGATTGCGGCGGCCTATGGCGCCATGCGCCGCCTGACGGACGAGCGCGAGCGGCTCAGGCTGGACCGGCTGCATCCGACGTAGGCGGCAGGCAAATTTTTTGGAAATTTCATGAAAGCTTGACGCGCGCCTGGCGATACTGCGCGCAATCTTGCATTTTCCTGAACCCTTTCCGGCTCCTCATGCGACTAGCGTCCCGTCCCGAAGCACCTCCGCAGCACATTGCCTCCGTCCAGCGCCGTCTATGGGCGCGCCGCAGTGCCTGGCCCGCCTGGCTGGTGCTGGCTTGCCTGGCCCTGTGGCTGGGGGCGCTGGCCTGGGCGCGCTGGCTGACGCTGCCCGACGAGGGGCGTTATGCCGGGGTGGCCTGGGAAATGCTGCGCAGCGGCTCGCCCATGGTGCCCTTGCTTGACGGCATGCCGTACTTCCACAAGCCGCCGCTGTACTACTGGCTTGCGCAGATCAGCTATGTGCTGTTCGGCGTGCACGAGTTCAGCGCGCGGTTGCCTTCGCTGCTGGGCGCCTGGAGCGCGGGCGCCGCGCTCTACGCCTTCGTGGCGCGCTACCGCAATGCCGCGCAGGCGCGCTGGGCCGTGGTGATCCTGGGCATGATGCCGCTGTTCTTTGGCGCCGCCCAGTTCGCCAATATGGACATGCTGGTGGCCAGCATGATCACCCTGTGCGTGCTGGCGGCGGCCGACACCGCCTTGCGCCGCGCCGCGGGGCGGCCGTTCCGCGCCATGGCGGTGGCCACGGGCGTGCTGGCCGCGCTGGCGGTGCTGGCCAAGGGGCTGATCGGCGTGGCGCTGCCCGGCGCCATCGTGCTGGCCTGGCTGCTGCTGCGCCGCGACTGGCCCGGCGTGCGCGCCTTGCTGTGGGTGCCGGCCTTGCTGGCGTTCGCGCTGGTGGCGGTGCCGTGGTTCTGGCTGATGGAATTGCGCCATCCCGGCTTCTACCAGTACTTCTTCGTCTACCAGCAGTTCGAGCGTTTTTCGCAGGGCGGCTTCAACAACGCGCAACCGTTCTGGTTCTACCTGCCCATCGTGGCGGGGCTGTCGCTGCCGTGGTCGGTGTGGGGCATTTCGATCTTCAAGCCGGCCTATTGGCGCGAGTCCGATCCGCAGGGCCTGCGGCGCCTGATGGCGATCTGGATCGCGGTCGTGATCGTGTTCTTCTCGATTCCCAATTCCAAGCTGATCGGCTACGTGCTGCCGGTGTTCCCGCCGCTGGCGTTCCTGATCTGCGAACGGGTCGCGCCCGCCTGGGCGGCCGGCAAACGGCGCGGCGCCTGGATCGCCGTCGGGGTATCCGCCGTGATCTGTCTGGCCGCGGTCATCGTCGCGTCGTCCAATCCGCGCGGCAGCGCCGGGCCGCTGGCCAGGGAATTGCGCAAGGAAATGCAGCCGCAGGACATCCACATGGCGCTGCATAGCTTGCCTTTCGACCTGGGTTTCTATACCCAGGCCAAGGAACCCGCCTGGATCGTCGACGATTGGCAGAACCCCGAGATCCCCAAGCGCGACAACTGGCGCAAGGAACTGTACGACGCCGCCCAGTTCGACCCCGTGATGGGCAAGCGCGTGCTGATCGGCGCCGACGACATGCGCGTGCGCATGTGCGCAGCGGCGGACGGATCGCGCTTCTGGATCTGGGGCCAGGAAGACGACGGCGGACGCTATCCGGTACTCGCCGGCGTGGCGCCGAGGCTGTCCGTCGGGAAGCGGTTCGTCTGGCGCATCGATATCGACGCCGCGTCCCGCCAGCGCATGTGCGCCGGCATGCCGGCGGCGCCGGCGCAGGCCAAACCTTGATTCAAAGATTCGATCATGAGCATTACTGAAGTGTTTTCCTGGCTGACCAGCGAGCAGGGCCTGATGGCGGTGCTGGCGCAGAATTGGGTGCTGGGCACCGCGATCATCGCCGCGGTCATCTTCGTGGAAACGGGCCTGGTGGTGATGCCATTCCTGCCCGGCGATTCGCTGCTGTTCGCCGCGGGCGCGTTCCTGGGGCTGGCCGGCGTCGATCCGGCCATTTCGCTGGCGGCCATCACCGCTGCCGCCATCGCGGGAGACGCGCTGAACTATTCCATAGGATCATCTCGCTGGGGGCAGAGGCTTGCCAGCAGCCGCTGGATCAAGCCCGATCACATGGAGCGGGCGCGCGCGTACTTCGCGCGTTTCGGCGCGATGACCATCACCGTGGCGCGTTTCGTGCCCATCGTCCGGACCGTGGCGCCGTTCGTCGCCGGCCTGTCGCAGATGCCGCGCCGCACGTTCTACACCTACAACGTCATCGGCGGCATCCTGTGGTGCTCGTCGATGCTGCTGGCCGGCTACTGGCTGGGTTCGATCCCGTGGGTGCGGGCCAACCTGCATTGGGTCTCGGTCATCATCATCGGCCTGTCGCTGATTCCCGTCGCGCTTCAGTTCCTGCAGGTGCGCCAGCTACGGCACCGCGAAGCGCAGCGCTAGGCGCGCGCAAAGGAAAAGGCCGGCAGCCCTGGGGCTGCCGGCCTTTTTTTGTTGCCGCGCCGAGGCGCGGCAGCGGAGGCTTAGGCGATCGAGGCCAGGGCCTGGTTCAGCGTGGCGCTGGGGCGCATGGCCTGGCTGGCGAGGGCTTCGTTGGGCTGGTAGTAGCCGCCGATGTCGACGGGCTTGCCCTGGGCAGCCTTCAGTTCGGCCAGGATCTTGTCCTCGCCGTCGGCCAGCGCGCGAGCCGGCGCCGCGAACAGGGCAGCCAGTTCACGGTCGTCGGTCTGCGCGGCCACGGCCTGGGCCCAGTACATGGCCAGGTAGTAGTGGCTGCCGCGGTTGTCCAGGCCGCCGACCTTGCGCTCGGGCGACTTGTTCTCGTCCAGGAACTTGGCGGTCGCCAGGTCCAGCGTCTTGGCCAGGACCTGGGCGCGGGCGTTGCCGTAGCTGCGGCCCAGGTGGTCCAGCGATTCAGCCAGGGCCATGAACTCGCCCAGCGAATCCCAGCGCAGGAAGCCTTCTTCCAGGAACTGCTGCACGTGCTTGGGGGCGGAACCGCCCGCGCCCGTTTCAAACAGGCCGCCGCCGGCGACCAGCGGCACGATCGACAGCATCTTGGCGCTGGTGCCCAGTTCCATGATGGGGAACAGGTCGGTCAGGTAGTCGCGCAGCACGTTGCCGGTCACCGAGATGGTGTCCAGGCCTTCGCGGATGCGCTTGACCGAGAACTTGGTGGCTTCGACCGGGCTCAGGATGCGCAGATCCAGGCCGCTGGTGTCGTGGTCCTTCAGGTAGTGCTTGACCTTGGCGATGATCTGCGCGTCGTGGGCGCGGTTCTCGTCCAGCCAGAACACGGCGGGCGTCTTGGTGGCGCGGGCGCGGGTGACGGCCAGCTTGACCCAGTCCTGCACGGCGGCGTCCTTGGTCTGGCACATGCGCCAGAGGTCGCCGGCTTCGACGGCCTGTTCCAGCAGCACCTTGCCCGAAGCGTCGGTGACGCGCACGGTGCCGGCGGCCGGGATGACGAAGGTCTTGTTGTGCGAGCCGTATTCCTCGGCGGCCTGGGCCATCAGGCCGACGTTGGGCACGCTGCCCATCGTGACCGGGTTGTAGGCGCCGTTGCGCTTGCAGTCCTCGATGACGGCCTGGTAGACGCCGGCGTAGCTGCGGTCGGGGATCACGGCCTTGGCGTCCTGCAGATTGCCTTCGGCGTTCCACATCTTGCCCGAGTCGCGGATCATGGCGGGCATGGACGCGTCGACGATGACGTCGCTGGGCACGTGCAGGTTGGTGATGCCGCGGTCGGAATTCACCATGGCCAGCTGAGGCAGGGTCTTGTAGGCGGCGTCGATGTCGGCGGTGATCTCGGCTTGCTTGTCGGCGGGCAGGGACTGGATCTTGGCGTACAGGTCGCCGATGCCGTTGTTGGGATCGAAGCCGGCTTGCTTGAGCGCATCGGCGTGCTTGGCCAGCACGTCCTTGTAGAACACGGACACGACGTGGCCGAAGATGACCGGGTCGGAGACCTTCATCATCGTGGCCTTCAGGTGCACCGAGAACAGCACGCCGGTGGCGCGGGCATCGTCGATCTGCGCTTGCAGGAAGGACTTCAGCTTGGCCGTGGACAGCACGGCGGCGTCGATGATCTCGCCGGCCTTGACCGGGGTCTTTTCCTTCAGGACGGTCTTCGCGCCGTCGGCGGCGGTCAGTTCGATCTTGACGTCGCCGGCTTCCGAAATCAGCGCCGACTTCTCGGTGCCGTAGAAGTCGCCTTCGCTCATGTGGGCGACGTGCGACTTGGAGTCAGCCGACCAGGCGCCCATCTTGTGCGGGTGCTTGCGGGCGTAGTTCTTGACCGACAGCGGGGCGCGGCGGTCGGAGTTGCCTTCGCGCAGGACCGGGTTCACGGCGCTGCCCTTGACCTTGTCGTAGCGGGCCTTGACGTCGCGCTCGGTGTCGTTGGCGGGGGCGTCCGGGTAGTCGGGCAGCTTGTAGCCCTGGTCCTGGAGTTCCTTGATGGCGGCCTTCAGCTGCGGCATGGACGCGCTGATGTTGGGCAGCTTGATGATGTTGGCTTCGGGCTGGACGGCGAGGGCGCCGAGTTCCGACAGGGCATCGCCCAGTTTCTGGCTGTCTTCGAGGTAGTCGGGGAAGACCGAGATGATGCGGCCTGCCAGCGAGATGTCGCGGGTCTCGACCGTGATGCCTGCGGGCTTGGCGAAAGCCTGGACGATGGGCAGCAGCGAACGGGTTGCAAGCGCCGGAGCTTCATCGGTGAGGGTATAGATAATCTTCGGAGTAAGAGACATGATCCTTGAATCTGTTCGGCAGGCGCTAGGCGCAAACCCGAACATGCTATGCGGCCAGAAGCCGGTAGATGTTGTCGGAGAGTGGGTTGGTTTGGGCAAGCACGCGGACGCGTCCAGGATTTGGCCGGAAGGCGTATACCCAACATGACCGACGCCTGCCCCTTTTTGATTTGGGAAAGTGCGACTGCCACGAACCTTCCATTGTAATACCGCGCTACGCCTGCTGCGCAGCAAAAAACCGCGGATTCGGCCGGGATGTGGCCATAATGGCGCCAAATTAAATGGGGACGCATTTAATCGGGAGCGCCGGGGCCGGTTGGCCGTTTGACAAAGCGCCGCACAAGGAGGAAGCTACGTCCCCATGAATTTCCGCGCCGTCCGCATTTCGCTGATTATTACCATCATTCCTGGAATGGTGGGTTAGCGCGCGACCGCAACAGTCACAGCCACCCGCCCCACGAGGCGGGTTTTTTGTGGCCGCCTCTGCCGGGCAAGCACACCGAAGCAGAGAGCCAGATGCACCACACCCCGCAAGCCAGCCAGCAAACCGCCGCGCCGACCGCATTCCAGGACGGCCGGGCCTCGCCGATGGAATACCTGAGGCAGATCCTGACCGCACGCATCTACGACATCGCCCGCGAAACCGAGCTGGATCGCGCCCGCGGCCTGTCGGCCCGGCTGGGCAACCCGGTCTACTTCAAGCGCGAGGACAACCAGCCGGTCTTTTCCTTCAAGGTGCGCGGCGCCTACAACAAGATGCGCAACACGCCGCAGGCGGCGCTGGACCGGGGCGTCATCACGGCGTCCGCCGGCAACCATGCGCAGGGCGTGGCGATCTCGGCGGCCAGGATGGGCGTGCGCGCCATCATCGTGGTGCCGCAGACCACGCCGCAGGTGAAGGTGGATGCGGTCAAGGCGCATGGCGGCCCCACGGTGACGGTGGTGCAGGCGGGCGATTCCTATAGCGATGCCTATGGCCACGCCCAGAAGCTGGCGAGCGCGCAGGACCTGACCTTCATTCCTGCCTTCGACGATCCCTATGTGATCGCCGGCCAGGGCACGGTCGGCATGGAGATCCTGCGCCAGCACGCGGGCCCCTTGCATGCCGTCTTCGTGCCGATCGGCGGCGGCGGGCTGGCCGCGGGCGTGGCGACCTACATCAAGGCGGTGGACCCTGGCGTCAAGGTCATCGGCGTGCAGACCGAGGATTCCTGCGCCATGTCCCTGTCGATGCAGGTGGGCGAACGGGTCAACCTGCCCGAAGTGGGCCTGTTCTCGGATGGCACGGCGGTCAAGCTGGTGGGCGAGGAGACCTTCCGTCTGTGCCGCGAATACCTGGACGAGATCATCCTGGTGGATACGGACGCGGTCTGCGCGGCGATCAAGGACGTGTTCCTGGATACCCGCAGCGTGCTGGAGCCGGCGGGCGCGCTGGCGGTGGCCGGGCTGAAGAAGTATGTAGAGCGCGAAGGCGTGCAAGGCCTGCCCATGGTGGCGGTGACCTCGGGCGCGAACATGAACTTCGACCGCCTGCGCTTCGTCGCAGACCGCGCCGAGGTTGGCGAGGCGCGCGAGGCGGTCTTCGCCGTGACGGTGCCGGAAGAGCGCGGCAGCTTCCGCCGCTTCTGCAGCGTGATCGGTCAGCGCAGCGTGACGGAATTCAACTACCGCATCGCCGACGCGCGCACCGCCCACATCTTCGTCAGCATGCAGATCTCGCGGCGCGGCGACGCGGCGGAAATCATGACGGCGCTGCAGGAACAGGGTTTCTCGGTCGGCGACCTGAGCAACAACGAAGTGTCCAAGCAGCACATCCGCTACATGGTGGGCGGCCGCTCGCCGCTGGCGGCGGGCGAGCGCCTGTTCCGCTTCGAGTTTCCTGAGCGCCCCGGGGCGCTGATGAAGTTCCTGTCCGAGATGGCGCCCAACTGGAACATCAGCCTGTTCCATTACCGCAACCAGGGCACGGAGTTCAGCTCGGCCTTGGTCGGCATCCAGGCGCCGCTGGCGGACAGCGCGGCGCTGGACGCGTTCCTGCGCCAGCTGGGCTACGCCCATACCGAGGAAACCGGCAACGAGGCCTACCGCCAGTTCCTGATCTGAGCGGGCCAGGTCAACCGGGCGCGCAGCCGGGCTTGCGTGGCAGGGTCACGCCCGGCTGCAGGCGCAGCGCGGCGCGTCCCTGCGCCGCCTGCGTCAGCTGCAGGGTGGCGGCGCGCCAGGCCGGCACGTCGTCGAAGGCCACGTCGGGCGCGGCCGAGGACTTGGACTGCGCGTCCGGACGATCGAATTGGATCGCGGGCAGGCGCAGGCAGACATCCTTGAAATCCAGCCGGGCCAGTTCGCGCCCGTCGCTCATGCGCACCGCGCGGAACGCCATCGGAGTGTCCACGAACTTGGTGATGGCCGGCACGATCTGCAGATAGCCGTCGGCGTCCTTGACCCGCTTGGTGGGCTCGATCTCGACCGCGTCCCTGCCTGGCGGCACGGCCAGGTAGGCCACGCCGTCCGCCACGTCCAGCAGCTTGCCCGGCCCCAGGTTCAGGGCGGCGAGCGGCGCGTGGCGGATCATCACGGTTTCGTTCCAGGACGTCTGGACGCGCGTCCAGCCAGGCAGGCGCGCGTCCTCGAAGCGCGTGGTGGCGATGCGATCGCGGTCCGGCTTGGCCGACAAGGCCAGGCGCTGGACCCGCAGCGCGCCGTTGGCCGCGCTCAGCTGCGCCAGCACGGTATTGGCGCTGGAACTGGTGAAGTAGGCCAGCACGGCGTCCGTTTCCAAGGCCTTGGCGGTGGATGCGCAGAAGAACGCGCGGGCCTCGACGTTCTGGCTATCGGGATAGAGCAGGGCGCCGACGTCCTTGCCGCACAGCGGCTTGCCCTGGTAGGTGATGGTGGTGGCGCGGGTGGTCTGCCGCTGGCCGGTATTCCAGTCGCTGCGGCTGCCGGTGGTGGCTTCGACCACCAGGCCGTGGTTGTCGTAGACGACGGCCGCGCCCGCGGGCGCGGCAAGCATGCTGAGCAGAAACGCGAGGTTGCGTCGACGCGCCATAGGCTGACTCCCGGGTGTGGCTGGACCGGTCTATATATACCACCGCCCGGGAGGGCTCCTTACTGCGGGCCGAGCTTGCGGATCAGAGCGCCCAGCATCTCCAGTTCATCGGCCCGCAGGTCGGTCAGGGGCGCGCGCACCGGACCTGCGTCGCGGCCCACCAATTTGGCGCCGGCCTTGACGATGCTGACGGCATAGCCCGGGACGCGGTTGCGGATCTCGAGGTAAGGCAGGAAGAAATCGTCCAGCAGGCGATTGGTGGTGTCATGGTCGCCCGCGGCGATGGCGCGGTAGAACTCCATGGCGGTGCGCGGCACGAAATTGAACACGGCCGACGAATAGACCGGCACGCCCAGCGCGCGGTAGGCGGCGGCGTAGACCTCGGCCGTGGGCAGGCCGCCCAGGTAGGAAAAGCGGTCGCCCAGCTTGCGGCGGATGCGCACCATGGCTTCGATGTCGCCCACGCCGTCCTTGAAACCCACCAGGTTGGGGCAGCGTTCGGCCAGTTGCGCCAGGCTGTCGGCCGACAGGCGCGACTGCGCGCGGTTGTAGACGATGACGCCGATATCCACGGACTTGCAGACCTGTTCGACGTGCGCGGCGATGCCTGGTTGCGAGGCTTCGGTCAGGTAGTGGGGCAGCAGCAGTATGCCTTTGGCGCCCAGGCGCTCGGCCTCTTGCGCATAGGCGATGGCCGTGCGGGTCGGGCCGCCAGCGCCGGCCAGGATGGGGACCTTGCCCGCGCAGGTCTGCACCGCGGTGCGGATCACGTCCGCGTATTCCTCTGGCGCCAGCGAGAAGAACTCGCCCGTGCCGCCCGCGGCGAACAGGGCGGTCGCGCCGTAGGGGGCCAGCCATTCCAGGCGCTGCGCATAGCCCCTGGCGTTGAAGTCGCCGTTCTGGTCGAAATCGGTGACGGGAAAGGACAGCAACCCTTCCGAAACGATGTGCTTGAGTTCCTGCGGGGTGGTCATGTTGCGTTGATCCGTATGGGGGCGTCATCGAACGGCAGGAGTCTGCCGGTAGCCTGGTTAAGAAGTAAGTCATCGTACAACATGAAATGCCCGCTATTCAAGCGAAGGTCGCTGAGAAAATTGGCTTTATAGGTGCATACCCGGTAGATGAATATTTCGCTTCCCAACAATAATTTCATAGTTGTACGATGACATAGGCAGAACATATGCGGCAGGCGCAGGCGCGCGCGGCGGCCAATCCGAAGAGGTTGTCCCGGAGAGCCCGGGCGCAGCGTCCGCCCGCAAGACATTCCAAAGGAGACTCCATGAACCCAAGCAAGAGACAGTTCCTGGGCGGCGCCGCGGCGCTTTGCCTGTCGCCGTGGCTACCGGCATGGGCGCAGCAGCCGGGCGACTGGCCGACGCGCGCGGTCCGGATCATCGTGCCTTACCCGCCCGGCGGCTCGTCGGACATCATCGCCCGCATCCTGGCGCCGCGCCTGGCCGATGCCCTGAAGCAGACCGTGGTGGTCGAGAACAAGCCCGGAGCCAATGGCAATCTGGGCGCAGGCCTGGTGGTGCAGTCCGCGCAAGAGGGCCATACCGTGCTCTTGTGCGACGTAGGGGCGCTGGCGATCAGCCCGTCCGTGTACACCAAACTGTCTTTCGATCCCTCCACGGACTTGCGCGCGGTCGGCATGCTGGCCTATTCGCCGCACGTGCTGGCCGTGCATCCCGACGTGCCGGCCAAGACGGTGCCGGAGCTGGTGGCCTTGTCCAAGCAACAGCGCCTGAACTTCGCCGTGACCGCCATCGGCAGCGCGCCGCACCTGGCTGCCGTGGCCGTGCAGCAGGCCACGGGAGCGAAATGGGAGTACGTGCCCTACAAGGGCGGTTCGCAGGCGGTGACGGACACCATAGGCGGGCAGACCCAGGTCATCATGAACGGGCTGCTGGCCACGCTGCCCCACATCAAGGCCGGCAAGCTGCGGCCGATCGCGATCTCCAAGCGCGAACGCATGCAGCTGGTTCCCGACATTCCCACCATTTCTGAACAGGGCGTGGCCGGCTTCGAGTCCGGCACCTGGCAGGGGGTGATGGCGCCCGTGACCACGGCCGATCCCGTCGCCATCCGCTTGTCGGAACTGATGGCGCAAATCGTCAACCAGCCGGACGTGAAGGCGCAGCTGAACGAACAGGGCGCCGAAATCGTTACCCGCAATCCCGCCGAACTGGCGCAGTTCTTCAACAGCGAGCGCGCGCGCTGGGCCTCGGTAGTGAAAAGCGCGGATATCCGGCTGGATTGACGCCGGGCCTGTCTGGACAGGCGCTCAGGCGCGGGGGCACACTGGAATCATCCCGCGCCCGCCCAGGCCCCGGCGCGACGCGGGGCCGGGCCGAGGGACGCTATGCGGCGCCCGGTCGCAGACCAGGGGCAGGGCACGCAGCCATGAAAATCCTTGGTGCAGTCGCGCTGCTGGCGGCCGCCTGGGGGCAAGCCGTCGCGCAAGGCGCCGGACCCGCCATTCCCCAACCCCCGCCTTCGGCCCGCGTCATTCCCGATGCCTGCGTTGGGGCTTCCTGTCCCCGGCTGGTCAATCCGGGCGCTACCCAGGAACCCTGCCTGGGCACCGGTTGCGCCACCGCCGGCAGGCCGCCCGGCCCGCCCGCGCCGCCTTCCAGCGGACCGAGCCGCCAGCCCGGCTGGGTAAGCCCTGCGCCGTCCCGCCTGCCGCCGATGCCGGCGCAGCGCGGCGTGCCGACGGGGCCGCTGACGCCCGCGCCCCCGTTGCCGGTACCGCGTTGATGTTTCCGGATCGCGCCATCATGGCGGCAGAAAAAACGGTAAAAAAAAGGGTGGAAAAAGCGGAATTTAAAGTGCTTGTTTTAGCAATTCATACACCAATTATTTAATATTATTAGTCGGTTAGAATGCAGGAAATCGGAAAAAAAACCGGAAATAATATATGTACGATTCTCCGCAACAGTTCCTACCCTTGATGCCCGCTGTGCACATGCTCGTCCCGTACTTGGAACGAGCAGCCAGCATCGTGTATCGGGCCGCCGAGCTGAGCGGATTTGCACATCCCAACACCCGGGGGGCGCTGCAGGATCTGCTTCGCAGCATGAATTCGTATTACAGCAACGGGATCGCGGGGCAGGGCACGTCGCCCAGGAACATCGATGCAGCCCTGCGTCAGGAGTTCTCGGACCGCCCGGAAATCGCGCGGCTGCAGCGCATTGCCGTGGCCCATATGGACGCGGAAAGAGAAGTTGAAGAGCAGGCGGCGCGGGTTTCGCCGTTGAATGCGGATTTCGTCCAGATCGCCCACCGTGCGCTATATGGACGCTTGGAGTCCCATGACCGGACAACCAAGGACGGGCTGGTCGTGGAACCGGGAACACTGCGGGAGATCGACGTCACGGTTGGCCGCCATAGCCCGCCAGCCTGGCAGTCATTGCCACAATTCATGGAGGCCTTTACCTCTCACTACGGCAGGCAATGGACCAACGAACTCCGCTTGATCGCCATCGCTTGCGCGCATCAACGCATGGCCTGGATGCATCCGTTTGCGGATGGCAATGGTCGGGCCACGCGCCTGCAAACGCATGCCGCCATGTGGCCTGTCACCAGGGGACTTTGGTCCGTCAATCGTGGATTGGCGCGTGGGGTGCAGGATTACCACGGTCATCTGGCCGCTGCGGACGCGCCGCGTCAAGACGATCTTGACGGCCGGGGCAACCTTACGCAAACAGGTTTGCTGCTGTGGATCGACTACTTCCTGCGCGTGTGCGAAGAGCAGGTTGACTATATGTCCCGCATGCTGGCGCTGAACTCGATGAAGGAAAAGATCAAGGCGTCCGTTCTGATTGAAACCGCGAAAGGACGGCTGCGCGCAGAGGCTGCCTTGCCGATCTACCACCTGTTCGCGGCGGGGCCGGCCACGCGGGGCGAGTTCATTCAGATGACTGGCCTGGGCGAACGCACGGGCAGGTCCTTGCTGGCGGCCGCCTTGAGATGCGGATTGGTTGCCTCCGACACCTCCCACGCGCCCGTCAGATTCGCCATTCCGCTGGACTCGCTGCCGATTCTGCTGCCGGCGCTCTACGGCGCTGAAGAGTAGGCGCGGGCAGTTCCGGATTGGGCCTGCGCGTCAGGGCCGGGCTGAAACGCAGCGGCCGCCAAGCTCACGCGGACACGGCGCGTGCATCCTCCATCCGCATATACGAGCGGTAAGGCTCCGCCTCAACCATGTCCCGCAGCAATTCACGCAGAATGTCCTGCACGATTTTCACCGCCTGCGTCAGCGGCCGGTTCGATGCGGTGGCCAGCATCAGGCGGGTGGACAGGGCGGGATTGACGATCCTGCGGGCGACGAGCTGGCCGCTGTTCAATTCGCCCACTACCGCGGGCAGGGCCAGCACCGTGTGGGCCAGTCCGTTCAACACGATTTCCTTCATCAGTTCCAGCGCGTCCATTTCGAACACGACGTTCAAGGGCGCGTCGGCCTGCGCGGCCGCCTGCTCCAGCGTGCGGCGCAGGCCGTGGCTGCGCGTGGGCAGCGCCAGGGGCAGATCAACCAACTGGGCGAAGTCGATGGAGGACAAGGCCCGCGCGGCGGGCGACAGGTTCTGTACGGGCGATACCAGCGCCAGGTCCAGCTCGGCCAGGGGATCGACCACCACATGCTGGGAACGCCGCGCGTCATGCAGCACCGCGATGTCGACGCGGGCGTTGGCCAGCCATTCATGCACGTAGCCGCTATAGCCCGTGATGACGTTGAGCTGGATGCGCGGATGGCGCTTCCAGACTGCCGCCACCAGCGGCATGCCGACCATGTGGGATAGCGTGGGCGTCAGGCCCAGCGTGACCTGGCCGGAGGGTGACTTCTGCTCGTCGTGGAATTCGGTCACGACCCGCGCCATCTGCGCGAGCAAGGGGCGCAGGCTATCCAGCAGCTTCTCGCCTTCCGGGGTCAAGGACACGCCGCGGCCATTGCGGTAGAGCAGGGCGCAGCCGCATTCGTCTTCCAGCTTCCTGACTTGGCGGCCCAGCGCCGATTGCGCGATGCCCAGCACCGAAGCGGCCTTGGAGAAGCTGCCCGAGTCGGCCACGTGGATCAGGTTTTCGATCTTGCGCAGGTCCATCGCGATGTCTCGCCGCCGGCGCTTGCGGGCGGCTCCTCCTTGTGTGCGTTTTTTGTATATCTGATAGGCACAGTATGCCTACATGGCTCGCCGCCAGCCACCCTAGAATTCCTGCGTATCAGACCCGCGCCTGCGCGCTAGCCCCTAGGTTTACGGCCATCCATGACACCTGCTTCCGAACTGAACACGTCTTCCCACGCCTTGCTCGGGGTCTTCGCCCGCAACGGCATCGACCGCGTCTTCCTGGTTCCCGGCGAAAGCTATCTGGGCGTGCTCGACGCCTTGCATGATTTCCCGGGCATCGATGCGGTGACCTGCAGGCACGAAGGCGGCGCGAGCTTCATGGCTTGCGCCGACGGGCGGCTGACGGGCCGCCCTGGGGTGGTCATGGTGTCGAGGGGGCCGGGCGCGGCGAATGCGGCCATCGGCGTGCATGCCGCGCAGCAGGACGGCGTGCCGCTGATCCTGCTGATCGGCCAAGTCCCGTGCAAGGACCTGCGCAAGGAGGCCTTCCAGGAAATCGATTACCAGAAGATGTTCGGTTCCATCGCCAAATGGGTGCACGAGGTGGCGGCGCCGGAGGACGTGGCCTGCGCCGCATTCAAGGCGCTGCGCGTCGCAACTTCGGGCACGCCGGGGCCGGTGGTGCTGGTGGTGCCGGAAGACGTGCAGCAGGCGCGCGTGCCGCAACCGGATTGGGTCGCGCAGCCGGCCAGTCCGGCGCAGCCCGCGCCCGCCACGTTGCAGCGGCTGCAGGCGTCGTTGGACGCAGCCCACAAGCCGCTCATCATCGCCGGTGGCGCATTCAATGCGCCGGGCGGCCGCGACGCCTTGCGCCAATTGGCCGAACGGCACGGCATACCGGTGGCGGTATCGTTCCGCCAGCATGACATCTTTCCCAATACGCACCCGCTCTACGCGGGCGACCTGGACCTGGCGACGCAGCCCGCGCAGGTCGCGGCGTTCGATTCCAGCGATCTCATTCTGGCCCTGGGTACGCGCCTGGGCGATATCACCACGCAGGGCTACACGTTCCCCGGCTACCCGCGGCCTTCGCAGACGCTGGTGCATTGCCACGTCGACGCCCATATCGTGAACCAGCATTTCGCGGCCGACGTCGGCATCGTCGCCGATCCGGTGGCCACCGCGCAGGCGTTGGCGGCTCTGCCTGCGACGGGAAGCGCGGCGCGCGGCGATTGGGCGGCGTCCTTGCGCGCCATCCGAGAACGCTCCGCCGCCTGGCCGGATCCAAAAGCCGATGATGGCGTGCCCTTCGTGTCGGTGGTGCGAGCGTTGGCCGAACAGGCGCCGCCGGACGTCATGGTGTGCCTGGACGCGGGCACCTTCGCCGCGCCGGTGTACCGCCATTTTCCCTTCGTCTACCCGCAACGGCTGATGGCCTCGCAGTCGGGCGCGATGGGGTACGGCACGCCGGCGGCGATTGCCTCGCAGTTGCGCCATCCGCAAAGCAAGGTCGTGTGCCTGGTGGGCGACGGCGGCTTCCTGATGACCGGCAATGAAATGATGGCCGCCGCCGAGCGCGGACTGCCGGTGCTCTTCATCGTGTCCAACAACAATTGCTATGGCTCCATTCGCCTGCATCAGGCGCGCACCTATCCCGGGCGGTATGCGGGCACCAATCTCGCCAGTCCCGATTTCACGATGATGGCGCGCGCCTGCGGCATGCAGGCCGAGTACGTCACCCATCCGGACCAGGTGGCCGCGGCCATCGCGCGCGGGCTGGGTTCGGCCGTTCCGTACTTCCTGGAGGTCAAGACCAGCCTCGCGGCGATTCTGCCGGAAGGCGCGGACAGCGCGGCCGGCATCGACCTTCTGGGGCGGGGCCAGGCAAGGACTCAGTCGCGATAGCCGGGATCCTTCCTGTCCATCAGGCGCAGCATGGCCGGCCATTCCAGTTCGCCGAAGGGGCGGCGCGTGGTCGGCTGGTACAGGTGCCAGGTCTTCTCGATCACTTCCGGCGGCGGGACGCAGAGTTCGCGGTTGGCGGCCAGGGCATCCACCTGCGCCTTGCAGGCCATCTCCAGCCAGTACAGCGTATTGAATGCCTGCGCGATGCTGGGGCCGACGGCCAGCAGGCCGTGGTTGCGCAGGATCATCGCCTCGGATTGGCCCAGGTCCGCCACCAGGCGCGCGCGCTCATCCAGGTCCAAGGCCACGCTTTCGTAGTCGTGGTAAGGAATCTTGGCGAAGCGCATGGCGGTCTGCGTCAGCGGCAGCAAGCCGCATTGCAGCGCCGACACCGCCATGCCGGCGCGCGTATGCGTGTGGATGACGCATTGCACGTCGTGGCGGGCGCCGTGCACGGCGCTGTGGATGACGTAGCCGGCCGCATTGATGCCGTACTCGCCCGGATTGTCCAGCACGTTCCCGTCCAGATCTATCCTGACCAGGCTGGATGCGGTGATCTCGTCATACATCATGCCGTAGGGGTTGATGAGCAGATGTCCCTCCGGGCCAGGGATGCGCGCGGTGATGTGGTTGTAGATGAGATCGCTCATGCCGAAGTGGGACACCAGCCGGTAGCAGGCGGCCAGTTGAATGCGGGTGTCACGCTCAGCGGGGCTCATGGTGCTATGCATGGTTCGGGTCTCCGGTTCAGTCGCTGGCTTTGACGTTGAAATCGCGGACCACCTTGCCCCACGATT
>NZ_JAOCAT010000034.1:0-73555 GCF_029839485.1 Achromobacter sp. GD03932
CAGCGCGCCGGTATTTCGGAGGCTTTTGCGGTAGCGGTTAAATTGCCGCTTGCTGGCTCCGAACTCGGCGGCGGCAGCCTCCACGGTCGCGCTGTCGAAACGACCGCCGGCTTCCAGGCGCGCGATGATGTCGCGCCGGCGCTCGGCTTCGGCGACCTGCGCCTCATCCATCGTCGAAATGTCGAGCGGCGCCCCTGGCCCGGGTAGTGCGCGCTTCGCCTCATAGTCGCTTCTGCGATCCAACAACGGCAACCCACGTCTGAGGTCCAATCGGCTGACCGCGGTCGAGGGAGAGTTGGCCTCGCGCGACCATACGGTAGAGCACGGGCAGTAGAGCTTGAGGATTAAGACCTCGTTGTTGCGCCAGCGCGAGAATCTCGCTGATGCGGTAGCTGTCACGTTGTTGCAGGAACGCGACGCAATCCTGCTCGAATTGCACATCGAAAGGCTTGTCGAGGTGGCCTGACAACAACCGGGTGCTGGACAACCATTCGCCGCTCATCATCCGGTCGGTCACCACTCGGAAGATCGTGCCTTCTTGCCCCGCCGCCCACGTTCGCGCGGCGGCATAGGGCGCGCGCATCAGCCTGCGGGAGCGCCAAAGATCGCGATGGGTCTTCACCTCAACGACCGCCCTTCGCCAGGAGAGCCCAGCATCGGCTGCGACCTCCACCACGAAATCAGGCGTGTATCGACGAGCGGCTCCGCGCTTCACATCCTGGAAATCAATCACCAGGCGTTGGGCGTGAACGGCGGTGACGCGATGGCTCGTCCTGCAAAACATCAGGAAGTCGCGCTCGATCGACGACTCGAAGGGTACTAGCGGGCCTCGAGGTGGAACTGAGATTGAGCCGCGGACGGCGCTCAGGGGTCGAGGCGCGAGCTGCTCGTCGGTCCACCTGGACGCCACTTCAGAAACCAGGGACGTCAACTGTCGCCGATTGCGAACTGGGGACGTCTTCTGTGGGTACGGGGTCATCTTCTTTTGCCTATTTCGAGCGCCGAAGAGCCCCGGAGGGACATCATCTTTTGCGCGTTCACAGCAGCGTCGGCGTCAGGTCGAGCGTGGCATCCGCGCCGCTGCCCTGGGCGGTGAAAGCGATGATCGGAACACCCTTGCCGGTGCCGTCCTCGCTGCTGCCCTTGCCGTTGTTGGCGGTGTCGAGGGTGTGGGCGATGCTGCCGGCGACCGACTGCACCATGAACGTCTCGGTGCGGATGTCGTGCTTGGGGCCAGCGGCCATCAGGCATGCGGCCACATCGACGGGGCCGGTGCCGCCGCTGAACCCGAACGTCGTGGTGACCTTGCCGTAGGGCTGCTTCAGTCCAGCAAATCCTGCAAGTCCTGCGCATGCGCCTGCTGCTTCAGCACCCGGTCCAGCATCGCAGGCAGCTTCTTGCCACGGCGCGCTGCCCGCACAAGAATCCCCGAGCAGGCCTGCGCGCTCAAAAGGGTTCTACCCCGAAATTACGGACTGTTTGGAAAGGGCTGAAAACTTCTGGTCCTGCTTGACCCGGCGCCGTCGCATCCTGGGGTTGTGGCGGCGCTCGATATATTCGAACACATCGGACCGGGCGGCATCGAGTGTGGGATACGTTGTGCGATAGATCCGCTCGCGCTTGAGCAATCCGAAAAAGCCCTCGCAGGCTGCATTGTCGCCACAATGCCCCACCGCACTCATCGAGCAGAGCAGGCCATTGGCGGCCAGGTAATCCTGGTAATCACCGCTACGAAATTGGCTGCCGCGATCGGAATGCAGGATCAGCGGATGCTGCTCCTGACGCTGCCAAACCGCCATCTGCACGGCCCTGATCACCATCTGCCGGTCCTGCCGGTGGTGCATGGACCAACCCACAATGCGCTGATCAAACAGGTCCAGCACGACGCACAGATACAGCTTGGCCTGCTGGGTCTTGATCTCGGTGATGTCGGTCACCCACTTGGTTTCCGGCTCCAGGGCGCTGAAATCACGCTCCAGCAGGTTGCGCACGCCCGGCGGCGTCAGTGTCGGTTGAGCGCGCTGGCCACGCCGTTTCGGGCGTGGCCAGCCCTGCAGGCCCGCTGCCGCCATCAATCGGGCAACCCGGTTCCGACTGGCCATCAACCCTTCCTCGACCAGATCCTCCTGCATGCGGCCGGCCCCCAGCGTGCCCCGGCTGTCCTGGTGCAGCGCATGGATACGGCTCAGCAAGCGCTCGTTGTCGTGCTGTCGAGCACTGGGCAGTCGCTTGCTCCAGTCGTAGTAGCCACTGGTCGATACCCGCAGGCAGCGGCACATCAGGCGAATCGGAAACTCATCGCGGCAACGTTCGATCACCTGATACCTCAGGATGATCCCTTGGCAAAGAACGTCGCCGCTTCGCGCAAAAAATCCCGCTCCTTGGTGATCCTGGCCAACTCGCGCTTGAGCCGGGCAACCTCCTCGTCACGCGGGCTACCGGTGCCAACAAAGGCGGCTTTTCCCACCGCCTGTGCCTCCCGCTTCCAGCGAGTCAGCAGGCTGTCACGGATGCCCAGCTCACGGGCTACCTGGGCGCAGCTGACACCTGGCCGACTGGCTTGCTCCACCGCACCACGCTTGAACTCGGCACTGAACTTACGACGCTTTGACATGAACACTCCTCATGGCCTCGATCGGCCTTCTTGTAAGTGTCCGTGAAAACGGGGGTGAACCCAAAAGTACTTCTGCGGGATCGAGGCCATCTCCACCACTTGCCACAAGAAACACGCGCTTGCGGCGTTGGGCGACACCGAAATATTGAGCGTCGAGCTCGCGCCAGGCGATGCGGCGGCGGGGTCCAGACACACAACCAGCGTGCGCCCACCGATCCCCTGGCGGCTGGAGCGCACGGCTTTCTCCGGCCAGTGCCCCCAAGAAATGCCCGAAGGCATTGCTGCGGTCGTTGAGGACGCCGGGGACGTTTTCCCAGACGAGCGTGGCCGCCGGGCGGCCGTCTTGGTGGCGGATTTCGTCGATGGCATTTGCTAACTCCACGTAAGCGAGGGTGAGCGCACCGCGCGGATCGGCAAGGCCCTGACGGGCACCGGCGACGCTGAAGGATTGGCAAGGGGTTCCGCCGACCAGGATGTCGGGTGCCGGCACGGTGCCGGCGCGCACCTGGCGGGCGATCGCGGTCATGTCGCCCAGGTTGGGCACGCGGGGATAGCGGTGGGCGAGCACGGCGCTCGGGAACGGCTCGATCTCGGCGAACCACGCGGCTTCGAGGCCGAGGGGTTGCCAGGCGAGGCTCACGGCCTCGATGCCGCTGCACACGCTGCCGTACAGCAGTGGCGCGGCCTGGGGCGCACCGCATGGGGTGCGAGGTTGCGGGTTCATGTCGGGTCTCCTGTTCGTGTGGCCCTGGACCGTGTGGCCGGGCCGGGACGTTGATCGGCAGGAGAAAGGCGCCGAAGGCCCAGCGGCCTTCGGCTTGGGAGGACGGAACCACCCGTGGGCTGTTGCAGGCCCGGTCGTCGCTAGAACCGTCTGCTGTCAGCAATCGCACCCGGCGCATGTCGTGGTTGACGCCGGCATCTTCTGGCGCACATCCGCGCACAAAAGGAGCCCAGTTTTTCGCCGTTGGGCACGGCGTCGAATACCGCTGACCATGAAGGGTCTCCGGGTGGCTCGCGCAGCATGGCAAGCCATCGGGGGACCCTTCGCAGAGGCGGAAGAATGCAGATCAGCAGAACGCGCCGGGAAACCCCGGACATGGTTCGCGGAGAAGCTACCTTCAGGTCCCGCGGCCGGGGACGGCCGGGCGGGACGCGCACACGGACAAGAGAAGGCGTTGCGCGCTGGGCGTCCCGCAGGGCATGCGGGACATGGGCCACGCCGCCGATGGCGGGCACGGCTCTCGGGGAGCGGGGTCGGTCAGGAGCCCTTGCGGCCGCTAGTGCGCGGGCGCGAGGCACCGCGCTTGGACGTGCCGGTTTCGACCGGCAGCGTGCCTTTGCAGTCGGGGTAGCGACTGCACGACCAGAAGGGGCCGGTCTTGCCGGTGCGTTGGCGCGTTGGTGCGCCGCACTGCGGGCAAGTGGGACCCTGGGGAACCTTGATGGACAGCGAGGTGCTGCCGTACTGCACGATCAGTTGCGAAATCCATGCGGCCTGCTTGCCGATGAACACATCCAGGGTGAGCTGTCCGGCCTCGATCATGTCGAGCGCCTGCTCCCACACGGCGGTGGTTCCGGGGTCGGCAATCGCCGCGGGCACGGCGTCGATCAACGTGAATGCCGCATCCGATGCGCGAATGGAGCGTCCTTTCTTCACGAGATAGCCCCGCGTCAGCAGGCCGGTGATGATGTTGGCGCGCGTGGCTTCGGTGCCAATGCCCGTCGTGTCCTTCAACTTCTGCTTCAGGCGCGGGTCGGTCACGAAGCGCGCCACGCCTTTCATCGACTTGACCAGTTCGCCCTGGGTGTAGGGCTTCGGAGGCAGCGTCTTGAGCGCCTTGACTTCGGCCTCGGCCACTTGGCATGCCAGGTCCTCGCGCAGCGCGGGGAGTACCTGGCTGCGCGCGGTGGTTTCCCCGTCCTCGTCCGCTTGCGGCTCGGCCAGCACCAGGTGCCAACCCTGGGCGGCCACCTGCTTTCCGGTCGCCACCAGCTTCTGCTGGCCGCAGGACAGCTCGGCGATCGTGCGGTCGAACTCGTGGTGAGGGAGGAACTGCGCCAGGTAATGCGCGCGGATCAGCCGGTACACCGCCAGTTCTTTCTCGCTCATGGCGGAGAGGTTCGCGGGTTCGAGCGTCGGGATGATGCCGTGGTGCGCCGTGACCTTGCCATCGTTCCAGGCGCGAGAGCGCTGCGAGCGGTCGAGCTGGCCCATGATCGGGCGCAGCGAGGGATCGGTCTTGAGCAAGCTGTCCAGGACAGTCGGCACTTCCGCGAACATGCTTTCGGGCAGGTAGCCCGAGTCGGAGCGTGGGTACGTCGTAGCCTTGTGCGTCTCGTACAGGGCCTGGGCGATCACCAGGGCTTCTTGCACGTCCAGCCCAAGCTGCTTGGAACAAACCTCCTGCAAGGTGCCCAGGTCGAACAGCAGTGGTGGGCCTTCGCGCACGCGCTCGGTCTCGACCGACAGCACCTGCGCGGCACCCGCAGCGCGGATCTGCTGCGCGGCCTGCTGGGCGATGGGCTGCTGCAGGCAGCGGCCGGCATCGTCGGTGCAGCCATCGGGCGGAACCCATTGCGCGCTGAAAGGCTGGCCGCTCGCGGACAGGGACACGTCGATGGCCCAGAACGGCACCGACTTGAAGGCCGTGATC
Organism: Achromobacter sp. GD03932; assembly: GCF_029839485.1. Lineage (NCBI taxonomy): Bacteria > Pseudomonadati > Pseudomonadota > Betaproteobacteria > Burkholderiales > Alcaligenaceae > Achromobacter > Achromobacter sp. GD03932. The sequence continues at coordinate 5,272 of NZ_JAOCAT010000034.1, forward strand.
TCGCGGTCGCGGTCCACGACGAGCTTCAGGGTCGGCGTCTGGACGCGGCCGACGGACAGCACGCCGTCGTAGCCGGCCTGACGCCCGAGCACCGTGAACAACCGGCTGAGGTTCATACCCACGAGCCAGTCGGCGCGCGAGCGCGCCAGCGCCGAGTAGTACATCGGCAGCGTGTCGGCCGACGGCCGCAGCTTGCCGAGCGCGGTGCGGATCGACGCATCGTTAAGCGCCGACAGCCATAACCGCTCGACGGGGCCGCGGTAGCCGCACAGGTCGATGATTTCGCGGGCGATCAACTCGCCCTCGCGGTCGGCATCGGTGGCGATGACCAGATGGGTCGCCTTCGCCAGAAGCGCCTTGACGACCTTGAATTGCGTGGCGGTCTTCGGTTTGACCTCGACCCGCCACTGCTGGGGAATGATGGGCAACTGCTCCAGTGACCAGCGTTTGAGCGCCGCGTCATAGACCTCGGGGGCTGCCGCTTCTACGAGATGGCCGATGCACCAGGTGACGGTGACGCCGGAGCCGCTGAAACAGCCTTCACCGCGCTGTGTCGCGCCGAGAATCCGGCCAATGTCTTTGCCCTGGGAGGGCTTCTCGCACAAGAACAGCCGCATGTCCGTCCATCCGATTTCCGTGGTTCATTGAGTTGCTGGAATCGAGGATGCCGAGCACCACCAGGGGCAGCAGCAAACAAGCCGCATGCGGTGGCGACCACTTTCACGGGATGGGATGGAGGGGACGGGAGTGGCGTGCGGCCGGGGATGTGCGGGCCGGGAGCCGCGTTTTTTTGGGGCGTGTGGACGCCGGTGGACGTTGATGGAGCTATCCCCTGGGGATAGCTCGCGAGGACATGGGGCGACCGACGACTGCCGCCGCCCCATGCCGGGTCACTTCCTGCGCTTCGGCTCCTTCGGCGCGGTCGGTTCCTGGGCGGCCTGGGGCTTCGGCTGCGCCTCCTGCGCTGGTTCCTGCTGCCTCGGGCTGAGGGTCACGGACTCGATGCGGAACGGCAGGATGCCAACGCTGCGCGCGTTGATCTGCCAGGTCTCGCGCGGTTGATCCTCGTTGTCCGTCCAGGGTTCGCGCTCCATCCGGCCGAGGACCAGCACGCGCATGCCCTTCTGGTAGAGGTCCTTCCAGTGCGCGGCGTCGCGGTGCCAGATTTCCACCGGCGCCCAGAAGCCGCCGCGGTCCTCGAAGCTGCCATCCTTCTTGGGAATGGGGTTGTCGAAATAGACGTTCAGGCGCAGAAGGCGGCTGGGCTCGTCGTTGCCGTTGGGGAACTCCCGGTACTCGGGGGGCGAGCCGATGTTGCCCTCGCCAGAAAAATGCGTGCTCATGTTGCAATCTCCGTGGTGGTTGAAAAACCCGCACCTGGTCGGCGACGGGCGCGTGCTGGAGTGCCCGGCGCGATCACCGATCGCGCATGGCGGGTGGCGTGGACTTGAGCCGGCGCAGGTAGGCGTCTTCCGCCTCGGCGGCCTTGCTGGCGCACTCCTGGGCCTGCCTGCCCAAGGTGTGCAACAGGCTGATCTGCATGTTCAGCGTGATGCGCTGAAGCTCGATCGCGTGCAGGTCGGCCAGGAGGTTGACCGGCGTGCTGGTACTCGCCATCAGCTCCTGCCACAGGGCCACGCCCATGGCTGACCTGTCGTGCTTACGCCAGCGCAGAAACACCGTGCCTGCGCCAGTGGTCTGCTGGGCCAGTTCGATGGGCAGCAGGTGGAAGGGATGCCCGAGGGCCTGTTGCAGCACCTGTCGCTGCGCCAAGCCAATCAACTCGTCGCGCATGGCGAAGCACTGGCTGGCCCAGGCCTCCAAGTCCCCTTTACCCTTAAAAGGCCTTAAAAGGCCTTTTTGAGAGCCTGCGTGTTCCAGCCGCATGAAGGCGGTCTGTTGCAGGGGGCGGAAGTAGCGGGTGTCGCAGTTCGGGGCGCTCATGCCTGTGCGTCCTCGCCCGTGGTGGCCTCGGGTGCCTCGGTGGTGGCGGCCTCGTCGCTGGGCGATGCGGCTGCGGCAGGACCGTCACTGCGCTGCTGCAGGCCACGGCGCACGATCGGCGGCGCGAACTTCGAGCGGCGCGTGCCTTCCAGCACGTCCTGCGGCAGTTCGCCGAATTTCTCCAGCGCCGCCCGCGCTGCGGCATTCTTCGCGGCGAAGTCGTCGCGGGTGCAGCCCGAGTAGCGGAACTGCTGGGCCAAGCTGAAAAGACTGCGCAGCGCATGCGCGCCTTCGTTGAGCCAGCGTTCGAGCGTCGAGCGATCGATCAACGCCGTGTGGTGCGCGAGGATCAGCTTGCGGGCGATGTCGTCGTAGTCGGCCAGCAGGTACACCGCGGCAAAGCCCAACTGCGCATTGACGAACAGCGGCAGCTTGACGGGCTGCACGTTGAGGTTCTCGCCCAGGGTGAGTGCCGGCGGCACGCTCGCCAGGGCCTGGTCCACCTGCTCGCGCAGCGATTGCAGCGTGGCCTTCGTCTGTTCGAGCTTGTCCTCGATGCGCAGCATCCAGAAGTCGCTGTACGGGTCGTCCTGCTCCGAGCCGCGCCGCATCTTGTTCATCTGGGCGATGTAGCCGTTCAGGCCGACGATGCCCGGTCGCCCTTCGGCGGCGGTGCGGCCGTGCCAGATGCGCGAGGCATGGTGCGTGTGCAGCGTCAGCGACATCGCGCTGCGCAAGGAGCCGAGATTCAGTTGCAAGGGTTCGTTGGTGGTTGCCATGGCGTCCGCTCGTTGTTGGAAAAGAGCGGACAGCTTCGGCAGGTGGCGGAAGGCAGTCAGTCAACAAACCGAAACCCGCCCGTCCCCGGTTCAGGGGGCGGCGGGTGCATGCGTCGCGAGCTATCCCCTGGGGATAGCGCCATGGAGCGCCAAGAAACGCTGCATGCCTGGATCAGCATGGACAGGGCCGATCCCGCGGCAGGCGATCGAGGCCCAGCGTGCAGCGGTTCGACGTCGTAGCTGTCAGTGGAACTATCCCCTGGGGATAGCTCTACTGGAAGCCACGGGCATCCACTTCACCGCCTCGCAGGCCCGCTCACTTGCCGGCGAGCAGGTTGCGCAGCCGCTCGATGTGCTGCCTGGCGACTTCTGGCGGCACCGGCTTGCCCTGCGGCTGGGATGGTGGCGGTGCTGGTGGTGGCCGCTCATTGGGTGGAGCGTGTGCCGATGGCGCGTCTTTCTTGGCCCAGGCGTTGAACTCGCCATGGATGGCCCGCTGGATGATGCCGAACAGATACCCCGCAGGATTGCGGATGCCGTGGCTGCTGCATCGTGCGGCCCATTCGTCCAGCACGGCCTGCCTCAGCGCGGCATCGACCTGCTGCAATGCCACCCGCGCACCTGTCTGCTGCTCTGCCTTCAGTTCCGCGAAGCGTTTGGGCCATTGCAGGTCGCCCAGCGCGCGCGCCTGCGCCTGCGCGGTAGTACGTACTTCATTCATACGACTACTACGTACTGTACGGGCCTGCTTCGGATTCCGAAGAGAGGCGTCTGGCGCGGGTTTCGACCCTGCTTCGGATTCCGAAGTGGGGTCATCGGGATTCCGAAGAAGGCTCGTCGGCCCTTCTTCGGATTCGTGCGTGGCGTCCTCCTGTGGATAACTTTTGTGCGCTCCGACGCTCTGGCTGGCGAAGCGTTCGGCCAGGACTTGCAGCCTCGACGGCAGGGTGCGCCCGGCCAGCATCGGGTCTTCGCCGATTTCCTTGAGGGTGTGCAGGCCCACGATCTGCACGGCTTTGGCCGAATGGCCGAGCGCCTGGCTGACCAGTTGCAGGTAGTCCGGGTCGAGCTGCATCGCTTCAAAGGGGGTCAGCGGCTCGTCGTGCAGGACATAGAGGTTGCCGAGGATGCGACCGGTCTTGGCGTCGCGCCGTCGCCGCACCAGGCTCAGCCATCGGGTCAGCCTCAGCAGCGTCAGGGCTCGCGCCACGGTTTCGTGCGAGGCCTGCCCGGCGCAGGGCATCGAGGCCAGCCAGGGCCGCAACTGCTCATAGGTGGGGAATGCGGTCACGCCGTCGTCGTTGAGCATCAGCCGGAACACCTGCCAGGCGTTGCGCTCCAGCGGCGTCAGGCGGCGATCGAGGAACAGCCGCCGCGGTACGGTCTCATGCCGGTTGCCGCTGAAGAGGAACGCATCGCCGGATGCGGCCGGTGTCGCAGGTGACGGCGCAGGTATGGTTGTGGGCGGGCTGGGCCTGGGCGCAAGGTCTTTCAGCGCCGCGTCGAACAGGTCAGCGAGTGCGACGGGGCCATGGCGTGGTGCGGTGTCGTCCACGGCCATGGCTCAACCCAATCCCTGATCGACCCACGACTTGATCGCGGCCCAGACCACCGACAGCGGCAAATCCATGCCTTCGGCGAGGTCCATGGCCGCGTCGAGAATCGAGGTCTCGTCCTCCAGGTCCACATTCCTGCTGCTGGTGATGGCTTTCCAGCGCCGCCACAGTTCGACGTCCTGCTTCTCGTCCAGGACAGGGTGACGCCCCTTGCGCTTGGGCAGGCCCAGCACCTCACGGCGCAGGGCGACTTCCTGATGGGTCAGGCCATAGAAGCGGCTGACCATCTCCGTGCTGGCCCCCAGTCGCAACATGCGATCGACGGTCGCGATTTCCTTCTCCACGTCCTGCGCCTGCGAGAGCAGACGCCGGAGCACCTCACGGTTCACGGACACGGAACACCACGAGACATTGGCGTTGGCCAGCACGCTCACCATGGCGGGATGCTTGAGCGCATCCAGCTCGGCCTCGCTGAAGCCCATCGCCTTGCAGCGGCGCAGTTGGCCGTTGCGCAGGTCGTAGAGCGCCTGGGCGATGACGGCCTGATTGAGCGGGTGCGGGGCGGACATGCTGGTCTCCTTCCTTCATGCTCCAGGGCCTGCGGCACCGGATTCCAGGTCCAGCAGGCGCCGGGCCAGGCGCAGCAATCGGAACAGCTTGACCAGCGCGGTGTCGCTCAAGCGGCGTGTCGCATCGCCTTGGCCGTGCAGCAGCGCCGGCAGATCGGAGGCAAGCTGCCCGCCGTCCAGATCGGCATCGGTGAAGCTCTGGCCTGCCAGGCTCGCCAGCAATGCCAGCACGGCGCGGCCCTGCGGTGATGGGGGCTGCGCGCTGGCATGGCATGCGAAGCCAACACCGTCCGCGCGTTCCTCGATGCACTGATCAAGGCCTGCCTCGCCCGCGATCTCGCGGGCGAACTGCGCGATGTGGATGCGCAGGCGATCAGGCGTGTCCAGGCCCGCGTCGATGTGCCAGACGTCGGAAATCGGGTAGAGACCGCCTGCCTGGACGGGAATGGACTGCAAGACATTGGCCGAGAAGTCGGGCAGCGCATCCCCCAGCTCGTCGGCGACCATCCGCTGAATGGATTGCAGCCGCTCCGTCGTCGGTGCAGGCGAAACGATGTGCCCCTGCAGCAGATCACCAGGAGCCGCCACAGGGCTTCCTGCGGGCGAGCCGTCCGCCCCCGAGCCGGCCTCGCGGTCGCGCGACCCAGGCGTGACCGCCGGCGTCGGGGCTGATGGGGCTGATGCGGCGGGCGGGTGTGCCATGGTGCCAGGCTCAGGCAGCGCGGGCGGCGCCGATGGCGGGGTCGGATCGCTGACCAGGGCGCGATGGCGGCTTTCGGATTCGGTGAGGTCGAGCGCCAGCACGTCGTAGTCGATGCCGAGCAGCTCGGACATCTGGCCGATCAGCTCGTCCTGCACGCGCTGGGGGGCGAACTCGTCGGCCTGCGTGTCGAACTGCGACAGCACCTCCTGAAAGAAGTCGTCGAAGTCCTGTACCAGCATGCGGCCCTTGGCGTAGCGCTCCCACGCGAGCATGCAGGCCTTGCGCATGACCGACAGGCGCTCGACCTGGTGGCGGCCGAGCCCACCATAGAGCACGGTCGGGATCGCCGGCAGCAGGTAGCGCACCGCGTCGTTCATCCGGCTGATGTGCGACTGCTGGACCGGGAAGCCATCGGCGGCGAGGCGGCGGGCCAGCTCGGACTGGCTCAGCGCGGCGCCGCTTTCCTGCTCGTAGAACTCGCGCGCCTTCTCGACGCCGAGGGCGCGCTCGATGAACGTCAGGCCCCCGCGCAGTTCGTTTTCGGCCAGGTGGCCGGTCAGCATCACGACTTCGCCGCGGCTGGGCCACGGACGGAACAGGCACGATATGCGGAAGAACCGCTCGTCCTTGGTCTCCGACCACAGTTCGCGCAGGATCGCCAGGCGCGTGTTGCCGCCGTTGCGGATGATGTAGTGGTCCTCGCCCGGGCGCCGGGTGATGGCCGGTGCCGCGTCCAGGCCGCGCTCACGGATGGACGCCTTGATGTCCTCGTAGGCCGGGTTGCGCTTCTTCCTGGGATCGTGGTCGTAGGGGCGCAACTGGTCCAGGGTCACGACCATGGGCGTGTCGGCGATCGGGTCGCTCAAGGCCGAGGTGGACGGGCCGCTGCGCTCGAATCCGGCCGCGAGCAGCTTGCCGGCCATCTGCTGGGAGGTCATCTCAGCCATGGCGGCCTCCCTGCGCTGGGGACCCGGCCTCGCGCTCGGCGCGGCGGATCTGCGCGCGGGCGTTGAGGGCAGCCCGGTGGTCACTGGCCGTCGAACTGGTGTAGATCGCGGCGCAGCCTGCCTTGGTGAATTTGAGGTGGCCGCCCGGCGTGCGCTTGACGTGCCAGCCTTCACCGACAGCGAACTCGATCAGGGCGCGCAGCCGTTTGTGGCCTCGGGCTAGTTCATGTGCGTTCGCCATGGGACCTCCCGGTATCAAGAGGGAATGGCGGGCGGCCGGACACCGTGGCAAATCGGTGCTGCCATTGCGGGAACAGTTCGCCAGCGAGGCCGCGCATGGTGTCGAGCGCGGCGGGGGCGACTCTGCCCGGTGGCTGGCGGTACTCGACCCGATGCACCGGCAGGCCGCGCGTCGCGGCGCGCGGATAGGCTTCGATCGCCGGCACGTCGGTGGCCAGCACGCGGATGCCGGTGTGGTCCTGGAACAAATCACGCAGGGCTTGCTGGATCAGCCGGGCGTTCGCCGACACCGGGTGGACCCGGTTGATGAGTAGATGCAGCGGCGGCGGCTCAATGCCCAAGTGCCGGTACGGCGCGATATCTTCCAGCAACTGCATGGTGCCGCGCCGCAGTTCGCGGGCGGCGAGGATCTCCGGGGTCACGGGTGACAACGCGAGATCGGAGGCGAGCACCGCCATCTCCAGCGTCACCGAGCGTGCGCCCTGGGTGTCGATCAGCACCAGGTCGTAGAGGGGAGTCAGTGCCGGCAGCAGGTGCCGTAGTCGCAGGCGTCCGTCCGGCGCGTGCAGCAGCAAGGTGTTCAGCTCGCCCCGGTGGTCGTTGGAGAGCACCAGGTCAAGGCCTGTGATGATCGTGCGGGACACGAGCTGGCCGAGGTCGCGCTCGTTGAAGGCCAGCAATTCATAGATGCCGCCGGGCGCGCGGTGGGCCAGCTCGTAGTACGAGGACAAGGTGGGCTGCACGTCGAGGTCGAGCAGCAGCACGCGCAGCCCCGCATCGGCAGCGAGTCCGCCCAGGTTGGCGGCCGTGGTCGTTTTACCGACGCCCCCTTTGGTTGAGACAATGGATACAACCTGCATGGCGTTCTCCGTGTGAGGATGGGAAGTCCGCGGGAGAACGGGTCAGGCCCGGTTGTTGACGCGCTCGGCGATCCACTGATCGATTTCGATGGAATCCCAGCCGACGGCGCGCACGCCCAGGCGCAACGCTTTGGGAAACTTGCCGGCGCGCATCAGGTTGTAGAGGTGGGCGCGCTTGAAGCCGGACTTCGCTTCGACTTCTTCCAGGCGCAGGATGCGGCGCTCGTTGGGCGGCAGTACAGGTGCTTGCGACATGGCGGTCACTCCTGAACGCTCAGTGGCGTTTGTTGGCGTGACACCTATTCAAATGTCGGCTTCTGTCCCAGACCACCGTAAATGCGGTTTCCGCGACCGCAGATACGGGCTTGCAAATATCAGGAGACGGCGGACCGTAGCTTGCGGCGGGCCTGCGCAAACTTGGCTTGTAGCGTGCGATCGGTAATGCCCATGAGTTCGCCGTGATGCGCGATCATCGCGGTAGCGATGGCTTCCTGGCTGTTGAAGCTGGAGTACGGTGTGCCCGACGGGGATTGACCGAGCATCAGTTCCAGCATCGTGCCGATGATGTGCAGGTAGGTGGCCTCGGCACGGTCGCTGATCGGGCACTGGGCGCATGCAGGAATCACCGTGGACTGCTTGAGTAGCGCGTCGTGCTTGTCTTGCAGTTCGCGCAGTTGATGCTTGCACTGCTCCAGGGCGGATTTGAGGGCCAAGCGCTCGACTAGCATGGCTTGGCCAGTCTCCAACGAGATGAAGGGATGGGCGATGCGCTCGCTGCGGGAGAAGAGAAAGCCGGGCCGCTGCTCGGGATAGTGCTCGTGCATCCAGCGCTTCAGATCGACGTGGCGCACCGTCAGATCAGGGGCGTCGATCAGTGCGGTATCGCGTGTCGTGATGCCGTTCTGCCCGAAGGGCAGTTCTCCATTGAGGATGCCGTCGTAGATGCGGTCGGTGTACAGCCTCAGTTCGCCCCAGCGCGGGCAGTCCAGCGACAGTGGCAGGTCTCTCGGCGACGAAATCGAGGCCAGGATGACTTGCTCGAACCGCAGCAGCCCGGCCCAGCGTATGGAGGCTTCGATCGGGCGGTAGAACACCTTTGATGTTGGTGCATTGTTGTTCATGCTCCCATCTCCTTCCAGGAGAACTACATGGCCGACTCCTTTGGCGCCAGCCGGAAGGTTGGCGTGTTGTCTGTGCATGAAGCGGGCCCCGAGGTCCGCTTCGTCATGGGGCCTGAGTACTTCTCACCGGCTTGTGTTGCAGGTAGCCGTCGTGTGCTCGATGTGCAAGAATTCAGTGAGTCGCAAGATGGTCGAGCCTCCGCTGGCAGACTCGAAAGTGACGCGCACAGTAGCAGCGTCATAAGTAGCGGCGATCTTCGCAAAACCGTTTGGGTATGGCCTGATATGCCAGCGGTTTCACGAGGCGCGAAGGGCTCGTAATCGCTGCCCGGCGTCCACAAGGACGCGGTGAACGCCCAGCCTGTCATGCTTGCCCAGCATCCTGATATAGCGACAAAGAATCGCGCGCTGACGCGCCACGGCTAGGGTGCGCGTTCTTCCTGCATGATTTGCGCGGCCGAGCTACGCAATGCGCGGTGCATACGGCTCGTATGCTGGCATCCGAACTGAGCCAGCACCGAGAGGGGCGGCCTGGACGTCATCGCGGTAGAGGTGCGGGCACCGAGAGCAGGGGCGCAGGCGGGCCAGTTCGAGACCGTCGCTGACGACGTTGTGACGAGTGTGGGTCCGGTGTGCAGAGTGCGGGTCTATGGACGCCAGTGGAACTCTTTGGACGATCTTGTTGGCGGAGGCGAAAAACTAGGCTATAATCTAGGTCTTCGCTGGCTACCTCGGCGAAGAAAGTGTTCGGGAAACAACGACTTACGCGCCTAGTAAATGTCTCGTTTCCCGCTCCAAATACAAAAAGGAAGCAACGGCCAACACCGCGCTTCCTTTTTTCTTGCAAGTGCTGGCGCAATGGCAGAGTGGTTATGCAGCGGATTGCAAATCCGTGTACGTCGGTTCGATTCCGGCTTGCGCCTCCAGCGATTTCCTGAAACCCGCAGATGAAACTCTGCGGGTTTTTGTTTTTCCGGATCAGCAATGACGGGCTGCGGACGGCGAGCCGCCGCGCGATTGCCCCGACACGGGCTAGTCAGCCTTGACTGCAGCCAAGGACTCCAGGCATCCCGTCTGCCAGGCGAACTCCGCTTCGAACGATTCAGGATCCGACACGGCGCCGTAACCGCCCTGACCGTAGACCGCGGCGTAGGCCGCGTATTCGGCTGCGCGCAACGCCTTGCCGGCAAGGGCGCTGGCGACCGCATAGGTCGCGGACACCGCGGCATGGCCGCAGCCGTCCAGGGATTTCGATCCCTGATGCCGGTTCGCCAGGCGCGCAGCCTCGGCGGCCGCCTGCTGCAGCGGTTCACGGCCGATCGCGCCGTCCAGATAACGGCCGAGGCTCGCCAGGCAATCCACGGCCTCCTGCTCTTCGAGCAGATGCTCGACCCGCTGCGCACAGGCGCGGCCGAAAGCCAGGCGCAGCCGTTCATTGCCCGCATCATCCAGATCGAGCTGCCTGACCAAGCGTTCGAGCGATGCGTTCATGGTGACACCGCCTGCGGATTCACCATGTTCACGGGCTTGCCCGCCGCATAGGCAAGGATCTGGTTGAACACGTCCTTGAATTGCAGATCCCATTCCTCATAGGTCACATACCCGATATGGGGCGTGCACAAGACGTTGGGCATCTGCAGCAGCGGATTCGCCGTGTCGGTCAGGGGCTCCTGTTCGAATACGTCCAGCGCCGCCATGGCCGGACGGCCGGCGCGCAACGCCTGCACCAGGGCGCCGGGTTCCACCAGTCCGGCGCGGCTGGTGTTGACGAACAGCGATCCCTCTTTCATGGCCGCGAGATCCGCGGCGGTGACGATACCCTTGGTGGCGGGAACCAGGCGCATATGCAGCGACAGCACGTCACAGGAGGCGAAGAACTCCTGCCGGGAGCTTGCGACTTCGTAGCCTTCCTCGCGCGCGCGCTGCAGCGACTCGGGGCGGGCCCAGACCAGCACGCGCATGCCGAACGCCCGCGCGTAGCCGGCAACCACCCGGCCGATGCGGCCATAGCCGAAGATGCCCATGGTCTTGCCGCGGACAGTGTGACCCACGCCGCATTGCCAATGGCCTTGGCGCATGGACTCGACCTGTTGCGGCAGCTGCCGCATGGCGGCCAGCACCAGCGCCCAGGTCAGCTCGGCGGCGGCATAGGAAGGCGTATCGGCATGCAGGTCGGAACAGACCAGGACGCCGTGCTCGCTGCATGCGGGGACGTCGATATGCGGATAGACGCTGCGCTGGCTGATCAGGCGCAGTTTGGGCAACTTCTCTATCAGTTCGCGCCGTATCGTGGTGCGTTCGCGGATCAGGACCAGCGCTTCTGTATCGGCCAGGCGCTGCGCGAGCACATCGGCATCTTCCGCGTGATCCGTCCAGACGGTGACCTCGTGATCGCGCAGCAGCGCGTAGCAGGGCAGGCGTCGCAGGGTATCGAACCAGTCGTCCAGGATCGCAATCTTCATGTGCGGGACTCGTCGGGTGGAAATGAATGTTCAAGTTTTACGCTGCTTCTTGCCTCTCGTAAAACAAAATGATGCCGTTCATTCCTCCGTCGTCAAAGACGTACGCCGCGACCGCCCCGCTTCGTCAATCGGCCGCTCAGGTACGATGGCGGCTTTCCCCAGCATCTCGTTACGCATCCCTACGCGCCGTCAATCAAATGATTGCTATGGTGACGCCGTTTGCAACTGATGATGGATACCATGCGTACCATTCCGAACTCTCGAGCCCGTCCCTCCTCCGCGCTGCTGACGCTGTCCACGGCGGCGTTGCTCACGCTGGCCCCGCTTGCCGCGCAGGCCGACTCGGACAAGCACCGCCATCGCCACGGCCGCGAGTACAAGGAACAATATTGGGACGGCGCCTGTAAGGTCGAGCGCAAATGGAAACGCAATGGCGACTACCAGGAAAAGCGCAAATGCCGGGATGATTACCGCCACGGCTATGTGCAGGTGCCGCAGCCGGTGGCCGTGATGCCGGCGCCCGCCATTGTCATCAACCCGCCTCCCATCATCATCCGCCCCTGAACATGGATCAATCGGTGAAGGACGCGCTAGCCCGCTGGCCCGACGTGCCGGCGGTATACGGCTGGCTGTCGCTGGACGCGCGCGGCCGCTGGCGCCTGCATCCGCAGGGCCTTGCGGCAAAGGGCGGCCCGGGTGAATCCATCACCAATACCCAGATCCTGGAATTCATCAACCGCAACTATGAACACGATGACGCGGGCCGCTGGTTCTTCCAGAATGGCCCGCAGCGCGTGTTCCTGCGCTTGGACGCCGCGCCCTATGTGCTGCGGCTGAGCGACGACAACCGCCGACTGCTCACGCACACGAACGTGGCGATCGATTCGGTCGATGGCTGGAAACTGGACGACGCAGGACAGTTGTATGCAATGACGCCTCTGGGCGCCGGCATCGTGCTGGACCGCGATCTGCAGCCGCTCCTGGAGAAGATGGCCACGGCGGACGGCGCGCCGCTGCTGGACGCGCTGGCAGACCTTGCGGCCGGCAGCGCAATCCACGCCGTCCTGCCCGGAATCTATGCGGCCGCGCCGCTGGCGTTGATCGCGCAAAAGGATGTGGCGCGGGAATTGGGCTTCGAAGCGAATCCCCGCGCCTGAACGGCACGCTCAGAACATGCCGTTGGGATTGGCGGACTGCTCGGGAATGGGCTGCACCGCGTCCCAGTGCTCCACGATCTTGCCCTGCTCCAGACGGAAGATGTCGATGATGGCGCTGCCGCGGTCGCCGAGCTGGCGCACCGCGTGCACGTGCAGGATCACATAGTCCCCATCGGTGAAGACACGCTTGATCTCGCTGCGCGACTGCGGAAACTTGTCGCGCAGGAAAGCGATGAACTTGCGGAAGCCTTCGGGCCCGTCCGCGGCATTCGGGTTGTGCTGCACATAGCGGTCGCCGACGTACTTCAACGCCGCATCCGCGTCCTTCTGGTTCAGGCCCTTCTCGTAGAAGGCCAGCACGGCCGCCTTGTTGGCGGCTTCCTGCTCAGCGGAAGCATGGACGGCGGGAGACAGGGCCAGGGCCAGCATGGCCGCCGCAGCGGCGCGCTTGAGGTATGACTTCGTGAAGGACATGGATACTCCGGAAATGGAAAACGGCCGGGCCATTCTATGGGCCGGCCGTCCTGTCGGCCACGTCCGTGGCGGTAGACAGACTGGTGCGCGCAGCGATCAGCCGCGCCAGCTTTTGACCAGCGCAAACTTGCCATCGCCCAGCAGCAGCAACACAGCGGCCGCCACACTCAGGAAGATCGGGTATTCCCAGCCGCCGCCGGGGTTGCTGAAACCCCAACCGTTGCCGAAATGCACGGTCGCAGCCACGAACAATTGCACCACGGAGATGATGGCCACCCAGCGCGGCAGAACACCCAGAATCAGCATGATGCCGGCGATGATCTCGAAGAACGTCACCGGATACGCCAGCCAAGCAGGCACGCCGATCTTGGCGAAGAACTGCGCGGTGCCGGGCAGCGTGAACACCAGCAGCTTGGTCAGGCCATGGGCCAGGAACATGACGCCGAGCGCCACGCGCAGCAGCAGCGCGGCATAGGGCGCGGTACGGGTATCAACCATTGCACTCTCCTAGAGCGGTAGGGGAATCGCCCAGGATGGGAAGATTCTTGATGAGCGTTATTCTTGCGATTCCAAAAACAAAGATAAACATGCAGAATTGCAAATTATTGTTCCCCGATAGGAAACAATCTTGGACACGCACATCGCCATGCAGACCTATGCCAAGGTCGTGGAATTGGGCTCATTCGCGGCCGCGGCCGACAAGATGGGCCAGGCCCGCTCCGTGGTCACGCGCCAGATCGCCTATCTGGAGCAGAAGTACGGCGTGCGTCTCCTGAACCGCACCACGCGCAAGCTGAGCATGACAGACACCGGACGCGCCTTCTACGAACGTGTGCGGCCCATCCTGGCCGAGGTGGCGGACCTGGAACTGTCGCTGCAGGCCGAGGGCCAGCGGCCCAGCGGCCGGCTGCGGGTGAGCGCGCCGGTGTCGTTCGGCATCCTGCACCTGGGACCCGCCATTGCCGAGTACCTGCAGCGCTACCCCGACGTGATCATCGACCTGGACCTGAACGACCGTCTGGTGGACCTGGTGGAGGACGGCTACGACGTGGCGGTGCGTATCGGTCCGCTGCAGGATTCCTCGCTGGTCGCGCGGCCGCTGGCGCCGCAACAGTTGCGGGTCTGCGCCGCCCCTGACTACCTGCAGCGCCACGGCACGCCGCAGACTCCGGAAGAACTGAAGCAGCATCGCTGCCTGCATTACGCCTATGCCAGCACCGGCAACGAATGGCATTTCGAGAAAGACGGCGTGACCCATCTGGTGCGCGTGAACGCTGCCCTGCGGGCCAACAACGGCGACGTGCTGCGGACCGCCGCGCTGGCCGGGCACGGCATCATCCTGCAGCCCGATTTCCTGGTGGGCGACGACATCCGTACCGGCCGTCTGGTCGCGCTGCTGGCCGATTACGCCCATACCCCGATCTCCATGTACGCCGTCTACCCGCACCGGCGCTTCCTGTCGCCCAAGGTACGATCCTTCGTGGAGCATCTGGAGGGCCGCTTCGGCGCCCCCTCCCCGGCCGTTCCGGGCCGGCGCGCCAGCCCCCGCCGCAGCCGTTAGAATCGTACCCATGACCGCAAAATCGCCCCTCGAATACTTCCCCGCGCCGCGCCGTTCGCATTTCTGCAGCCAATGCGGCTCGCCCATCAGCCGCCGGGTTCCCGAAGGCGACAACCGCGAACGCGACATCTGCGATCACTGCGGCGCGATCCACTACCAGAACCCAAGGCTGGTGGTCGGCACGGTGCCGGTCTGGAACAACCGCGTCCTGCTGTGCCGGCGCGCGATCGAGCCGCGCTACAACACCTGGACCCTGCCCGCCGGCTTCATGGAGCTGGGCGAAAGCACGGCGCAGGGCGCCGCCCGCGAAACGCTGGAGGAATCCGGCGCGCGCATCAAGCTGGGCGAGCTCTACACCATCATCGACCTGCCGCAGATCGACCAAGTGCACGTGTTCTACCTGGCGGACGCGCTGTCGGACGCGCTGGACCCCGGTCCCGAAAGCCTCGAGGCCCGTTTTTTCGACGAGTCCGAGATCCCCTGGGACGACCTGGCGTTCCGCACCGTGGCCACGACGCTGCGGCACTACTTCGAAGACCGCAAGCTGGGCGTGTATCCCCCCCACCACTACACCCTAGAATCGCACCGTTGAAACTCCCCTGGCTCGCCGTCGACACCCCTTTTCCGCCCGCGGAGTTTGCGCTTGCGGATCCCGACGGCCTGCTTGCGGCGGGCGCGGACCTGTCCACGCCCAGGCTGATCGAGGCCTATTCCAACGGCATATTCCCGTGGTACTCCGAGGGCGAGCCCATTCTGTGGTGGAGCCCCGATCCGCGCATGGTGCTGGCCGTGAAGGACTTTGCTCCCTCGCATTCGCTGCGCAAGCTGCTGCGGCAGATCGCCAGCCAGGAGCAGTCCGCGGCGCCGCGCGTGCAGGTGCGCGTGGATACCGCTTTCGCGGAGGTGATGGCGCAGTGCGCCGCGCCGCGCGACGGTCAGCCCGGCACCTGGATCACCGCCGCCATGCAGCAGGCCTATCGCGCCTGGCATGAGGCCGGCTACGTGCACAGCATCGAAACCTGGATCGACGGCGAACTGACCGGCGGCCTCTACGGCATCAGCCTGGGCCGCATGTTCTTCGGCGAATCCATGTTCACCCGCGCGCCCAACGCATCGAAGATTGCGCTGGCCTATCTGGTGCGCTACCTGACCACGCAAGGCGTGCAACGCATCGACTGCCAGCAGCAGACGCGCCACCTGGCCAGCCTGGGCGCGCGCCCTATCCCGCGCGCCGCCTTCCTGCAGCATGTGCGCACTGCCACTGCACAGCCCGCCGTCGCGTGGGCCCGGGGCACGCTGGACAGCGCCGGCCGCTTGCATCCCGACACAGCATCGGGCCCGGGGTTCGGCGTTAATATGTAGCCACTCCCCTTGCGGGCCTGCCGCCGCATTGCGGGACCTCCGATGAGCCAGCTCAAAGAACTCCCCTTCTCCACCCTGCAGTTCTACGCCACCGCTCCGTACCCTTGCAGCTATCTGCCGGGTCGCCAGGCACGGTCGCAGGTCGCCGCGCCCGGTCATCTGATCAACGCAGGCACGTATTCGCAACTGGTGGAGCAAGGCTTTCGGCGCAGCGGGCTGTTCACCTACCGGCCCCATTGCGACAACTGCCACGCCTGTATTCCGGTGCGGGTGGATACGGCGGGCTTCGCGCCCAATCGCAGCCAGCGCCGCGCCTGGCGCGACCACCAGGGTCTGCAGTCGTTCGTGGCCGAGCTGGCCTGGTCGCCCGAGCACTATCGGCTCTACACGCGCTATCAGCAGGGCCGCCATCCGGGCGGCGGCATGGATGAGGACAGCCGCACGCAATATGCGCAATTCCTGCTTACCAGCCGCGTCAACACCCGTCTGGTCGAGTTCCGCGACGAGACGGGCGAGCTGGTCATGGTGTCCATCATCGACGTGCTGGACGACGGCCTCTCGTCCGTCTACACCTTCTACGATCCCGACATTGCCGGCAGCCTGGGCACCTACAGCATCCTGTGGCAGATCGAACAATGCCGGACGCTGAACCTGCCCTGGCTGTACCTGGGCTACTGGATCGCCGACAGCCGCAAGATGTCGTACAAATCCAGCTTCCACCCGGCCCAGTTCCTGGTCGACGGCGTGTGGGGCGAGCAGCCCGCGTTGCCGCCCGCCTGATCCGCCCCTCCTTTGGAGCGCCTGGGGCGGCGCAGGGCCGGCAAAATTCGCTCTACAATTCCGCCCCATGTCTATCCTCTTCCACGCCTACCCCCTGGCCCGCCCGGCGCTGTTCGCCATGGACGCGGAAACCGCCCACGAAGTCACCTTGTCGGGCCTGCAGCGCGCCTATGAATGCGGCGCCACGCGCAAGCTCATGCACGCGCAGCCAAAGGCGCCGAGCACGCTGATGGGCTTGCAGCTGGCCAACCCGATCGGGCTGGCCGCGGGCCTGGACAAGAACGGCGCCTATATCGACGCGCTGGGCAACCTGGGGTTCGGCTTCATCGAGGTGGGCACGGTCACCCCGCGCGCGCAGCCGGGCAACCCCAAGCCGCGCATGTTCCGGCTGCCGCGCGCCAATGCGCTGATCAACCGGCTGGGCTTCAACAACCAGGGCCTGGAAGCGTTCCTGGCCAATGTGCAGCGCAGCACCTGGCGCAAGCAAGGCGGCATCCTGGGACTGAATATCGGCAAGAATGCGGACACGCCCATCGAGCGCGCCGCGGACGACTACCTGATCGGGCTGGAAGGCGTATATCCGCATGCCGACTACGTGACGGTGAATATTTCCTCGCCCAACACCAAGAACCTGCGCGCACTGCAAGGCGGCGACGAGCTGTCGGCCCTGCTGGCGCAACTGGCGGATAAGCGCCGCATGCTGGAAGACAAGCACCAGCGGCGCGTACCCATGGCGGTGAAGATCGCCCCGGACCTGACGCACGAGCAGATCGATTCCATCGCGGAGACGCTGCCGCGCCATGGCATCGACGGCGTCATCGCCACCAACACCACGCTTTCGCGC
The DNA here is from genome assembly GCF_029839485.1 of Achromobacter sp. GD03932. Taxonomy (NCBI): domain Bacteria; kingdom Pseudomonadati; phylum Pseudomonadota; class Betaproteobacteria; order Burkholderiales; family Alcaligenaceae; genus Achromobacter; species Achromobacter sp. GD03932. The sequence continues at coordinate 22,631 of NZ_JAOCAT010000034.1, forward strand.
GACGCCGTCACCGGCCAGCCGCATGCCGAGGAAGCAGGCGGCCTGTCGGGCGCCCCGGTGCATGAATTGTCGTTGGCGGTCATCCGCCGCCTGAAGGAGAAGCTGGGCGGCAGCCTGGCCATCATCGGCGTGGGCGGCGTGATGTCGGGCCGCCAGGCCCGCGAAAAGATGGACGCGGGCGCCGACGCCGTGCAGCTCTACACCGGCCTGATCTACCGCGGCCCGGCGCTGGTGGGCGAGTGCGTGCGCGCCGTGGCGCGCTAGGCAAGCACGGCCGGCATCCGCCGGCCCCGCAGCGAAAAAAGCAGGCAAAAAAAAGGGGCCACCCGGTGGGTGGCCCTAATTCCAGCTCTGCTCTGTCACTCAACAGTACTACATAACTGCGGTTTGCGCAGCCCTGCGCGCCAAAAACTTAGGCGCTGCGGCGGCTGCGGCTGGCAACCTTGGTGGCGGCGTCGGCGGCATCCGTGGCAGCCTTGAAGGTCGCGTTGGCGGCGGCATTCAGGTTCGACTCGGCGACTTCGGCGGCCTGCTTGGCGGCTTTGGTCATCGAATCGTAGGCGCTGGTCGCGGTGGCCAGCGAGGACTTGATCAGGGCAACGGCGCTTTCGGAGCCGGTCGGGGCGTTCTTGGAGAACTGGTCGACAGCTTCGCTCAGCTGCTGCTGGCCTTCGGCGATCTGGTCTTCGGTCAGCTTGACCAGGCTGGTCTGCACGCCGGCAACGATGTCGTACACATGCTTGGTGTAAGCCATGGCCTTTTCAGCGCCCGGCTGCAGCAGGCCCGAGGCGAAAGCGGCGGCTTCCTGCGGATCCTTGACTTCAGCGGCTTGCTGCGACTTCTGGGCGACTTCGTCCAGGGTGGCGCGAACGACCTTCAGGTTCAGTTCGACCAGCTTTTCGAAGCCGGCGAACACGGCCGACTGGGCGGCCACGATGGTGTTGATGCTGGCCTTTTGACGGTCCAGGACTTGTTGCGGGATAGCGCTCATAGGATGCTCCATGGGTAGCCGGAGGCTGTCCGGCAAGTAAGGAATGGTTGTCTGCGACGAACTATAGAAACGTGCGCGGAAACTGGTACTACAAGCTACCGCCGGCCCGTTTGATGCACTGCACAATTGACATTCTAGGCCGGGAAAAATCCTTGTCAAGGAGTTTTTGTGCGACGCAACAAAGAATTGCACTTTGACGGTGCATGCTTTGTCCCGGGTTTGATCCAGCACAAAGGTTTCCCAGGATTCGGGAAATACCCGAAGTGACGTCGTATCAATTGTTTTCTAAACTGCTTTCACGCTGATGACAGACAAATAAACCCATAAGTCAGCGCGCAACAACGAAATCGCAGCAAGCAAAACCCTGCAATTGGAGACTCCATGACCCTCATCCCCCGCACGCTTTCGGCCTTGCTCGCGGCCAGCGCCATGCTCGCAGCCGGCGCCGCCCAAGCCGAATACCCGGATCGCCCCATCAACATGGTGGTGCCGTTCGCCGCCGGCGGCCCGACGGACAACGTCGCGCGTTCGCTCGCGGAAGCCATGCGGCCGAGTCTGGGCCAGACGGTCGTGGTCGAGAACAAGGGCGGCGCCGGTGGCACCATCGGCACGACCCAGGTGGCGCGCGCCCAGCCTGACGGCTACTCCGTCCTGCTGATGCACGCCGGCTTCTCGACGGCGCCCTCGCTGTACAAGAATCCGGGGTACGACCCCTACAAGAGCTTCGAACCCATCGGCCTGGTGGTCGACGTGCCGATGACCATCATCGCGCGTTCGGACTTCCCGCCCAACAACATCAAGGAACTGGCCGAGTACGTCAAACAGAACAAGGACAAGGTGTCCCTGGCCAACGCCGGCATCGGCGCCGCCAGCCATCTGTGCGGCACCATGCTGGTCGAGGCCCTGGGCGTACAGCTGCTGACCATCCCCTACAAGGGCACCGCGCCCGCCATGAACGACCTGCTGGGCAAGCAGGTGGACCTGCTCTGCGACCAGACCACCAACACCACCCAGCAGATCGACAGCGGCAAGGTGAAGGCCTACGCCGTCACCAGCCTGAAGCGCGTCCCCACGCTGCCGAACCTGCCGACCATGGACGAATCCGGCTACAAGGGCTTCGAAGTGGGCATCTGGCATGGCATGTGGGTGCCGAAGGGCACGCCCAAGCCCGTCGTGGACAAGCTGGTCAAGAGCCTGCAGGCCGGCCTGGCCGATCCCAAGTTCCAGGAACGCATGAAGCAGCTGGGCGCGACGGTGCTGACGGCCGAAGCGAACCCGCAAGCCCTGGAAGCCAAGGTCAAGCAGCAAGTCCCGCAGTGGGGCGAACTGTTCAAGAAGGCTGGCGTCGAACAGCAGTAACCCAAACCATGCGCCCTTGCGGCGCATGCAAAGGAAAAGCCCCTTTCGGGGCTTTTCTTTTTTTGCGGGCCTGCGCGGGATTACGGGCGCAGAGCTTCCGCGGCCATGCCCAGGCCGTTGAAGCCGGTCGAAACGGAGGGCTCGTAGCCCAGCGCTTCCGAGATGCTGGCGGCGGTATCGACCAGCGCCTTGATCCAGTCGTCCTGCAGGCGTTCGGCGGGAGCCGAAATGGACAGGCCGGCGACCAGCTTGCCGGTGTCGTCGAAAATGCCCGCGGCGATGCAGCGCACGCCGAGTTCCAGTTCTTCGTTGTCGCGCGCATAACCATGGCGCCGCACCAGCGCCAGTTCACGCTCCAGGCGGTCAAGGTCGGTCAGGCTGTTGCGCGTGTGGCCGGCCAGGCCGGTGCGCAGCGCGTAGGCCCGCACCTGGCGCGCATCGGCGGTGGACAGGAACAGCTTGCCGGTGGAGGTCAGGTGCAAAGGCGCGCGACCGCCGATGGCGCGGACCACCTGCATGCCGGAGCGTTCGCTCCAGGCGCGCTCGATGTAGACGATCTCGTCGCCCTGCTGGACCGACAGGTTGATGGTCTGCCCGGTCAACTTGTGCAGCGAACGCATGGCGGAAATGGCCGCCTCGCGCACGTTCAGGCGCCCCTTGACCAGCGAACCCAGCTCCAGCAGGCGCATGCCCAGCTGATACAGGCCGTTGTCGACGCGTTCGACGTAGCGGCCCACGACCAGGTCGTTCAGGATGCGATGCGCGGTGGACGCATGCAGGCCGGTGGTCGCGGACAGTTCTTTCAGCGTTACCGGATCCGGCTGCGCAGCCAGGGCGTCGAGCAGGCGCATGGCGCGCTCGATCACCTGGATGGCGATGGGATGGGAGGCGCCTTCGGTCTCGGCGTCCAGGGCATTGCGGGTAGTGGGGAGACGGGACATGGAAAGGGGGACGAGGACAGCTGCGCCGCCTGTAGGGCCCCACCTTCGGGAACCGGACTTGCGGCATCGCAGCAAACAGTTCTTTCCCGTATTGTGAAATTTACTGGCGCGTTTGGCAACCGCTTTTTGTATCAAAAAAAAGGCCGCACCTCGGGTGCGGCCCTGTCTTCATGCTGCTGGCGGGGGCGCCAGCTTGCCGCCCAGACGTAGCACCTCGGCCCGCAAATACTCCAGTGCTTCGGCCGCCGCGGCCGGTTCGCCCTTCACGCCCAGGTCGATGTGGGGGGTGCCGCCGGCCTCGCCCACGCTGGGCAGGCTGAACGCGCGCACGCCCGGCCAGCGCGTTTCCACGGTCTGCATGGCCGGCGTGATGCGCGATTCGGGCATGCTGAATACCAGGAAGGAATGCTCCGCGTGGGCGTGCACATGCTGCAGTGCACGATAACGCGTGTCCAGCGTCCATTCCAGCATGGGCCAGGCCATGACGGGAAATCCCGGCACGAAGGTGTGGTCCTTGATGTAGAAGCCGGGAATGCGGTTGTAGGGGTTCGGGACGATCTCGCAGCCTTCCGGAAACACGCCCATCTGCAGCCGCTGCTGGTTTTCCGGCGCGCTCATGTCGGCCGTGCCCTGCCCTTTTGCGGCCATCTCGGCCGTGCGCAGCGCGATGGCCTCTTCGGCCTCCGGGTGCAGCGCCAGCGGCAGACCCAGCGCGGCTGCGGCGGCCTGGCGCGTGTGATCGTCGGGCGTGCCGCCGATGCCGCCACAGGAAAACACCACGTCGCCGGTGGCAAAGCTGCGCTTGTAGGTGGCGATGAGGGTGTCGCGGTCGTCGGGCACGATTTCGGCCCAGCCCAGCTGCATGCCGCGCGCGCCCAGAAGCTCGACGACCTTGGAAAAATGCTTGTCCTGACGGCGGCCCGAGAGGATTTCGTCCCCTACGATGATGAGGCCAATGCGGCGGGCGGCGGATTCTGCGGCCATGTCCGATTCCAGAAGTTGAGAGGGATGACGCGGTTCAGACGTCGATGACACGGTCCTCGCGCAAGCGCTTGAGCGCTTCCAGACCGTAGTGGGCGTAGACCAGGGCCGAGAACACCGGCAGGATGACCCACGCGGGCGGCAACAAGTTCAACAGCGAGCAGATCAGGCCTATGGTCCAGAAGCCGCCGTTGTTGCGTTCCAGGATGAGCTTGCGCTCGGCGGGGCTGGCGTGTTCGACGATGGCGTCCACGCGCATCATGCGCGAAAACGCGAACGCCCACCAGAAGATCGACAACGCGATGGCCATGGGCGGCACCAGCCACAGCGGCAGCGTAAGCAGCCAGCCCGCGGCAAAGGCCAGCGATACCCAGATCGCGTTCCACACGCTGACCGCGGTCGCGTGCTTGCCTTGCCGCGTGACGCTGACGTATTCACGCTTGCCGACATGATTCAGCACCAGCGGCATCACGAACACGGCGGCAATCGCCAGGCCCAGGATGCCCGATACCGGCAACAGAATGGCCACCGCGATCACGGGGATCATGTAGACCTTGAGCGAGAACAGCCCCATCGCCAGCATCCAGTCCTCGGCCCGGTTGACGAAGTCCCAGCGCGCCGCCTCGGCCGCCAGCCATTCGTTGAGCGGCGTCCAGAACAGGTATAGCAGCAACAGGGCCCCCACCAGCGCGATCAGAAACGGCAGCAGCACCGCGAACAGCATGGAGGGATGGCATTGGGACACCAGGGCGCGCTTGAACGCCTGGCCGACGCTGACGGCGCCGGCCCCGGCAGCGGAAAATCGGCCGTTGTCGGGCGTGGCGGAATCAGTGCGCAAAGCAGTCATGGAGGAAGAATGAGGGGGTAGACATCCCGGGTATGATAGTCAAACACGCCTTCATCTGCCCACATGTCCCTACTTGTACCCGATACCGACCTGGCCACGCTGCGCGCGCGGTTGGGCTCATCGCCCGACGCCTGGCTGGTGGCCTGCTTCTGCGCCGCCTGGTGCGACACCTGCGAGCAATACAAGCCCAAGCTGCAAGCGCTGGCCCAGGCCATGCCGCGGCATGTCTTCGCCTGGATCGACATCGAGGACCACGCCGAACTGCTGGGCGACGAAGACGTGGAGAATTTCCCCACGCTGCTGGTGCAGATCGGATCGCGGGTGGTGTTCTACGGCCCCATGCTGCCGCACATCGGCCACCTCGAACGCCTGCTCGAAAGCCTGAATGAAAACAGCCCTGCGGTCGCCACCGCGTTGCCGGACCTGCCGCGCCTGCTGGCGGCCTGAGCCGCAGCAGGCATCACGCGCTCCAGCCATAAAAAAACCCGCAAGCCTGAGGGCTTGCGGGTTTTTTCATGCCGGCGCCTTTCAGGGCTTGCGGCTGCCGCCCAGCAGGACGGCGATCTGGCGTTTCGGCCCGGAGGATGCGCCATTGTTCCTGGGCGCCGGCTCTTCGGCGGGCGCGGACGGCGCCGAGGGCTCGTAGGGCTTCAGGAAGAAATCATCCACGGGCTGGCGCGGCGCGCCGGACGAATAGCTGGAACGACGGTCGGACGAGCGGCCGCGGTCACCGCGGCTGTCACGGCCTTCACGACCCTCGCGGCCTTCACGGCCTTCACGCGACGACGAACCGCGGCGCTCGTCGCTGCGGCGGTGGCTGCGGGCGACCAGATCGGCCGGAACATCCAGCGTGCCGCGCGGCACTTCGCGCTTGATGAGTTTTTCGATGTCGAGCAGGAAACGCTCTTCGTCGGGCGTGAACAAGGCGATGGCCTCGCCCGATGCGCCGGCGCGGCCGGTGCGGCCGATACGGTGCACGTAGTCTTCGGCGTTGTACGGCAGGTCGTAGTTGATGACGCAAGGCACGCCGGCCACGTCCAGGCCGCGCGCGGCCACGTCGGTGGCCACCAGCACTTCCAGTTCGCCGGCCTTGAAGGCTTCCAGCGCCTTCATGCGGTCGGCCTGGGTCTTGTCGCCGTGGATGGATTCGGCCTTGACGCCGTCGCGCTCCAGGTCGCGGGCCAGCCGCGCCGTGCCGATCTTGGTGTTGGAGAACACGATGACCTGGTTCAGGCCGCGCGACTTCACCAGATGCACGACCGCGGCGCGCTTGGCGTCGCTGGGCATCTTGTAGGCGATCTGGGTGATCGTGTTGGCGGTGGCGTTGCGCGCCGCGACTTCGATTTCGACCGGTTGATTCAGGTACGAGCGGCCCAGCTTGCGGATTTCATTGCTGAACGTGGCGGAGAACAGCAGGCCCTGGCGCTGCGCGGGCAGCAGGCGGATGATGCGCTCCAGGTCCGGCAGGAAGCCCATGTCCAGCATGCGGTCGGCTTCGTCCAGCACCAGGATGCCGACCTGACTCAGGTTCACGTTCTTTTGCTCGACGTGGTCGAGCAGGCGGCCGGGCGTGGCCACCAGCACTTCGCAACCGCGGCGCAGGGCTTCCTTCTGCGGACCGATATCCACGCCACCGAAGACAACTGCCGAACGCAGCGGCGTCTGCTTGCTGTAGCGCTTGACGCTTTCGTAGACCTGGTCGGCCAGTTCGCGCGTGGGCGTCAGGATCAGCGCGCGCACCGGATGGCGCGCGGGCGATGCGCTGGTGTTGGCCAAGGGCATCAAGCGGTGCAGGATGGGCAGCGTGAAGGCGGCCGTCTTGCCGGTGCCGGTCTGCGCGGCGCCCATGACATCGCGCCCTTCCACCACGACGGGAATGGCCTGGGCCTGGATCGGCGTGGGCGTGGTGTAGCCGGTTTCGGCGATGGACTGCAGCAGCAGAGGGTGCAGCCCGAAATCGGTGAACGTCGGCGCGGGTGCGTCAGCGGCAGGTGCTACGGATTGAGTGGATTCAGTCATCAGGGTTAGGCAGATACCGGGACCAGTGAAAAAGAACAAAACGAGAGTGCTACGCGCACTGCACTACATATGCATCGGAACAGTCTGAACACGCGCAATCCGCATCCTGCGTTGCAGGCCAGGCGGCGCATTCTGGATTCGATACTTATGAGGGCAGTACCAGGCCCGGATTGCTGTGGATAACATGATTTTAGCGCAGCCGCATTACCACACGGTCCACTCGCCTTCTGAAAGGCATTGCAAAGGCCTTCCGCCGGCTGTCAGCAAGCGCCCGCCGGGCATACCAGCAGCGTCCACTGGATGGACGTTTTGGCAACGACCTTCAGCCGGCCAGCCAGCGCAGGCCCCAGAGCGCCAGCATGCCGACGATGATGACCAGCACCGCGCTGCGGGTGCGCAGAAAAACCAGGATGGCGAGCACGCCCGCGACCAGCTTGTAGTCGAACACCGGCCCCAGGCCGGCCTTCCACGGCAGCAGGTCGGGCACGATGATGGCGGTCAGGGCGGCGGCGGGCGCGTAGCGCAAGGCGCGGCGCACTCCTTCCGGCAGGGGGATGTAATCGCCGAACAGCATAAAGCCGGCGCGCGTCAGCACGCTGCACAGCGCCAACAGCAGAATGGCGGAATAGACGTAGATCTCGGCGGGCCAGAGGGTCATGCGCGGGCCTTGAAGTAGCGTTCGGCCCAAATGCCGGCGACCACGCCCGCCACCACGGCGGCGGCCAGGCCCAGGCGCAGCGGCAGGACCTGCCCGGTCCAGGCGACCACGCCGGCAGCCAGCATGGAAATCAGCATGGGCTTGGTGTTGGCCAGCGGCACCGTGATGGCCAGCAGCGCCAGCACCGCGGCAAAGTCCAGCGACCAGTCCGTGGGCACCATGGAGCCCAGGTAGATGCCGACAATGGACGAGGTCTGCCAGACGAACCAGCCGGGCGCGATGGCGCCCAGGAAGAACCAGAGCTGCTCGCGGGTGCCGCGCACGGCCGCATCGCCAAAGCGCGGCATGAACAGCACGAAGCCCATGTCGGTCGTGAAATACCCCAACCCGAGGCGCTTGGGCCAGGACAGGTGGCGGAAATAGGGATGCAGCGCCGCGCCGAAAATGAGGAAACGCAGGTTCACCACGCAACCGGCGGCGAAGATCAGCCAAAGCGGCGCGCCGGTGGCGATGAGCGGCAGGGAGGTCAGCTGGGCGGAACCCGCGTAAAGCAGCAGGGTCATGGCCAGCGCCATGGTCTCGGTCAAGCCCGACTTGACCATGGCCACGCCGGTGACCAGCCCCCAAGTGGCGGTGGCGATCAGGGCGGGCACGATGGCGTGCACGCCAGCCCGGAATGCAGCGATACGCTCCTGGCGGACCGCGACGGGGTCTTCGGATTCAGGAAGCGCGGATTCAGAGGACAACGGCTGGCCCCTGGCGATTCGGACAGGACGACATGGAAACTCTAAGGAAAAGGAACGCACGACAACCCGTTCGCCCGCCGGGATCAGTACGCGCGGGCCTGGCGGCGCCGCGCCGGGGCGCGAATAGGCGCGTATTGTAACCTCGCCGCTTGATACAATATGGACCTCGGGATTCTTGGGCGCTTGGGAGTAGACCATGTCGATGGCAGACCGCGACGGCTTCATCTGGTATGACGGCAAGCTCGTACCGTGGCGAGACGCGACCACGCACGTCCTGACGCACTCCCTGCATTACGGCCTGTCGGTATTCGAAGGCGTGCGCGCCTACCGCTCAGAGATCGGCACAGCCATCTTCCGCCTCGAAGACCATACCAACCGCCTCTTCAATTCGGCGCACATCTACCAAATCCCCATGCCCTTCGATCGCGACACGATCAACGAGGCGCAGCGGACGGTCGTGCGCGAGAACCAGCTGGAAGCCGGCTACCTGCGCCCGCTGGTGTTCTACGGCCCCGAAAAAATGGGCGTCTCGCCCAAGGGCGCCCGGGTGCACGTGGCCATCGCGGCCTGGCCCTGGGGCGCCTATCTGGGCGAAGAGGCGCTGTCCGCGGGCATCCGCGTCAAGGTGTCGTCATTCGCGCGGCAGCACGTGAACGTCACGATGCCGCGGGCCAAGGTGGCAACTACCTACGCCAATTCGATCCTGGCCAATACCGAGGCCCTGCAGGACGGCTACGACGAAGCCCTGCTGCTGGACACGGAAGGCTTCGTGGCCGAGGGTTCCGGCGAAAACCTCTTCATCATCAAGGACGGCGTGCTCTGCGAGCCTGAGATCGCCTCCGCCCTGACTGGCATTACCCGCTCCACCATCCATGCGCTGGCCGCCGACCTGGGCCTGCGCGTAGTGACCAAGCGCCTGACGCGCGACGACGTCTACATCGCCGACGAGGCGTTCTTCACCGGCACGGCCGCCGAAGTGACGCCCATCCGCGAAGTGGACAACCGCCAGATCGGCTCCGGCCAGCGCGGCCCGATCACGGAGAGGCTGCAGAAAGCATTTTTTGACGTGGTGAATGGCCGCAACCCGAAGTACCATCACTGGCTGAGTAAAGTCTGATCCGCGCGGTCCGGTCCATGACCTGGCCGCATCATTGCCCCAACCTGCCGATTACCGGTTTTTTTTCAGGAATATCCATGACCGCTGCTGCTCCGGCCGCCGTCCCCCACCCCCACGAAGTCATCGAGGTCGGCGCCGACGACCTGCCCGTGTTCTGTCCGGGCCCCAAGGCGCCGCTCTGGAGCATGCATCCCCGCGTGTTCCTGGACGTGGCCCGCACCGGCTCCGCCAGCTGCGCCTACTGTGGCGCCGAGTACCGCTTGAAGCCCGGCACCGTATTGCACGGCCACGGGCACTGAGTCACCCGCTCTACAACGTCCACCCGTTTCCGCCGCCATGTTCGCCACGCCCGAAGAAGCAGAGCACGCGTTCTACGAAGCCCTCGACCAGGCGGACGTCGTACGCCTGATGCAAGTGTGGGCAGACGACGAGGAAGTCGTCTGCATCCATCCGGGGGGCCTGCGCATCGTCGGCCACTCGGCGGTGCACGATTCCTGGCAGCAGGTGCTGGCCAACGGCCCCCTCCATGTGCGTCCGTTGCGTCCGCTGGTCATGCTCAGCATGATGTGCGCGGTGCACGTGCTGGTGGAACAGGTGGCGGTGCAAACGCGGGAAGGCACGCAATTCGCCAATTGCTACGCCACCAACATCTACCACAAGGGGCCCACCGGCTGGCGCATGGTCATGCACCATGCCTCGCCGGCGCCCACGGAAGCCGGGGTGCTCGACTTGCACGACGTACCCGACATGCTGCACTGAATCGGGTGGATTTTTAGTTGGCCGCTGCTCGTCTTGATACAACGCCCTGCCCCGTCCCCTCCTGGTTGCCCGGAGGCGACAGCCAGACGGTTTACGCCGCCCTGTTCGCGCAGTATCACCGCATCGCATTCGTGCGCGAACGGGTAGACACGCCCGACACCGATTTCGTCGACTTCGATTGGACCGGTCCGGGCCTGTTCCCGCACAAGTCCGCCGACGGCGCGCCCGTCAGCGGCCAGCGTCCGGTCGCCAATGGCAAGACCGCCGCGGCCCGGTGGATGACGGATGCGGACTGGAAGTCCCTGCCGCATACGCCCGATACGCCGGCCCTGATCCTGTTCCACGGCCTGGAAGGCGGCAGCAACAGCCGCTATGCGCAGTCCATCGCGCATCACTTCCGTGCGCGCGGCTGGATCGTGGTGATCGCGCATTTCCGCGGCTGTTCGGGCGTGCCCAACCGCCTGGCGCGCGCCTACTACTCGGGCGATTCGGCCGAGGTCGGCTTCATGCTGAATACCGTGCGCCAGCGCATTCCACATGCGCGCTGGCATGCGGTCGGCGTATCGCTGGGGGGCAACGCCCTGCTCAAGTACCTGGGCGAACACCAGGAGGACACCGGCTGGCTGACGGCCTGCGCGGGCGTGTCCGTGCCGCTGGACCTGGTGGCCTGCGGCAAGACGCTGTCCACCGGCGTGTTCAACCGCAGGGTCTACACCGCCCACTTCCTGAAGACGCTCAAGCACAAGGTGCTGGAGAAGGCGCACCGCTATCCCGGCGCCGTGGACGTCATGCGCATCGCCCATGCGCATGATCTGCGCGAGTTCGACGACACCTACACCGCGCCCATGCACGGTTTTCGCAATGCGCTGGATTACTGGACGCGGGCGTCCAGCAAGCCCTGGCTGCCGAAGATATCCGTGCCGACACTGGTGCTCAATGCCCGCAACGATCCCTTCGTGCCGGCAGCCTCGCTGCCGACGCCCGAGGAATGCTCGTCCACCGTCCTGCTGCATCAGCCCACGGATGGGGGACATGCCGGTTTTCCGACCGGCAGCTTCCCCGCCCACCTGAACTGGCTGCCGCAGCGGCTGGGACGCTTCTTCGAAACTGGCCAGTAGGTCGCAGCGGCGCCCTGCCCGGCGCTCAACCCGACTTGAAGCGTTCCAGCAACTGGCGCTCTTCGGCCAGCTTGTCCTTCACTTCCTTGATCTGCACGTCGATCTGCGACTGCTCGTAGAAGTCGGTGGACATGTTGCGCGCCTGCTGCAGCTGCGACTCCGCGGCGGCGTATGCGCCAGTCATGACGTAGTAGCGCGCCTGGTCGCGGCGCGCAGCCACCGGCTTGCCATTGCGGTCTTCGCTCTGCGCCAGCATCTGGTAGAGGCTGGGTTCGTCGCTGCCCCATTGCTTGATCTTGGCCCGCAGGTACTCCTGCGCGTCCGTGTGGCGGCCGACGCTTTGCAACGCCTGGGCATAGGCAATGCCCAGGGCCCGATGCCCGGGCCAGCGCTTGGTGCCGGCCTGGGCCAGCTCCAGCGCCCTGGGGTACTCCTTGCGGGCCAGGGCGATATCCACGCTGAGCTTGGCCAGCTGGGCCGAGCTGCGGCCGTCCGCCGACGCCAGGCTCCAGTTGCGCTCGGCATCAGCCAGGTTGTTGCGCTGGAACGCCTGCAGCGCCAGGCCGTAGTAGGCGGCCGACTTGCGCACGCCCGACAGCGCCTGGGCCTCGTCCTGCAATTGCTGGCCGGCGGTACGCAGGCTGACCGCGTCGCGGCCCTGCACCACGCGCATCTTGGCGCGTATGTACCAGAAGTCGTCGCTATCCACGTGGCGCGCCACGGGAGACTGGTTGCGCACCCGATTCTGCACGTCCGACATGCGCTCGATGGACAGCGGGTGGGTGCTGGCCCAGGAGCCGCCGCCCGCGCCTTCGTTCAGGCGCGACGCGTTCATCAGGCGCCCGAACATCTGGGCCATGCCTTCGGCGTCGTAGCCCGCCTTGGTCAGCATCTGCAGCCCTGCCCGGTCGGCTTCGCGTTCCGCGTCGCGCGAAAAGCCCAGCTGGCGGTTGATGGCCGCAGCCTGGCCGAATGCCGCCACGCCCATCGCCAGGTTGCCGCCGCCCCCGGCCAGGGCCGCCAGCAGCGCCCCCGCCAGGCTGGCCAGCATCACCATGCTGTTCTGGTTCTGCTGGGTCATGCCACGGGCGATGTGGCGCTGCACGACGTGGCCGATTTCGTGGGCCAGCACCGCCGCCAGCTCGGATTCGCTGGCGGAAGCCACGATCAGCCCGGTATTGACGCCGATGAAGCCGCCGGGCATGGCGAAGGCGTTGATTTCGGGGTCGCGCACGCCGAACATCTCGACCTCGGGGACCGCGCCGGGCGCGAAGGCCGCCAGCTTGCGCCCCATGGTGGTGAGGTACTGGCTGAGTTCGGAATCGTCCACATAGGTCGGGTCACGCCGCCCCTGGGCCATGATGGCTTCGCCCAGGCTGCGTTCCAGCGCGGGGGACAGTTCAGCGGCGGAGGCCGCGCCCATCGAGGGCAGGCCTACGGGCTGCGCCCAGGCGGCGATGGGGATGGCGGGCACGGCCAGGGCCACGGACAGCCCGACGATTGCACCCCGTTTCGCAATCGAGCAAATGGATGGCATTTTCCTGCGGTTCATAAGCCTATGATAGCGATGCGCTTAAAATGTTTCATCGATAGCCCCAACGAGGTCTCAATGCGTCCTGTCCGTAAAGCTGTTTTCCCTGTCGCCGGCATGGGTACGCGCTTCCTGCCCGCCACCAAGGCAATGCCCAAGGAAATGCTGCCCGTGGTCGACAAGCCGCTGATCCAATACGCCGTGGAAGAAGCCGTGGCCGCCGGGATCACCGACCTCATCTTCGTGACGGGGCGCAACAAGCGCGCCATCGAAGACCACTTCGACTCCGCGCCGGAACTCGAATCGGACCTGGAAAGCAAGGGCAAGCACGAGCTTCTGGCCATGGTGCGGGGCATTCTACCCGCGCATGTGAATTGCCTCTATATCCGCCAGTCGGCCCCGCTGGGACTGGGCCATGCGGTGCTGTCGGCCGCGCCTGCCGTGGGCGACGAACCCTTTGCCGTGCTGCTCGCCGACGACCTGATCGACGCCGAACAGCCCGCGCTGAAGCAGCTGATCGACGTGGCCGTGGCGCAGAACGCCAGCGTGCTCGGCGTGCAGGACGTGCCGCGCGTGGACACCCGCAAGTACGGCATCGTGGCCACCCGCCAGGGGGATGCCAGCGCCAACGGCCGCACGGAACGCGTCACCCATATCGTCGAAAAGCCCGACCCTGAAGCCGCGCCGTCGACGCTCGCCGTGGTGGGCCGCTACGTGCTGGAAGCCGCGATCTTCGACCACCTGCGCTCGACCAAGATGGGCGCCGGCAACGAGATCCAGCTGACCGACGGCATCGCCTCGCTGATGCGCGAGCGCGCCGTGTATGCGCACCGCTATGAAGGCGTGCGCTACGACTGCGGCAGCAAGGCCGGCATGTTCCAGGCCACCGTGGCGCTGGGCAAGAAGTACCACGGCCTGCTGCCGGAATAGCCGCAAGCCTGCGGCCATTCATGCCGCGTCAAGGCTTGAGCGCCGCGGCCTCGCTCAGGCCGTTCAAGCCTTGTCCTGGAATCCTCCGCGCCGCGGGCTCCTGGGCCTTCGGCCCGCCAATGCCGAAGCGCTGCGCCGCCACGCCCATCAGGACGATTACAGCGCCCAGCGCGGAGGTATACGCCACCTCCTGGCGATACGTTCCCTCCAGCACCATCGTCAGCAAGGCTGCGCAGATGAACAGAATGACCGCCCAGGTCAGCCAGGGAAACAACCACATCTTGAACTTCAGCTCGACTCCCTGAGCCTGCAGGCGTTGCCGCATGCGCAGTTGGCAGCATGCGATGGTCAGGTAGACAAACAGCGCCACGCAGCCCGTGGTTTGCATGAGGACGTCGTACAGGTCCATCGAGGACGTCGCCATCATGTAGACGGCAACGAATGCGAACACGCTGGATATGACCACGCCCACGTACGGCGCGCCCGAGGAAGCGCCAGTGACAGCCATGATGCGATGCGCGTCGCCACGGCGGGCCAGCGAATAGAGCATGCGCGACGAGACATACAGCGCCGAGTTGAAGCAGCTGCAGACCGAGGTCAGCACGATGGCGTTGACGATCAGCTGCGCGTACGGAATGCCCATCGCGTCCAGCACCACGTTGTAGCTGCCGCGCGTCGGGTCGACCAGGGCGGGGGTGTCATAGGGTACCAGGCAAACCACCAGAAAGATGGACCCTACATAGAACAGGCAGATCCGCCAGACCACCGATCGGATGGCTTTCACGATTTGGCCGCCGGGCTCGGAGGTCTCACCCGCCGCCACCGTGACGACTTCCGCGCCCATCATGGCGAACATGATGCCCAGCAATGCGGTGACCACGGCGCCGGGCCCATTGGGCATGAATCCCCGATCGGTGAGATTGGACATGCCGCCGGCATCGCCGAAGGGCCACAGGTGCACAACCGCCAGCGTGCCGACCACCAGGAACAGGACGATGGCCACCACTTTGATCAGGCCGAACCAAAACTCGAATTCCCCGTAGTTCCTGACGTTCATGAAGTTGACGCCTATCAATCCTAGCGTCAGGAGCAGCGCGTAGACCCAATTGGGCGCCACGGGGAACCAGCCATGCAGAATCTGTCCCGCGACATAGGCTTCCCAACCCATCAGCAGCGCCCAGAAGTACCAGTACAGCCAACCGATGGTGAAACCCGCCCAGCGCCCGATAGCGCGATCCGCGTAGGTCGAAAAAGAACCGGTATCGGGCTGGGCCACGGCCATCTCGCCCAGCATGCGCATGACCAGAAACACCAGGATCCCGCCGCCCAGATAGGCCAGGATCACCGCTGGTCCGGCCAGCGCGATCTGCTTGCCCGACCCCACAAACAAGGCCGCGCCGATGACCCCCGCAATGGAAATCATCGTCATGTGGCGCGATTGCAGCCCACCCTTGAGTCCCTCACCCTTAGACATGCTTTCTCCTTTTACCGCGCCCCCGGTATGGAACGCGCTTGTTTTGGTTATCCCGCGCAGGCCTGATGCACGGCGCGCTTGACGCTAGTCCTCAAGTCCTGCGGGCGCGAACCCAGCCAGGAGCACGTCAAGCCAGCGCGGCGCAAGATCCCGCGCTTCACGCTCTTCCTTTCTACGCACGGCGTTGCGGACCAGCGAACCGCCGAAGTACTTGATGGGTTCGGGCGGAAACCGCTTGGGCTTGCGGTCGACCAGGGCGCAGCGGCGCCACGCATCGTTGCGATCCAGGGCCAGGCTTGCCAGAATCCTGCCGCCCAACAGGCTGGGCGCGACGCCGTTGCCGCTCCAACCCACTCCGTAGTGGATGTGTCCGGTACCGGCCAGGGTGCCGAAAACGGGCAGGCTGTCGTAGGTCCGATCGATCGGACCCGACCACGCATGCGAGACGCGCACGTCGGCAAGCATCGGGTAGGCGCGGCGGAAATCCTGCTCCGCCATCAGGCAGCTTTCTTCGTGGCGGCTGAAGGTGGCGTCGATGACGCCACCCCGGGAAAGCGCGCCCGTGCCCTTGCCGTATGCGATTCGCCCGTCCCGCGTGGTCCGGTAGTACCCGACCATCAACTGCGAGTCGGTGATGGCTTCGCCCCCCGTCCAACCCAGCGCGGCCAGGCGCTCGGGAATCGCCTGCGTCACGACGATGGAACTGTTGACGGGCACGATCAGCCTTGAGATTTCAGGAATGGCGACGGCCCATGCATTCGTCGCCAGCACGACGCTTTTGGCCAGTATCGTGCCCGAGGCGCTGCGGATCACCGCCGGATAGCCGTGGCTCAACTCCAGCACCGGCGTGTTTTCGTGGATCACGATGCCGCGCTCCAGGGCCACCCTGCGCATGCCTCGCACCAGCCTTGCCGGCTGCACCGTGGCGTTGCCGCGTTCGAACACGCCCGCCCTGTGCATGCGAGACCCGGTTCGACGTGCGACGTCCTCCGGCAGCATGTGCTCGAAGGGACGCGCGCCGACCCGGGCGCAGGCCTGGAGCGTGCCCTCCCATGACTCCTGTTGCGCATCGGAAGTGGCCGTCCAGAGCCATCCCCCGCAGCGAAAGTGCGCATCGATGCGATGGCGGCCGCAGAACTGTGCGATTTCATCGATGGCGCGTTCCGAGGCCCGGGCCAGGAACAGCGCATCGTCGACATCCGCGAAAGCAAGCAGCGAAGCGATTTTCGGCCACCAGGACATGGCCATGCCGCCGTTGCGCCCTGAAGCGCCTCCGCCGCAGACGTCCCGCTCCAGGACCACGACCTTGGACTGAGGGCTGAGTTCCTTGATGCTCAACGCCGTCCACAGGCCTACATAGCCTCCACCGATAATCACGATGTCGGCGGCCTGACTGCCGGTCAGCGGCGCACTTGCCTGCAAGGCGGGTTCCGCCTCCCGCATCCAGAAACTGCGTTGCAGGAAAGGTCCGGCCTGGCTTGAATGGTGTGAAATGATCATGAGCAAAGCGGCCCAATCTGGCCGCGCCTGGAATCAAATATATCTACATAATTTCTGTAGGTTGCGATCCTATAGAAGCTGATTTTCGGAAAAAATAGGGGCTTTCCCCCATATTTCCGGTCCTATCATGAAGGATCGTGTTTATATAATTTATCTATATATATTCTGTATGTTCTGCCAGAACAGACCGTCCACCGCGCCAGCACAGGAACTTCACTTGCATGTCTGAGTATCGAATCGGCGACGTCGCGCGCCTCACAGGCACGAACATCTCGACGCTGCGGCTATGGGAGCAACACGGCCTCCTCGTTCCGGCGCGCACCGAAACAGGACAGCGCGTCTACTCAGATGCGGATCTGGCCCGGGTATCCCATATCGTTCGTCTGCGGCAGATCAACGGCCTGAACATGCCCGCGATCCGTCGCGTGCTGGAGGAGTCGCAGGCCGGATCGGCGTCCACGGCGCCACCATCGCCCGCCTCGGGCGCCACGGCATCTCAAGCCCGCGAAATAGCTGACGCGGCCGCGCTCGGACTGCGCTTTCGCACCGCGCGCCGAAGCGCGGATCTATCGCTGAAAGAGGCGTCGGACGAAACCAGCCTGCCCGTGTCCTTCATTTCGACCTTTGAACGGACGGGCCGCGGGGCCACCGTGGCGAGCCTGAAGCTGCTCGCCACCTGTTATGGCACGTCGCTGACGGCCCTGTCGGAAGTACCGCCCAAGCCGTCGCGCAACGCGGCAGAGGTCGTGCGCAAGGGTCAGGAAATACACGCCCCGTCGTTCGGCGCGGGCATCCAGATCCTGCAGCTGGCAACGAGCCTGCCTTCGCTCGACTGCCAGAAATGGGTGCTGGCGCCGGGCGCCCGCAGCGAAGGCGCCTATACGCACCATGGAGAAGAGTGCATCCACGTCATCGCCGGCGAGTTCAGCATTACGGTCGATCTGGCGGCGCCGGTGACCTTGCGCGCCGGAGACAGCATCTCGTTCCTTAGCGGGCGGCCGCATTCGTGGAAAGTCGTCGGCGAGGAAACCGTGGAACTGTTCTGGGTCAATACGCCGAAGAGCTTCTGAGCCCGGCGGCGTACGCCACCCGCCGCGGTTCTCAGGCCGAAGCGGCGCGAGCGCGGGCCTTGGAGCGGGCCAGCGCTTCGCGATCCGCCTTGCGCAAGCGCCCCTTGGCCGATAGCCGCATCAAGGTTCCCAGGGCCACCATCAGGCCGATCACCTCGACCAGCGCCGCCGGAATCCACATGGTCAGGCCGCCTATGGTCTGGTCGGTCTGGGCCGACATGGCGATGGCGCGGCCACATAGTTCGAACAGCGGATAGATGTCGCTTTCGGTGAAGGCGATGACTGCGCCCGCCACCATCTGCGGCAGCATCGTCAGCACGGGCGAAATGACCCGGCCGCCCGGCGTCATGGCCGCCGGCGGCGCGGGCCGGCGATCCAGGATCAGGTTCCAGTACATGAAGCCGCTGATCACCACCGACCAGTTCATCAGGCGGTAGAGACGCCAGTCCAGCATGGAATAGAACTGCACCGACGGAATCAGCCAGACCAGCACCAGGAAGACGAACAGCGTCGGCACGAAGATCTTGTGGGTCAGCACCGCCACCGTCGCGCGGCCGGCGCCGGTGCGCAGGAAGTCACGCAGGCGGATGCGCCAGCGCATGGGCAGGCCCGCCCGCATCACCTGTCCCGGGAACGCCGCCATCACCAGCAACGGCCCCAGATGGTGCAGCACCAGATGCTGGATGCGGTGGATGAAGAACATGCGCTCGGCGTAGTAGTCCAGCCGGGTATGCATGGACAGGTACAGCAGCACCATGCCGGTCCAGAACAGGATGCTGCGGGCGGCGGTCACGCGATGGACCTTTTGGCCGCGCACGAACAGCACGATGGCCACCAGGAAGGAGGCCACCAGCGTGGGAGAGAACTCCCAGGGTATGAGCCATTCGAGACTATCCATGCAAACCATCCGGAAAACGTCGGGGCTGTACGAGGACGGGCGCCATGCGCCGCACCCGCCGATTGTAGTTGACCCCGGCCCGCCCTGCCCCGGCGCTCAGAAACGGTGCGAAATGCCCGTGCCCACCCGCGTGGTGTGGGAGCGGGCAGGATCGAACTGGTCGTCCAGCGTGTAGTTCGACGCATAGCCGGCGAAGGCATAGAGCGTCGTGCGCGCAGACAGGCTGTAGGTATAGCCCAGCGTCATCACCTGCGCATTGCGCGCCGTCATGCCGTTGTCCCAATGCCAGTCCGGGTGCGCCAGCGACCATTGCACCAGCACGGCGCCGGGTCCGACCGGCACGCTGGCCCCGACCAGCCAGGCATCGACCGTGCCGCCGCGTACGAAGGCAGCCGGCCCCAGGCCCATGCCCAGCCCGTCCGGATCGCCCCCGTCCAGCCCGACATCGCCGTTGCGCTGGCGCGACCATGCCAGGGACAGCTTCAGCACCTCGAA
Organism: Achromobacter sp. GD03932; assembly: GCF_029839485.1. Lineage (NCBI taxonomy): Bacteria > Pseudomonadati > Pseudomonadota > Betaproteobacteria > Burkholderiales > Alcaligenaceae > Achromobacter > Achromobacter sp. GD03932. The sequence continues at coordinate 42,065 of NZ_JAOCAT010000034.1, forward strand.
GTCATAGGAGGCGCCCAGCTGCACCGCTTGCGGCCGTCCATTGCTGCCCGGCGGGGCGTCGGCCAGGCGCAGTTGGTCCCAGGTGGCGATCGCCAGCAAGGGTCCGTCCTCATATTTCAGGCCGAGGCTGAGCGCGCGGTTGTTGTTGGCCGTTTTGAACTGGTTGCGGTCGTCGGCGTCGAAGGAGTAACCGATGCCGGCCTGGAAACCGCCCCAGACAGGCGTGTAGTAATTGACCAGGTTGCTGAACTGGTAGTTGTCGGACGCCTTGAAGGTGGCGCCCATGCCCATTTCCTTCCAGGACGCGATTTCCAGGGAATTGCCGTAGACCTGGCCTATGGTGTGCTGGCGCCCCAGCCGCAGGTCGCCGAAGCTGTCATGTCCCAGGCCGACCCAGGCGGCGTAATTGAAGAAGCGGTCGTCGTCGGCCCGCTTGCCCGACGAAGGATCGAAGCCGCTTTCCAGCTGGAACCTGGCGCTCCAGCCCCCGCCCATGTCTTCCGCCCCCGTCATTCCCCATAGCGAATCGGTCAGTCCGCCATTGAGCAGACCGCTGTGGCTGCCCTGCCCCGAGACCGTGGTGACGGCCACCCCCGCGTCCACCACGCCGTACAGCGACAGCCCCTGCCCGGTCTCGGCGCTACGCGCCGCCAGGGGAAGGGCCAGGCCCACTGCCATCAGCGCGGCAAAAGTAGCGATTCTCATGCGTTTCTCCTGATTGCGCGGCGGGCTTGCGACCGCCGCGGGCCTTATCGACTTATTGCCAACCGTAGCGGCGGACCCAGATTCCCTTCAGCAACTGCGTCAGCGTGCAGTAGGCCAACAGGATGCCGACCAGCCAGGGGAAGTAGCTCCATGGCAGCGGCTGCAGCTGGAGGTACTCGGCCAAGGGCGAAAACGGCAGCAGCAGCCCCATCGTCACCACCATCAGGGTCATGCCCATCAGCGGCCACGCGGCGCGGCTTTGCAGGAACGGGATCTTGCGCGTGCGGATCATATGGACGATGAGCGTCTGCGACAACAGGCCTTCGACGAACCAGCCCGATTGGAACAGCGTCTGGTGTTCCGCGGAGTTGGCCTGGAAGATGTACCACATGAGCGCATAGGTGGCGATATCGAACACGGAGCTTATCGGACCGAAAAACACCATGAAACGGCCCAGGCCATCGGGGTCCCATTGCTGGGGTTGCTTCAAGAGTTCTTCGTCGACGTTGTCAAACGGAATTGCGGTCTGGGAAATGTCGTACATCAGGTTCTGCACCAGCAGATGAATGGGCAGCATCGGCAGGAACGGCAGGAAGGCGCTGGCCACCAGCACCGAGAAGACATTGCCGAAGTTCGAGCTGGCCGTCATCTTCAGGTACTTGAGCATGTTGCAGAAGGTTTTGCGGCCTTCGATGACGCCGTCTTCCAGCACCATCAGGCTCTTTTCCAGCAGGATGATGTCCGCGGCCTCTTTCGAGATATCGACCGCCGAATCCACGGAGATGCCCACGTCCGCCGCCCGCAGGGCTGGCGCGTCGTTGATGCCGTCGCCCATGAAGCCCACGGTGTTGCCCTGGGCCCGGAGGCTGCGCACGATGCGCTCCTTGTGGGCCGGCGTGAGCCGCGCGAACACATTGGCCTCGCGCACCGCGGCGGCCAGTTGCGCCTCGTCCATCGCTTCGATATCGGCGCCCAGATAGACCTTGCGCACCTCGAAATCCACCTCGCGGCAGACCTTCTGCGTCACCAGCTCCACGTCGCCGGTCAGCACCTTCACCTCGATGCCGGAATCCTTGAGCGCCTTGAGCGCGGGAGCGGTGGATTCCTTGGGAGGATCCAGGAAAGCCATGTACCCGACCAGCACCAGATCGGACTCGTCGGCCACGCCGTAGGTTTGCTGGGTGGGCGGCATTTCCTTGACGCCGACCGCGATGACGCGCAGGCCGTCGCGGTTCAGGTCCGCCGTCACCCGGCGGATGTCGGCCCGGCGGGCAGCGGTCAGCAGATGCTCTTCGTGGCCCACACGCAGGCGGGTGCAAACCGCCAGCATCTCTTCCAGCGCGCCCTTGCAGATCAATTCGTGATGCTCGCGGCCGTTCTCGGTCTCGTTGACCACCACCGACATGCGGCGCCGGGAAAAGTCGAAGGGAATCTCGTCGACCTTGCGGTACTTCGCCGCCAGATCCAGCTTGCGCTCGACCTCGGCGTGCTGCAGCACCGCCACATCCAGCAGGTTCTTCAGGCCGGTCTGGTAGTAGCTGTTGAGATAGGCGTAGGCCAGCACGTCGTCGCTGCTGGCGCCGTACACATCGGTGTGCCGCTCCAGCACGATGCGGTCCTGGGTCAGGGTGCCGGTCTTGTCGGTGCACAGCACGTTCATCGCCCCCAGGTTCTGGATGGCGTCCAGCCGCTTGACCACGACCTTGCGGCGCGACATGCGCACGGCGCCCTTGGCCAGGGTGGCCGTGACGATCATGGGCAGCATTTCAGGCGTCAGGCCCACGGCGATGGCTAGCGCGAACAGCAGCGCTTCCATCCAGTCGCCCTTGGTGAAACCGTTGATCAGCATGACGATGGGCGCCATGACCAGCATGAAGCGGATCAGCACCCAGCTCACGCGGTTGATGCCTTGCTGGAACTGGGTCGGCGCGCGGCTGGTCTGCGTGACGCGTCCGGCCAACTGGCCGAAGTAGCTGCGCGAGCCGGTGGCCACCACCAGGGCGCTGCCCGAGCCGCTGACCACGTTGGTGCCCATGAAGGCCATGTTCTCAAGTTCCAGCGCGTTGGCGGTCTCGCTGCGCTGCGTGGCGTACTTTTCGACCGGCAGCGATTCGCCCGTCAGCGCGGCCTGCGCAACGAACAGGTCCTTGGCATTCAGGATGCGGCAGTCGGCGGGAATCATGTCGCCCGCGGACAGCAGCACCACGTCGCCCGGCACCAGCTCCGCCAGCGGCACCTCGACCTGGCGCGATCCGCTGACATGCAGCGCCACGCCGAAGAATCGGCGGGCGTCGCCCTCGGCGTCGGCTGCCGGGTCGCTGCGCAGCACCGTGGCGGTGTTCTGCACCATGGCCTTGAGCGCCTCGGCGGCGCGATTGGAGCGCTGCTCCTGCGCAAACCGCAACACAGTGGAGATGAGCACCATTGCGCCGATGATGAATACCGCCGTCCAGGACTGGTCGTCGGGTTCGGCCATGCGCACGTCGGTGAGCCAGGACAGCGCCGCCAGCGCGGTCAAAAGCAGGTTGAACGGATTGCGATAGGACAGCCAGAGATGCGTGTACCAGGAGAGCGGCTTTTCGTGGTCGACCTCGTTGGCGCCGTAGCGTTCGCGCGCGGTCTGGGCCTGGGCCTCCGACAGTCCGCCGCGGCTGCTGCCGAACAGGGCGAACAAGGCGCCGAAGCCCATGCGCGACAGGTCCAGCATCTGGCGGTTGGCATGGCGCGCGGTATCGGAGGACGCGGCGGCCGTCGTGGCGCCGCGCTCGGGCATGGGCGAACGGCGGAAATGTCTTGCGCTATGGCGCAGGCCCGCCGCCGACGTAAAGAAGGACTTGAGAAACTTGAACATCGGAGTGCTCCGGTTGTACGTGTAGTTCTTGGAGACACGGACGACCCTGCCCGCTGGCGGCTGCGCGCAGGCGGCAGCGGTCCGCGGCCTTCGCGCAGAAAGCCGTCAAACCGCCGCGTACAGGCGTGCGCAGGCGCCGGGGCAATGTTGCCGGTATCCGGATCGCATGAAATGCGCCGGGTGCGGAAAACGGATGGGAGCTAGCGGAGGAATCGGTACCGGCGGCAGAGGCGCACGCGACGTGGGCCAGGCCGGCGATTCTTGGCTGCGGACTCCGTACGGGCCAGGATGACTATCCTGCCTGTCGGCTCGCAGCGAGGAGGCAGGTCAGACAGGCATGCCGGCGCCACGCACTGGGCGCAATCGAGGCTCGGGGTCTAAGGCACTAGGCATGATCTCTCCTGTGGAAGAAAGGGCGGCTTCAGGCCAGCGCAGCCTGCGTGACTGGCGTGGCTTGCGTGCCGAAGTGCACGTGGCGCACGGCGGGATTGGCGCTCAGGCGGCGCGCCTGCGACATCAGTTCGCCCCGCAATTCCGGGGGACAATTGACGGTGATGCAGGCGGATGCCATGCCAGGATCCCGACCCTGGTCGATCTGCACCTGCGAGACGTCCAGGCCGGCGGCGCTGAAGTCCAGGCAGATCTGCTTGCGCAAGGCGCCCAGCTCGTCGCGCGGACAGATGACCGTCAGACGCGAAGTGCCGCGGCGGCGGCCCAGGGCGGTGGCGCGGTCCACGCCGGCGCGGCGTAGGAACAAGTCGAAGAAACGCATAACGACCTCCATTGCAAGAATGGGGAGCGTGATCGCGAATACGCGCGCGCCCGCGCTGCGTTCGGCGGACAGGCACGACAAACGTGCACGAACGCTGACGCTGCGGATTGCGGCGGTTCTGGCGGTTTACGTTGGGGAGTTTCCCGGCAAGCCGCTGGCTTGCGCGATTGTCCGGGCTTGCGCCTGGAGCTTGGGATACAACCGCAACCTGTTCAACAGGCTGCGGCAGACGGAGTTCTGCGTGGACCTGTTAAACAGCGACGTCGATGCAAGATCGACAACTTTCGCCGGAATCGGTATTCACGAAGACTGCTCCTGGGATGGATAACGGGCAGAAGTTTACGCGGGTTTCCACTTATGGACAAGGCTTTTGGGGCCAAATCGGGCCTGAATGTGGAAAAAACCGCGGGGGCCGAGGCCCCGCGCGCAACGCACTCTCAAGCGTAGAAGTGCCAGCCCAGATAGGCGGCGAACACGGCATACAGTCCGCCCACCGCCGACAACGCCGGCACGCTCATGACCGAACGGCGGAAACGCAGCCACAAGAGGCTGATCGACAGCATCGTGAAAAGGCCCGCCGCCAGCAAGGGAGCGTCCAGCAGCCAGGGCGTCATGAAGATGCCCAGCGCGCTGGGAATGGTCGCCTGGATCATCATGGCGCCCGAAATGTTGGCCAGCGCCAGCCGTTCCTTGCCCTGGCGCACCCAGATCAGCGCGTTCATGATTTCCGGCAGCTCGGTCGCCACCGGCGCCAGCAACAGCGCGGCCACATGAGGCGACGCGCCCATGGCCACGCCCAGCAGCTCGATCTGGTTCACGAACACATGCGATGCCCCGGCGATCACGACCAGCGCCAGTATCGTCTGCGTGACCGCCCAGAACATGCTCGGATCCTCGTCGCGCGGGCGCAGCTTCAGTGGCTCGAGGTCTTCGCTGGCCAGGCTTTCCTCGTCGTTGCTGAGTTCGCGCTTGACGTAAAGGCCGTAGGTGGCCAGAAACAGGATGCCCAACCAGGGCTTCCAGGCAAAGGCCAACAGGCCCAGGCCCACCTTGAAGATGAAGATGCCCATGAACCAGGCCTGGTCGCGGGCCAGCCGGCGCTGGTCCGCGTTGATACAGTCCGCCTGCGTGGCGCGTCCGCGGCGCGCGCGCCACAAAGCCAGGCCGACCACCGCATACGCCAGCGTCGCGAGCACCAGCGGGCCGCCCATGGCGGCGCCTACGCCTATGTCTTTTTGCTCGGGGGTTTCGCCGAACACGACGGCCATGAAAGTCACGGCGCTTTCCGGCAAGGCCGTGCCGAACGCGGCGAGCACGGTGCCGGTGGCGGTGGCGCCCAGCTGGAAGCGATGGCCGACCCATTCGACGCCGTTCACGAAGAACTCGCAGGCGAAGTAGATCACTGCCGCTGACAGGAAAAACAGGAACAGAGTGAGAAACATATAGGCGAGCCGGACGAGCAGAAACCAATTGGCGCGACGTCGCGGCTCGCCCGGCTGGGGTGAACGCAACGCGGCCAAAGGTCTCGCCTGGCTGATCCATGCGGCGATGCCGCCGTGCATGGATACCGCTACTAGCGCCATGGAGTTCTAGCGGCTGCTGCGCAGCGCTGAACCACCAAGTCTGTTGACGCTAGCTCCTTTGTGGGGACAAAGGATGGCTACTCCCCAATGACAGAGCCGCGATTGTAGCAGCTTGCCCCGCGCGGTCCAGCGAATTCCGCGCGCCCCTTGCGGGCTGTCGCAACCCGGGGATGGCAGGTAAAGTAAACGGCATCCTCACCCTGCCGGGCTTCACGCCCAATCCGCCATGAGCCTGCCTCCCGACGACATCGCCCCTTACGCCGCGCGGCGCCAACGCCTGATGGCGCAGATGCGCGCCGCAGGCGGCGGCATCGCCATACTGGCGACCGCCCAGGAAGCCACCCGCAACCGCGACGCGGAATATCCCTATCGGCACGACAGCGATTTCTTCTATCTGACCGGATTCACCGAACCCGGCGCCTGGCTGGTGCTGACCGCGGGCGCGACCGACCGCGCCGTGCTCTTCTGCCGCCCGCGCCACATCGAACATGAAATCTGGGAGGGCAAGCGCTTCGGCCCCGAGGCCGCCGCGGCGCATTTCGGTTTCGACGACGCCCATCCGCTCGATGCGCTGGACGAACTGATGCCCGCGCTGCTGCAGGACCATGCCACCTTGTACGCGCCCCTGGCCGGCGACAAGCGCAACGACGGACGCCTGCACCGCTGGCTGACCGCGGCGCGCGAGGCCAGCCGCGGCGGCCATGCGCCGCCTGCGCGCCAACAGGACATCCGGCCGCTGCTGGCCGAGATGCGGCTGATCAAGGACGCCACGGAAATCGCGGCAATGCGGCGCGCGGCCAAGATCTCGGCCGGCGCCCACGTGCGCGCCATGCGCGTCGCCCGCCCCGGCATGCGCGAGTACGAGATCGAGGCCGAACTGCTGTACGAATTCCGCCGGCACGGCGCGCAGTCGGTGGCCTACAACAGCATCGTGGCCGCCGGCGCCAACGCCTGCGTGCTGCACTACCCGGCCGGCGAAGCCGTGTTGCGCGACGGCGACCTGGTGCTGATCGACGCGGGCTGCGAGGTCGACAGCTACGCCAGCGACATCACCCGCACGTTTCCGGTGAACGGCCGCTACAGCGGTCCGCAGCGCGCGCTGTACGACCTGACGGTGGCCGCGCAGGATGCCGCCGCCCAGGCCACGGCGCCCGGCCGCAGCTTCAACGACGGCCATCAGGCCGCCCTGCGCGTGCTGGCGCAAGGCATGCTGGACCTGAAACTCTTGAAAGGCTCGCTGGATGGGGTGCTGGAATCCGGCGACTACAGCCGCTTCTACATGCACCGCACCGGCCACTGGCTGGGCCTGGACGTGCACGATGTGGGCGACTACCGCCAGCCTGGCCCGACCCAGGGCGCCGAACGCCCCTGGCGCCAGCTGGAACCGGGCATGATGCTGACGATCGAGCCCGGCATCTACGTGCGGCCCGCAGACGACGTGCCCGAGGCCTACTGGAACATCGGCATCCGCACCGAGGACGACGCGCTGGTCACGGACGAAGGCTGTGAACTCATCACCCGCGGCGTGCCGGTGCAGGCCGGCGAGATCGAAGCGCTGATGCGCGAGTAGGCGCGCCGGGCTGGCGCTAAAAGACGTAGCCGTCCAGCCAGCCCATGGCGATCCAGGTGTAGACCACCACCATGGCGATGGCGAACATGGACACGATGGCGCCGACCAGGCAGGCCAGGATCGCGACCAGCACCGGACCCCAGCCGGTCCGGGTCGGCCGGCCCAGGCCCTCGTTGTAGAGGCGGTCGAATTTCTCGTCCGGCATCAGCGAGAACACCGCGCTCTCGATGAACCCGTCGACCATGGGAATGAACACCAGGAAGAAGGCGGGGTTGTCGTACCAGACGGGGTAGAAGCTGATAGCGCAGAACAGGCTGATCAGCGTGTATGCGGTCACCAGCCAGGCATGGCGGCGTCCCAGATACCACCAATGCGCCCCCACCGCTCCGAACAGGCAGGCCAGCAATCCGACCGCGACCTTTCCGCGCGGGCGGCGGGTGGAAGCGGCGGAAACGGCGGACACTGGGGATGAGGCCTGGAGCTGCGTCATGTCGATCGACCGGAAAGAGGGCCACGGCGCCAAGACGCGCCGGCTGCTGCGGATTGTAGTGGACGGTTAAAATCCGGGCATGACTTCATCCGCCTTCGACATAGCGATTCTAGGCGCGGGCCCGGTGGGCCGCGTGCTGGCCCTGATGCTGGCCCGCGTGGCGCCCGACCCCGCGCGCATCGCGCTGCTTGCCGGCAGCGCGCCCGCCGCGGTCGCGCCGTCGGCGGCAGTCCCCGCCACGGATCCCCGCGTGCTGGCCATGAACCATGGCAGCCGGGTGCTGCTGGAATCGCTGCATGCCTGGCCCGAACGCTCTGCCGACATCCGCAACATCCATGTATCGCAGCGCGGCCGGCTGGGCCGCACCCTGATCCAGAACACCGATTTCGGCGTGCCGCAGCTGGGCAGCGTGGTCGCCTATTCCGGCCTGCACGCCAAGCTGGACGAATGCGTGGCCGCTTGCGGCGTCACCGTGTTGCAAGGGCCGCCCGCGCGGATCGGCATGCAGGACGCAGACGGCGTGCGCGTCGAACAAGGCGACGCGACACTGCTGTGCCGGGTCGCAGTGCAATCCGACGGCGCGGGCGCGACCGACGTGCGCCGCGACTACGACCAACATGCGGTGCTGACCACGGCGCACGCCCCCCTGCCCCGCCGCGGCTGGGCCTGGGAGCGCTTCACCGCCGAAGGCCCGCTGGCGCTGCTGCCGCACCCGCAGACGCCGGACGCCTATTCGGTGGTCTGGTGCAGCGCGCCCGAGCGCGCCGCCGAACTGGCGGCGCTGGACAACGCCGCGTTTTCGCGGGCGCTGTCCGCCGCCTTCGGCGACCGCCTGGGACGGCTTTCCAGCCAGGCGCCGCGACATGTCTTCCCGCTGGCGCTGAGCGCCCGCCGCGCCCAGGTGCACGGCCGCGTGGCGGCCATCGGCAATGCCGCGCAAACCCTGCATCCGGTCGCAGGCCAGGGCCTGAACCTGGGCCTGCGCGACGCGGCCCGCCTGGCCCAGACGCTGGGCAGCTGGCTGGCCCATCCGGACGTCAATCCCGGTTCCGCCCTGGCGGAATTCGCCGGGGCGCGCCACGTGGACCGCTTCATCACCGCCGGCCTGACCGATCTGATGCCTCGCATCTTCTCGACCGGCCTGGCGCCGGTGGAGCATGCCTGCGGCCTGGCCTTATTGGGGATGGATCTGGCCTCTCCGCTGCGCGCGCCGCTGGCGCAGCATCTGCTGCAAGGTTTCCGCGCCTGAACGCTTCCCTATCCGCCCTCGATAATGGGGGCGGTTGTCTGCTTTCGCCTTCCCTTGTTACGAATTGTTCTCCAGGTGACAAAGAGGGTACGAGCGAGCCGGTTAAAATGTGAGCATGCGCATAGGTCAATGGACCCTTCCCAACAACGTGCTGGTCGCGCCCATGGCGGGCGTGACGGACCGTCCTTTCCGCCAGCTTTGCAAGAAGCTGGGGGCGGGCTATGCCGTCTCGGAAATGGCCGCGAGCAACCCCAAGCTGTGGGATAGCGTCAAAACCTCCCGCCGCTTGAACCATGACGGCGAGATCGCCCCCATTTCGGTGCAGATCGCCGGCGCCGACCCCGCCATGATGGCGGAGGCGGCGGTGTTCAACGCCAGCAAGGGCGCCCGGATCATCGACATCAACATGGGCTGCCCGGTCAAGAAGGTCTGCAACGTGGCCTCCGGGTCGGCGCTCTTGCGCCATGAAGACCAGATCGCCCGCATCCTGGACGCGGTGGTATCCGCCTGCGCGCCGCTGGACGTGCCGGTGACCCTGAAGACCCGCACCGGCTGGGACCGCGAAAGCCGCAATGCCCTGCGGGTGGCGAAAATGGCCGAAAACGCCGGCATCGCCGCCCTGACCCTGCATGGCCGCACCCGCGCCGACCTCTATACGGGCGAGGCGGAATATGACACTATCCGCGCCGTCAAGGCCGAGCTGAAAATCCCCGTTGTCGCCAACGGAGATATCACTACGCCCGAAAAAGCCCGGCACGTCCTGGATTACACTGGCGCCGACGCGGTCATGATCGGCCGGGCGGCTCAAGGCCGTCCCTGGATTTTCCGCGAAATCGACCACTACCTGCGCACGGGCGAAACACTGGCCCCTCCCTCCTATGGGGAAATGCGCGAGCTGCTGCTCGAACATCTCGACGACCACTACCGGTTTTACGGCGAGCACACCGGCGTACGCACGGCGCGCAAGCACATAGGCTGGTATCTGGACGGCCTGCCGGGGGCGGATTCGTTCTGCGCCCGCATGAATCTGATCGACAACACCCGCGACCAGTGGCGGGCCGTGTCGGACTGGTTCGACCTTATCTCGCGCGACGGCGGATCCCATCCGGCGCCGGTCGCAGAAGCCCTGCTGGCGGCATAACCGCCTCAACACCAACATAAAAATATCTGTACTCAAATGAGCAAGAAAGATGTCCTGGAAGAATGCGTGCGCGCCAGCCTGGAGCGCTATTTCGAAGACTTGGGCGAATCCGAACCCCACGACATGTGGGACATGGTGATGCGCTGCGTGGAGCGCCCGGTGCTTGAAGTGGCGTTGGAAAGGTCGGGCGGCAACCAGTCGCGGGCATCCGAAATGCTGGGCATCACCCGCAACACCCTGCGCAAGAAGTTGCTGGCGCACAATATCCAGGTATAGCTTTCGTGCGCGGGCGGCAGGCGCATCGCGCCGCCCGCTCCCCCAGATTTCCCATCCGACCTGAACGAGAAAGGCGCTCCCGCCCCACTCCGTCCCTCACCATGAAAATCGAAACCGCCCTGCTTTCGGTGTCCGACAAGACCGGCATCGTTGAATTTGCCCGCGCCCTGGCCGCGCGCGGCGTGCGCCTGCTGTCCACCGGCGGCACCGCCAAGCTGCTGGCCGACTCCGGCCTGACCGTCACCGAAGTGGCGGCCCACACGGGTTCGCCCGAAATTCTCGATGGCCGCGTCAAGACGCTGCATCCGAAGATCCACGGCGGCCTGCTGGCGCGCCGCGACAGCGCCGAGCACATGGACACCATCAAGGCGGCCGGCATCGACCGCATCGACATGCTGGTGGTCAATCTGTACCCGTTCCGCGAAACCGTGGCCAAGCCGGACTGCACCTTCGCCGACGCCGTCGAAAACATCGACATCGGCGGCCCGGCCATGCTGCGCGCGGCGGCCAAGAATCACGGCACCGAAGCCGGCGGCGTGACCGTGGTGATCGACCCCGTCGACTACTCGCGCGTGCTGGCCGAAATGGACAAGGGCGGCAACACCTCCTACGGCCTGCGCCTGGCGCTGGCCTCCAAGGTCTACGCCCACACCGCCGCCTACGACGGCGCCATCGCCGCCTACCTGACCAGCCTGGCCGAAGCCGAGCCCAAGCAGGAAGCCGTGCCGGCCCGCAACGAATGGCCCGGCACCCTGACCCTGCAGGTCAAGCAGGAACAGGCCCTGCGCTACGGCGAGAACCCGCACCAGACCGCCGCCTTCTACGTGGACGCACAGCGTCCGGCCGGCCTGCTGGGCAACTACCGCCAGCTGCAGGGCAAGGAACTGTCCTACAACAACATTGCGGACGCCGACGCCGCCTGGGAATGCGCGCGCAGCTTCGAAGCGCCCGCCTGCGTCATCGTCAAGCATGCCAACCCCTGCGGCGTGGCCGTCGCGGCCGACACGCTGGGCGCCTACCAGCTGGCCTTCAAGACCGACCCGACCTCGGCCTTCGGCGGCATCATCGCCTTCAACCGCCCGGTCGACGCCGCCACGGCCGAAGCCGTGAGCTCGCAGTTCCTGGAAGTGCTGCTGGCTCCCGCCTATGACGGCGCCGCGCTGGCCATCCTGGCCGCCAAGAAGAACGTGCGCGTGCTGGAAGTGCCGATGGGCACTGGCCAGAACGCCTTCGACATCAAGCGCGTGGGCGGCGGCTGGCTGGTGCAGAGCCCGGACGCCTACAACGTGCCGCGCGACGCGCTCAAGGTCGTCACCAAGCGCCAGCCCACCGAAGCCGAGATGAACGACCTGATGTTCGCCTGGAAGGTCGCCAAGTACGTCAAGTCCAACGCCATCGTGTTCGTGGGCGGCGGCATGACCCTGGGCGTGGGCGCCGGCCAGATGAGCCGTATCGACTCGGCCCGCATCGCCTCGATCAAGGCGGAAAACGCCGGCCTGACCCTGAAGGGTTCGGCCGTGGCGTCGGACGCTTTCTTCCCGTTCCGCGACGGCCTGGACGTGGTGGTGGCCGCTGGCGCGACCTGCGTGATCCAGCCGGGCGGCAGCGTGCGCGACGACGAAGTGATTGCCGCGGCCGACGAGCACGGCATCGCCATGGTGCTGACCGGCACCCGCCACTTCCGCCACTGATGCGCGTCCTCGGCATCGATCCCGGCCTGCGCCGCACCGGCTTCGGCGTGATCGATGCCGACGGCCCGCGGCTGCGCTATGTGGCCAGCGGGACCATCGTGGTCCCGCCGGCGCTGGCGCTGTCCGAACGCCTCAAGGTCATCCTGGACAATCTGCGCCAGGTGGCCCGCGACACGCAACCCGACGTGGCCGCGCTGGAAATCATCTTCCTGAACACCAACCCCGCCTCCACCCTGCTGCTGGGCCAGGCGCGCGGCGCGGCGCTGTGCGCGCTGGCCGACAGTTCGCTGCCCGTGCACGAGTACACCGCGCTGCAAATCAAGAAAGCCGTGGTCGGCACCGGCCGCGCCGCCAAGGAGCAGGTGCAGATGATGGTGCAGCATCTGCTGTCGCTGGATGGCGCGCCCGCGCCCGACTCGGCCGACGCGCTGGCCTGCGCCATCTGCCATGCCCATGCCGGCCCGCTGCAGGACAAGCTCGAACGCCTGGGCGCGTCCCTGCGCATGAGCGGCAAGACCCGCATCCGCAACGGCCGTCTGATCGGCTGAACCTTCGACACGCCGGGCTTTTCCGCGAGGCGGGGCCGGTTCCCGCCGCATGCGCGCCCGCGCGTATAGAATCCCCGCATTCGCCGCGCATTCAGCGGCCTCACCATTGCCAGGCCACCATCACCATGATCGGACGCATCACCGGAACCCTGATCGAGAAACTCCCGCCCACCATCTGCGTGGACGTGGGCGGTCTGGGCTATGACATCGACGTGCCCATGAGCACGCTGTACTCGCTGCCCGACACGGGCGCGCGCGTCACGCTCTACACGCACCTGACGGTGCGCGAAGACGCCCACATCCTGTACGGCTTCGCCTCGGCCGGCGAACGCAGCGCTTTCCGCGAACTGATCAAGGTCAGCGGCATCGGCGCGCGCACCGCGCTGTCTGTACTGTCGGGCCTGTCGGTGGCGGACCTGGCGCAGGCCATTACGCTGCAGGAATCGGGCCGCCTGACGCGCGTGCCCGGCATTGGCAAGAAGACCGCCGAACGCCTGCTGCTGGAAATGCGCGGCAAGCTGGGCGCGGACATCGGCGCCTCGCCGCACGCGGCGCCGGACAACCAGTCGGACATCCTGAATGCGCTGCTGGCGCTGGGCTACTCGGAAAAGGAATCGCTGTCGGCGCTGAAGACGCTGCCCGAGGGCGTGGGCGTGTCCGACGGGATCAAGCAGGCGTTGAAGGCGCTGGTGCGCTGAAACCGGCTTACAGGTAGCGCGGAGCCACCGCTTCCAGCCCCGTCGGCACCACGTGCAGTTCGGGCGCGATCGGCCCGCTGCAGATATTGTCGCGGCGCAAGGAGTCCAGGTTGTCGCGCGACATCAGCGGCGTGCCAGGCATGCATTCGAACAGCCGGGCCTGCATGCGGCCCACGCCCATGGGCATGCTGACCACGGGCCGCGGATGGCCGCTCCAGGCGGCGCACAGGCGAGCGATCTCGCCCAGCGTGTAGACCTGGGGCCCGCCCAGTTCATAGGTCTTGCCGCAGGTGTGCGTATTGCCCAGCGCCGAAACGATCGCGGCGACCACGTCGCCCACATAGACCGGCTGCATGCGCACGTGCGCGCCCGCCAGCGGCAGCACCGGCAGCCAGCGCGCCAGGCCGGCGAACATATTGGTGAATTTGTCGTCCGGGCCGAAGACCACCGAAGGGCGGAAGATGGTCCAGCCCCCATCCCGATTGCCCTGGAATTCCTGCTTGATGGCGGCTTCGCCGTCGCCCTTGGAACGCTGGTACATGCTGTCGCCGTTGGAATCGGCGCCCAGCGCGCTGATGTGTATCAGCCTGCGCACGCCCTGGCGGCGACACGCTTGCGCGATGCGCTGCGGCAGCAGCACGTGGGCCCGCGCGAACGCCGAGCCGTAGGGACGGCCAGCGTTGCCGTGCAGGATGCCCACCAGGTTGATGACCGCGTCGCAACCCTGCGCCAGGCCGTCCAGCGTGGCGTCGTCGTGCACGTCGCATTCGAGCAGGGTGACGGTGGGAAGAATCTGCAGGTCGCGCCCGCGGCTGTAAAGCCGGGTGGGCACGACGATCTGATGCTGATCCGCGGAAAGCCGCGCTACCAGATGACGGCCGATGAAACCGGTGCCGCCGATGACAAGGATACGCATGCCGCAGCCCCTGTTCGTCAGGATTCAGTTCCGATTCTGCCTTGCACACGCTACAACCGCAAGCGCGCATCGGCGGCCCCGCGTGGGGACCGCCCGAGGGGGAATCAACCCGCCAGCAGCTTGGCGTAGGCCGGAAGGTCGACGTTGCCGCCGCTGATGATGACGCCGACCCGCGCGCCGCGTACCGGCACCACGTTCTGCATGACCGCGGCCGCGCCCAGGCAGCCCGTGGGTTCCACCACCATCTTCATGCGTTCGGCGAAGAACCGCATGGTGGTGACCAGCTGTTCGTCCGTGACGGTGACGATGTCGCGCACATGCTTCTGGATGAGCGGGAAGGTCAGGTTGCCCAGGTGGGTCGTGGCGGCGCCGTCGGCCAGGGTCTTGGGCGCCGGGATTCGGACGATTTCACCTTTGCGCAAGGACTGCTGGCCGTCGTTGCCGGCCTCGGGTTCGACGCCGTAGACCAGGCAGCGCGGGCTCAGCGCGTAGGCGGACAGGGCCGACCCCGACAGCAGGCCGCCGCCGCCCAGGCAGACGAACAGGTAGTCCAGTTCGCCCACTTCCTCGAACAGTTCCTTGGCGGCGGTGCCCTGGCCGGCGATCACGTCTTCATGGTCGTAGGGCGGGATCAGGGTGGCGCCGGTTTCGGCCTGGATGCGGCGGGCGATCGCCTCGCGGTCCTCTGTGTAGCGGTCGTAGGTGACGATCTTGCCGCCATAGCCTTCCGTCGCCGCGCGCTTGGCCGCGGGGGCGTCCAGCGGCATGATGATGGTGGCCTGCACGCCTTGCAGCTTGGAAGCCAGGGCGATGGCCTGCGCGTGGTTGCCCGACGAAAACGTGACCACGCCGGCGGCGCGCTGTTCCGGGGTCAGGCGGGCGATGGCGTTGTAGCCGCCGCGGAACTTGAAAGCGCCCATGCGCTGGAAGTTCTCGCACTTGAAGAAGACCGACGCGCCGCTGATCGCATCGGCGGTGGTCGAGGTCAGTACGGGCGTGCGGTGCGCGTTGCCGGCCAGGCGCTCGCTGGCGCGCACGACGTCGTCATAGGTGGGCAATTCGGGCTGCATGGGCTTGGGTCCTTTGATCGCGGAGAATAATCAAAACCTCCGGATGATAAACCCGCGGCCGACTTCGGGCGCCGTCCGGCGCCCGGGTTCGGTCCGATTTGCCGGCAGCCTACTTCCCGAAGAGATCGCCCGAACCCGCCGTGGCGCCGGCCGGCGGAGTCAGCCCCAGGTGGCGCCAGGTGGTCAGCGTGGCGGTGCGGCCGCGCGGCGTGCGCTGCAGATAGCCATGCTGGATGAGATAGGGCTCGATCACGTCCTCGATGGTGTCGCGCTCTTCGCCGATGGCGGCGGCCAGGCTGTCCACGCCGACGGGACCGCCATCGAACTTGTGGATGATGGCTTCGAGCAGCTTGCGGTCCATCAGGTCCAGGCCCTGCGGGTCCACTTCCAGCATGGCCAGCGCGCGGCCCGCAACGTCCGCATCGATGGTGCCGCCGGCCTTGACCTCGGCGTAGTCGCGCACCCGGCGCAGCAGCCGGTTGGCGATGCGGGGCGTGCCGCGGGCGCGGCGCGCGACTTCGGCCGCGCCGTCCGGCGTGATGCCAGCGTTCAGGAGGCCGGCGCTGCGCGTGACGATGTGGCCGAGATCGGCGGCGTTGTAGAACTCCAGCCGCGACACGATGCCGAAGCGATCCCGCAGGGGGTTGGTCAGCATGCCGGCGCGGGTGGTGGCGCCGACCAGGGTGAAGGGCTGCAGGTCCAGCTTCACGCTGCGCGCGGCGGGGCCTTCGCCGATCAGGATGTCGATCTGGAAATCCTCCAGCGCCGGATAGAGGATTTCCTCGACCACGGGCGACAGGCGGTGGATTTCGTCGATGAACAGGACGTCGTTCTTTTCCAGGTTGGTCAGAAGCGCCGCCAGGTCGCCCGGGCGCTCCAGCACCGGACCGGAGGTCTGGCGCAGCTGCACGCCCATTTCATGCGCAATGATGTGGGCCAGCGTGGTCTTGCCCAGGCCCGGGGGGCCGAACAGCAACACGTGGTCCAGGGCCTCGCCGCGCTTCCTGGCCGCGGCGATGAAGATCTCCAGCTGCTCGCGGGCGCGTTGCTGGCCGACATACTCGTCCAGCGCCTTGGGCCGCAGGGCGCGTTCGATCGACTCCTCGTTGGGCGAGACCGGCTGCGGCGCCACGATACGGGGGGCGTCGGGACGGGAGGAAAGCGAATCGGACTGGATGGCCATGGTGCGGGAACGACAAAATGCTGAGCAGGATGCATCGTACCGTAGCGCGACCCGCCCCGGGGAGAAGCGAGCGCCCTTGCGGGCGCCCCTAGGACGTCTCGGACAGCGGCAGCTTGACCCGCACGCACAACCCGCCGGACTCCGCCTCGAGCAGCTCCAGCGAGCCGCCATGGGCCCGCGCGATGGCCTCGGCCAGCGCCAGGCCCAGGCCCACGCTGCCGGTGCGCGTGCGCGCGTCGTCCAGGCGGCTGAACGGGCGCAGGGCCTCCTGGCGCCGTTCCGGCACGATGCCGGAACCGTGGTCGGCCACGTCCAGCACCGCGTGGCGACCCTCGTGCCGCAGGCTGACCTGGACCGGCGGCGCGCCATGGTTCAGCGCATTGCCGATCAGGTTGTCCAGCAGGCGGCCCAGCGCCACGGCGTCCGCCTGCACCACCAGGGTTGCAACGTCGTCGCCGGCCCGCAGGCTGATGTCGGTGCCGGCGCCCTGCCAGGCGCCCACGCGCTCGGTCAGCCAGTCGGACAGCAGCATCGAGGCGTAGCGGTAGGCGGCCGGATCGGTGCCGCGCACGAAGCCGATGAACTGGTCGACCATGTGCTGCATGTCCTGCAGGTCCGCGCGCAAGCCCTCCTTCAGCTTGGAGTCGTCGGCCAGTTCGATGCGCAGCCACATCCGCGACAGGGGTCCCTTCAGGTCGTGGGGCAGGCCCGACAGCAGCGTGCGGCGCACCGAATCGGATTCGGACAGCGCGTCCAGCATGGCGTTGAAACGCTCTCCCAGCACCCGCGTTTCGTGCGGGCCCGACGGCTCGACCCGTTGCGGCTGCCCCGCCGCCAGCCGGTCGGCCGCGTCGGCCAGCCGGGTGATGGGACGCGTGATGTGCCAGGAAAAACCCACCGCCAGCAACAGCAGCAACCCCAGGCCGCCCAGCCAGGCGGCGATGAACGGCGTCGCGACCGGCGGATCCAGGCGGTCCAGCGGGATGACCAGCCATTCGCGCAGGCGCGGCGCGTCCTCGCTGGCGGGATTGGGCGCCAGCGAGATGAAGATTTCCGGCGTCGGTCCGCGCGACAGCGCCACGCGCGTGCCGTCGTTCAGGCGTTCATTGAGCTGCTGCACCAGCACGCGCAGATCGCGGCGGATGTCGTCCGGTTCGGGCTGGTAGCGGCGGCTGTGTTCTTCGCGGTCGCGTTCGCGCGCGCGCTCGC
The DNA here is from genome assembly GCF_029839485.1 of Achromobacter sp. GD03932. Taxonomy (NCBI): domain Bacteria; kingdom Pseudomonadati; phylum Pseudomonadota; class Betaproteobacteria; order Burkholderiales; family Alcaligenaceae; genus Achromobacter; species Achromobacter sp. GD03932. The sequence goes on from NZ_JAOCAT010000034.1 coordinate 60,017, forward strand.
CTTCCCTGGCGCTGGCGCGTTCATCGCCGTGTTCTTCGTCGCGCACTTCCGGGGGCGGCGGCGCCGGCGGGCCGTGCATCTGCATGTCCGCGGGCGGCGGAGGCGGCGGAGGCGGCGGCTTCGGAGCCGCCTTCGGCGGTGGCCGGCGGCCATTGAATCGCTGCAGCTTGGCCTCGGCGGGCAGCACCCGCGACCACAGCCGCCACTGGTTCTGCGAGGCCGTGCGCACAAAGTCGGCGCGTTCCTCCGCCGGCACCTGCGACACCGCGGCGCGCAAGGTGCGGATGGTGGTGACGATATAGCCGATGGCTACGTCTTCCATGAACTTGTGCCGGAAGTACGAGACCGTCACCAAGGTGGCCGCCTGCGTCAGCAGGACCGAGCCCAGGATCAGCAGGATCAGCCTTGCCCGCAGCGAGCGCGGCACCAGGAAGCCAGGAGCAAAGCGCATCAGGGCGAGAACCGGTAGCCGATGCCCCAGACGGTCTGGATCCAGCGCGGTTGCTTGGGGTCGTCTTCGATGACCCGGCGCAGCCGCAGGATGGCGATGTCGATGGCGCGGTCATTGCGCTCGCCGGCATCGTCATCGCGCGCCAGCGCCAGCAGGCGTTCGCGCGACAGCGGCTTGCCCGCGTTGCGCACCAGCGCCTCCAGCAGATTGATTTCGCCGCCGGTCAGCTTGACCACCGTGCCCTCGCGTGACAGCTGGCGGGTGGAGGGATCGAACACGAAGGGCCCGAACGAGACCGGCGCGTCCTTGGTCAGCGCGGACGGGCCGCGCTTGCGGCGCAGCACGGCCTCGATGCGGGCCAGCAGTTCGCGCGGATCGAAAGGCTTGCCGACGTAATCGTCGGCGCCGGCCTCCAATCCGATGATGCGGTCCACCGCCTCGTCGCGCGCGGTCAGCAGGATGACGGGAATGTCCTCGCCTTGCTCGCGCAGGCGGCGGCAGGCGTCCGCGCCGTCGCCGCCGGGCAGCATGCGGTCCAGCACCAGCAGGTCGGGCGCGTAGCGGGTGATGCGGGACGACAGGTCGGTAGCGTCCGGCGCCAGCAGGGTGTCGTAGCCGTGCCGGTTCAGGTAGTCGGCCAGCAATTGCCGTAAGGCCGGATCGTCGTCGACGACCAGCAGCTTGGTGTGGGGATTGTCCATGGATGCCATAGTGCGGCCCGCCGCCACAAGCCGCAAGAGGCGGGAAATCAACTGAAATATACCTGTTGCACGATGTTGGGCGCGTTTACCAGCGCTTTCCCGCCACGGCGCAGCGCCCGATGCGGACTGGCCCTAAAATGGAGCCCGGCCCGTCTTCTGTCCGCTTTGCTAAAAAACGTTTACAGGCAAGGCGGCGCTCCCTTTCTACACTGTGCCTATGGTCGCCCCTGCACTCCTCTGGCGAAAAACCCTGTTGCGCGCCGCGCTGGCCGCGGCCAGCGCCTGCCCGATCGCCCCGGCCGCGGCCGATCCGCTTGCGGCGTCCCCCTATATGCCCGCTCCGCCCTCGGCGCGCGGCATCGGCATACTGTCCCCGGTTCAGCCCATGCCCGTGCGCCCCGCGGCGTCGATGGCATCGCGCGCCGTCCCGCTGGATCCGTCCCCTTGCGACATGCAGACCATGGAACCGGCGCTGGACACCAGCGTGCACGGCACGGGCGACGCTGACCTGATCCCCGGCACCGGACTGGGACTGTCCGGCGACGCCCAGCCCGCCCCGGTTCCACAGGATTGCACGGTGCTCGCGACGCCCGAGGAGCCCGCGCCGGACTACTCGCTCACCCTCCAGGACGGGGACCTGCCTCGCATACCCGTGGTCATGATCTCCGGCGTGTCGCGCGCCTCCCGGCCCTGGTTCGCCTCCGCCAGCAGCCAGGAGGGCCTGCGCTACGGCGGCAACCGCAACTGGGTCTACCGCAATACCTCGGGCCCCTCCGTCGCCGTCGGCAACATCGACGCCAGAGCGCCGGCCTGGGGCAGCGGCGCGCCGGTGGGCGGACTGCAGATCTCGAACTGGGCCGGATCCGGCGCCACGGTCCCGGAAGGCAGCTTCGGCTATTCCTCGTCGCTGGGCCGCCTGAACCACATGGATCCCGCCGCCAGTTCCGGAGCCGTGGATTACGGCGACCCGGTGGGCAGCGGCAGCGTGCGTTACGGCCTCACGCCGACGCTGACCCTGGAGGGCCAGATGCAAAGCGCGCCGTCGCTCACGACGCGCGGCATGGGCACCACCTACGCCGCGGGCGACTACGGAACCTTCCGCGCCGGGGCCACGCAAAGCTCGTTCGACGCGGCCAGCGCCTGGCGCTACCGCTTTGACTACAACGTGGCCGTGGCCGATGCCGTCAACCTGGGCTATTCCAACGAGCAGGTCGGCGCGGGCTACGGCGACCTGTCCAGCTACTCGGGCGGCGGCGCTTCGGCGGCGCACACCCGCAACACGCTGTCCGCGGGCGTTCCCATCACCGGCTGGGGCGTGCTCAGCGGCACCTACTCGGGGCTGCGGGAAGGTTCCGAGCTGGCCGAGCAGCGCGTGGGCCTGTCGCACAGCATGTTCGTCTCACCCAAGGTCAAGCTGGCGGTGGGCGCGGACCGCGACATCATTTCCGGCAACTACGAATGGCGCGCCAACCTCAGCATGCCCGTGGATACCTTCATGCGCGGCACCTGGCTGAGCTGGTAGGCAGACCGCGGCAAGGACAGAAATCTCCCTGCCGGAAAAGGTCCGGCGGAATTGCGGCTTAAAATCCCTGCCATGATGCTCCCGGCCTACCCCCATGTCTGACGCGCGCGCCCTCGGCGTGTTGCAGCGCGTTTTCGGTTACGAATCCTTCCGCGGCGACCAGCAAGCCATTGTCGAACAGGTGATCGACGGCGGCGACGCACTGGTCCTCATGCCCACGGGCGGCGGCAAATCGCTCTGTTACCAGATTCCGTCCCTGGTCCGCGAAGGCACCGGCATCGTCGTGTCGCCCCTGATCGCGCTGATGCAGGACCAGGTCGACGCCCTGACCGAACTGGGCGTGCGCGCAGCCTTCCTCAACTCCACCCAGGAGTGGCGGGTGGCCCGCGACGTCGAGCAGGCCTTCCTGGCCGGCGAGCTGGATCTGCTGTACGTGGCGCCCGAGCGCCTGCTGACCGACCGCTGCCTGCAATTGCTGGAACGCGGCCGCATCGCGCTGTTCGCCATCGACGAGGCCCACTGCGTGTCCCAGTGGGGCCACGACTTCCGCCCGGAATACCTGGGCCTGTCGATGCTGCACGAGCGCTGGCCGGACGTGCCGCGCATCGCGCTCACCGCGACCGCCACCGCCGACACCCGCAGCGAAATCGCCCAGCGCCTGTCGCTGGACGATGCGCGCCACTTCGTTTCCAGTTTCGACCGCCCCAACATCCGCTACCGCATCATCGAAAAAAACGAGGTGCGCAAGCAATTGCTGGAAATGATCCAGACCGATCATGAAGGCGAATCCGGCGTGGTCTATTGCCTGTCGCGGGCCCGCGTGGAAGAGACCGCGGAGTTCCTGTGCAACCAGGGCATCGACGCCATGCCCTATCACGCCGGCCTCAGCGCGCAGGTGCGCGCCGCCAACCAGGCGCGCTTCCTGCGCGAGGACGCCGTGGTCATGGTGGCCACCATCGCCTTCGGCATGGGCATCGACAAGCCCGACGTGCGCTTCGTGGCGCACATCGACCTGCCCAAGTCGGTGGAAGGCTATTACCAGGAAACCGGCCGCGCCGGCCGCGATGGACTGCCGGCCACGGCATGGCTGGCCTACGGCCTGCAGGACGTGGTGCAGCAGCGCCGCATGATCGACGAATCGCCGGGCGAAGAGTCCTACCGCCGCCGCCTGGGCCAGCAGCTGGACGCCATGCTGGGGCTCTGTGAAACCGTGGAATGCCGGCGCGTGCGTCTGCTGGCCTACTTCGGCCAGCAGATCACCGCCTGCGGCAATTGCGACGTCTGCCTGGAACCGCCCCAGGCCTGGGACGGCACGGTTGCGGCGCAGAAGGTGCTGTCCGCCGTCTACCGCCTGTGGAAGGAGCGCGGCCAGCGCTATGGCGCCGGCCACATCATCGACATCCTGCGCGGCAAGGTCACGGACCGCACCAAGCAGCACGGCCACGAAACGCTGAGCGTATTCGGCGTGGGCGCGGACCTGAGCGATACCGCCTGGCGCGGCGTGCTGCGCCAGTTGCTGGCGCAAGGCCTGCTGACGGTGGACCACGAAGGCTACGGCACCCTGGCCCTGACCGAAGGCAGCCGCGCCGTGCTCAAGGGCGAGCGCCAATTGATGCTGCGCCGCGAATCCGAAAAGAAACCGCGCTCGGGCAAGAGCGGCAGCGGCCGCCCCAAGGCGGCGGCGATTGACCTGCCGGCCGAACTGCAGCCCGTATTCGAGGCCCTGCGCGCCTGGCGCGGCGAAGTGGCCAAGAGCCATGGCGTGCCGGCCTATGTCATCTTCCACGACGCCACGCTGCGTGAGATCGCGCTGGCCCAGCCCGAATCCATGGACGAGCTGAGCCACATCAGCGGCGTGGGCGCCCGCAAGCTGGAAGCCTACGGCGAAGAGATCCTGCAGCGCGTCGCCAGGCCAGTCTTGTGACGGCAGCCCCGGCCGGACTTCCCGGCCGGATCAGCCCGGCGGCGGCAGCAGCGGCACCGGCGCGCGTTCCTTGCCGAACACCGAGCGGTACGCCAGGATGTTGAACACCAGCACCACCGGAATGCCCACGACCGCCCCGGCCAGCACCAGGCGCATCGAGCCCAGCGCGCCCGCGCCGTCCCACAGCGTCATGTCGTCCAGGATCAGGTAGGGGAACAGGCTATAGGCCAGGCCGCTGAGCATCAGCAGGAACAGGGCCACGCACAGCACGAACGGCAGCCAGCTGAAACGGTCGGCCTTGCCCGGCAACCTCGCCAGCAGCATTTCGGCGGCGACGAAGCCCGCCAGCATCAGCACCCAGACCGTTGCCGCCAGGCTCAGGTGGGCAATGTTGCTCCATTTGTAGAAGATGCCCGCATTGGCCAGGCCCAGCGTGACCGCGATCGCCACCATGCCCACCGCCGTCCAGCGGATGGCGTGGCGCGCCCAGTTGGCGGCGCGGCGCTGCAGATCGCCGTCCACCCGCATGACCAGCCAGGACGCGCCCAGCAGCACATAGGCCGCCACCGCGCACAGGCCCACGAACATGGAGAACCAGCCGTAGCCGGCATCGGACTGGTAGCCGGTGGCGATGCGGCCCAGCAGCATGCCCTGGCCGAAAGCGGTGATCAGCGACCCCGCCCAGAAGCCGAAAATCCAGCGCGGCTTCATTTCGTTGCGCGCACGGATGCGGAACTCGAACGAGACGCTGCGCAGCACCACGCCCAGCACCATGCAGGTGAGCGGTCCGTAGAGCTTGCCCAGCACCGCGCCCCAGGCGAACGGGAACGCCGCCGCGAACAGGCCCATGCCCAGCAGCAGCCAGAATTCATTGGCGTCGCGCCACGGACTCAGCAGGCTCATCATGCGGCCGCGCTCGTGTTCCGGCGCCAGTTGCAGCAGGATGCCCACGCCCAGGTCGAAGCCGTCCAGCACCATGCCCGCGGCAATCACCACGAACAGCAGGGCCATGAAGGCCAGCGGCATCCAGAAAGAGGGATCGTCGGGGTTGAGGCCCTGGGAAGCGGCCAGCATGGCGATCATGGCGTGCCTCCAGCCAGTTTGCGCACGGGCACGACGCCATAGCGCGCCGCGTGGAACAGCATGCCGACGAACGCCGCAAGCAGCAGCAGGTACAGCACGCCATAACCGATCAATCCGTACAGCACGGTGCTGGAGGCCACGATGCCCAGCACCTCGGACTGCGTGACGGTGCCGTTCACCGCGAACGGCTGCAAGCCCAGGATGGATACCCACCACCCGGCCACGACGGCGATGGCGCCGGAGAACATCATGCCGCACAGCACCCGCTGCCACCAATGCGGCAGCGTGGACGGGTCCAGCCCGCGTCGGAACGTCCACAGGAAGGTCACGCAGGCCACGGCCAGCATCAGCAAGCCCAGCCCTGCCGCCACGCGCAGCGACCAGAAGGTCAGCGCCACCGGCGGCAGCATGCCCGAATACTTGTCCAGGCCGCGGTAGGTGCCGTCCTGGTTACGGTGCAGCCACATCCCGCCCATGTTGCGCAGGGTCACGTCGGCCACATTGGTATGGGCACGCGCATCGGGCCAGGCGAACAGCACCAGTTGCGGCTCTGCGCCGCTTTCCCAGTAGCCCGCGGCGGCGGCGGCCTTGGCGGGCTGCAGCTTGGCGATCATCTGCCCGGCGCCGGTCGCCACCGGCAACTGCATGAACGCCCCCACCACGGCGACCACCAGCGCGGTCTTGAACGCGTTGCGCTCGCCGTCGCCCAGCGGACGCCGCAGCGCCTGCAGCGCGGTCACGCCCATCATCAGGAACGCGGCGGCCAGGGCCGCGCCCACCATCACCACCGCCATGCGCCATCCCACGGAGGGATTCAGCACCACGGCCATCCAGTCATAGACCTGGTAGCGTCCATCGACCAGCAGCGCGCCATCCGGCGTCTGCATCCAGGATTGCAGCGCCAGCACCCAGAACACCGCCACCAGCTGCCCCACCGCCACCATCAGCACGGCCAGCGTATGGGCGCCATCCGACACGCGGCGCTGGCCGAACAGCATGACGCCCAGGAAACAGGACTTGAGAATGAAGACCGAAAGTATGGCGTAGCCCAGCAAGGGCCCGGCGACGTTGCCGATCTTGTCCATGAGGCCGGCCCACAGGCTGCCCAGCTGGATCAGCACCGGCACGCTGGCCGCCAGCGTCAGCACGAAGGCCAAGGCGAAAATCCGCACCCAGAAGCGGTAGGCGGCTGTCCAGCCGCCCTGGCCGGACCAGCGCGCCCTGATCTTGAAGAACAGCAGCACCCAGGCGAGCGCCAGGGAGAAGGCCAGGAAAAACGCCAGAAAGCTCAGGCTGGCCACGAACTGCGTGCGGGCCAGGGATAACGTGGATATGTCCATGATGGCCCGTAGTGTAGAGCCAGTTACATGACTGTGGGGACAGTTTGAAACCGGTTGCACCGGCAGCAAAAAGGCCTCGCCTGCGGAACGTGGCAAAATTGACTCTTTGTCGCTGCTTTTTCCTATTCTTTCAAGAATGACCTCCGCCACGACGCCGACCCCTGCCGCATCAAATTTCCTGCTCAACATCGTTCAAGACGACCTCGAAGCCCAGCGCTTCGCAGGCAAGCGTTGGGCGGGCAAGCCTGGCCCGGCGGCCTTGCAACAACAAGGCGGACTGGATTCGGCCCGCATCCGCACGCGCTTTCCGCCGGAGCCCAACGGCTACCTGCACCTCGGCCACGCCAAGAGCATCTGCGTGAACTTCGGGCTGGCCCGCGATTTCGGCGGCGTCTGCCACCTGCGCTTTGACGACACCAATCCGGAAAAGGAAGACCAGGAATACGTCGACGCCATCATCGAGGCCGTGCACTGGCTGGGCTTTGACTGGAAGGCCGACGGCAACGACAACCTGTACTTCGCCAGCGACTACTTCGGCTACATGTACGAGTTCGCCGAAGCGCTGGTCGAGGCCGGCCACGCCTACGTCGACGAGCAGAGCCCCGAAGAAATCCGCGCCAACCGCGGCACGCTGACCGAACCCGGCACCGACTCGCCCTGGCGCAACCGCCCGGCGGCCGAATCGCTGACGCTGCTGCGCGAAATGCGCGACGGCAAGCACCCGGACGGCAGCCTGGTGCTGCGCGCGAAGATCAACATGGCGTCGCCCAACATCAACCTGCGCGACCCGGTCATGTACCGCGTGCGCCACGCCCATCACCACCGCACCGGCGACCAGTGGTGCATCTACCCGATGTACAGCTGGGCGCACCCGGTCGAAGACGCGCTGGAAGGCATCACGCACAGCGTCTGCACGCTGGAATTCGAAGACCAGCGCCCGTTCTACGACTGGATCCTGGCGCGCCTGGCCGAACTCGGCAAGCTGGCGCAGCCGCTGCCGCACCAGTACGAATTCGCGCGCCTGAACGTGAGCTACGTCGTCACCAGCAAGCGCAAGCTGCTGCAGCTGGTGCGCGAAGGCCACGTGGACGGCTGGGACGATCCCCGCATGCCGACCATCTTCGGCCTGCGCCGGCGCGGCTACACGCCCTCCTCGATCCGCCTGTTCTGCGACCGCACCGCCGTGTCCAAGTCCGACTCGCGCATCGACTACAGCCTGCTGGAACAAGCGGTGCGCGACGACCTGGACCCGGTCGCCCCGCGCTCGGTAGCCGTGCTGGATCCGCTCAAGCTGGTCATCACCAACTACCCGGAAGGCCAGACCGAGATCTGCACCGCGCCGCGCAACCCGCATGATCCCGAAGCCGGCGTGCGCGAGTTCCCGCTGTCGCGCGAACTCTGGATCGAACGCGACGACTTCCGCGAAGAAGCGCCCAAGAAGTACTTCCGCCTGTTCCCGGGCAATACCGTGCGCCTGAAATACGGCTACGTGGTGCGCTGCACTGGCTTCACCAAGAACGAAGCCGGCGAGATCATCGAGGTCCAGGCGGAATACCTGCCGGAAACCAAGAGCGGCACGCCGGGCGCGGACAGCGTCAAGGTCAAGGGCAACATCACCTGGGTCAGCGCGGCCCATGCGGTGCCCGCTCAGATCCACCTGTACGACCGCCTGTTCGCCGACGCGCGTCCCGATGGCGGCGACAAGGACTTCCTGGCCTGCCTGAACCCGAATTCCAAGCTGACCGTCACGGCCTGGCTGGAGCCGGGCACCGTCGCCACGCCGGGCGCCACCTGGCAGTTCGAACGCCTGGGCTACTTCACGGCCGACCTGAAGGAATCCAGCCCCGAGGCGCCGGTGCTCAACCGCATCGTGACCCTGCGCGACTCCTGGGCGCAAGGCTGACGCGCCGCGTCCGCATTGCAGGAAATAGGCGCTGAAAGGCGCCTTTTTCTTTGGGCTCGCCCCCTGCGCATGCCGCCCCGGGGCGGGTTATCATCCCCCGAACCCCGCAGCCGGTCGAGCGCGCCGTTTCCCGGCGCCGGAACCGCCAGCCACAATCAAGATGAACACTGAATCCCTAGCCCTGGACTTCAAAAGCGCCACCCTCTATGCCATCCGGGTGGTCCTGCACAGCGCCGACCCTGAACGCCTGAACGCCGCCCTGGCCAAGCGCATGGCCGATGCCGGCAGTTTCTTCGAAAACGAACCCGTGGTCATCGACGCCAGCCGCGTCGAGGAAAAAATCGATTGGACCGCCCTGGTGGCGGCATTGCGCGGCCATAACCTGCCTCCCATCGGCGTGGTCGCCGAAGGCGCCAACCTGGAAGCCGCGCGCGCGGCGGGCCTGACACCGGTGGAACTGTCCACGCCCGCGGCCCGGCCCGCGCCGGTGATCGACACCGCGCCGCCCAACGATGTCTCCACTCCGGTACCCTCGGTGCCGGCCGCCGCGGTCGAAACCGCAGCCGCGCCCACAGAAGTCGCCGCCGAGCCCGACGCGCCCGCCGGCAAGACCGCGGACGAGCCGCTGCCCGCCCGCGCGGCCAGCAACACCACCTCGGCCCCCAGCCCCACCCCGGCCGCGCCGCACTCGTCGTCGGCGCTGGTCATCACCAAGCCGCTGCGTTCCGGCCAGCGCGTCTACGCACGCCATACGGACCTGGTGGTGATCGGCATGGTGAGCCAAGGCGCGGAAGTCATCGCCGACGGCAACGTCCATGTCTACGGTCCCTTGCGCGGCAAAGCGATGGCGGGCGCGCGCGGCGACACTTCGGCGCGCATTTTCACGACCCACCTGGACGCTGAACTGCTGGCCGTGGCCGGCGTGTACCGCGTGGTCGAGGACAAGCTCGACCGCACGCTGCAGAACCAGCCCGCGCTGGTCCGCCTGGACGGCGACACGCTGCGCATCGAAGCCCTCAAGGCTTGATATCCGGAATCTGGCCGCCAGCAGCGGCCGAGGCGCACGCGCAGACACCCGCGCAAATTTCAACACATCCTGTAAGAAGCCTTACAAGGGCTTTTTGCTTTACGATAACGCGATTTATTCGAACATAAGGGTTTGATCGTCATGACACGCATTGTTGTGGTGACTTCCGGCAAAGGCGGCGTGGGCAAAACCACGACCAGCGCCAGTTTTTCTGCGGGACTCGCGATGCGGGGCCACAAGACCGCTGTCATCGACTTCGATGTCGGCCTGCGCAACCTCGACCTGATCATGGGCTGCGAACGTCGCGTCGTGTACGACTTCGTCAACGTGATCCAGGGCGAAGCCACGCTCAACCAGGCCCTCATCAAGGACAAGCAGCTCGAAAACCTGTTCATCCTGCCCGCCTCGCAGACGCGCGACAAAGACGCGCTGACGCAGGAAGGCGTGGAAAAGGTCATCAACGACCTCAAGGGCATGGGCTTTGACTACATCGTCTGCGATTCGCCCGCCGGCATCGAAACCGGCGCGCTGATGGCCGCCTACTTCGCCGACGACGCACTGGTCGTGACCAACCCGGAAGTCTCGTCGGTGCGCGACTCCGACCGCATCCTGGGCATCCTGGCCGCCAAGTCCAAGCGCGCCGTGGAAGGCGACGAGCCCGTCAAGGAATACCTGCTGCTGACGCGCTACAGCCCCAAGCGCGTGGTCGACGGCGAAATGCTGTCGCTGGGCGACATCGAGGACATCCTGCGCATCAAGCTGATCGGCGTGATCCCCGAATCCGAAGCGGTGCTGCAAGCGTCGAACCAGGGCCTGCCGGCCATCCACCTCAGAGACACCGACGTTTCCGAAGCCTACAAGGACGTCGTGGCCCGTTATCTTGGCGAAGACAAGGCCCTGCGCTTTACCGACTACGAAAAGCCCGGTTTCCTGAAACGCCTGTTCGGAGGCAAGTAAGCAATGTCCTTCCTGTCGTTTCTGCTTGGTCAAAAGAAGACCTCCGCATCCGTCGCCAAGGAACGGTTGCAGATCATCCTGGCCCACGAGCGGGGCCGCGGCGACTCGCCCGATTACCTGCCGCAGTTGCAGCAGGAGCTTATCGCCGTCATTTCGAAATACGTGAAGATCAACCCCGAGGACATCAAGGTGCACCTGGAACGCCAGGACACGCTGGAGGTCCTGGAGGTCAAGATCGAAATGCCTCAGAACGAGACCTGATGCGGCTGCGCGGCGCAGGGGCATACTTGCCGCCGCGCACAGCCCAGGTCAAAAAAATGCCCGGCATTGCCGGGCATTTGCTTTGGGGCGGTGAACGCTTAACGCTTGCCGACCTGATCGCCGATGACGCCGCCGATCGCCGCTCCGCCCACCGTTCCGAGGATGCCGCCGTTGGTGATCACGGCGCCTGCCACGCCGCCCAGGGCAGCGCCGCCGACCGTGCTCTTCTGGCGATGGCTCATGCCGTCCCAGGACGAGCAGCCAGCCATGGCGGCGGTCAGCGCCAGCGCAACACAGATTTTGGAGAGAGATGCGATTTTCATATTTGTGGTTCCTATTCTCGTACCCGGGAGCCGCGCATGAAACTGGATGCGAGCGCGCGGCGCCCATGAGGGCCTGGAACCTTCAGGATCGCAAAATATTCTTGCCCTGGCTGTGAAGTTTGCCCATGAATTGTGTCAAAGGGCGAGTTAATCTTTGCGCGCCCCAGGGACATTGTTGCAGCGGTCGGCCGCTATTTGACCAGACGTAACACCTCGCGGAAACGCGGGTGTTCACAAGTCCGCATCCATTCAAAGATCGCCATTTCGGACGTGACGATTTCCGCGCCATGCGCACGCGCGCGGCGCAGCGCCGCGTGATGATCGGCAGGCTTGCGCGAGCCCGCCGCATCCGCCACCAGCACCGCGTGGTAGCCCAGGTCGATCAAACCGATCACGGTTTGCAGCACGCAGATGTGCGCTTCGCAGCCCGCCACCAGGATGGTCTTGCGTGCGGCCGGCAACCAGGCCTCGAAGCCCGGCTCCAGCGCCGAAGAGAAGTGCATTTTCTGGAAGGCGCTCTGGACCTGCTCGCGCAACGGTTCCACGGTGGCCCCCAGCATCTTGGCATGGTGCTCGGTGGCCACTACCGGCACGTCCAGCAGGCGCGCAGCCTGCGCCAGCTTGTGCGCGGCGTTGAGCACCGCCTCGTTGTCGTGGATGACGGGCATCAGACGCCCCTGCATGTCGACGATCAGCAGGGTGGAATCGGTAGCGGACAACAACATTGCGCGGTGCTCCAGGAAATAGCCCCCAAGGCCAGTTCACACAGAACGAAGCCTTGAACAGCCCCTAGCATACCCCCGGCAAAAAAAATCCCGGCGCGAGGCCGGGATTCTTGCAGGCGCCGATTACTTCAGGGCCTTGTAGCGCAGGCGCTTGGGCTTGGCGCCCTCTTCGCCCAGGCGGCGCTTCTTGTCGGCTTCATATTCCTGGTAGTTGCCGTCGAAGAACACCACTTGCGAGTCGCCTTCGAAGGCCAGGATGTGCGTGGCGATCCGGTCCAGGAACCAGCGATCGTGGCTGATGACCATGACGCTGCCGGGGAACTCCAGCAACGCGTCTTCCAGCGCGCGCAGGGTTTCGACGTCGAGGTCGTTGGACGGTTCGTCCAGCAGCAGCACGTTGCCGCCGGCGATCAGCGTCTTGGCCATGTGCAGGCGGCCGCGTTCACCACCCGACAGCTGGCCCACGACCTTGTTCTGGTCGCCACCCTTGAAGTTGAAGCGGCCCAGGTAGGCGCGCGACGACATTTCGAACTTGCCCACCGTGAGCAGGTCGGCGCCGTCGGCCACCGCGTCGAACACGGTCTTCTTGTCTTCCAGCGCATCGCGCGACTGGTCGACATAGGCCAGCTTGACGGTCTGCCCGATGTTGACCTCGCCCGAATCCGGCTGCTCGCGGCCCGCGATCATGCGGAACAGCGTGGACTTACCGGCGCCGTTGGCGCCGATGATGCCGACGATGGCGCCGGGCGGCACCTTGAAGCTGAGGTTGTCGATCAGCAGACGGTCGCCGTAGGCCTTGCTGACGTTGTTGAATTCGATGACTTCGTTGCCCAGGCGCTCGCCCACGGGAATGAAGATTTCCTGGGTTTCATTGCGCTTCTGGTATTCGTAGGACGAGAGTTCCTCGAAGCGGGCCAGACGCGCCTTGGCCTTGGCCTGGCGGCCCTTCGGGTTCTGGCGCACCCACTCCAGTTCCTTCTTGATGGTCTTCTGGCGGGCGGATTCCGACGCCTCTTCCTGCTTCAGGCGGTCTTCCTTCTGCTCCAGCCACGAGCTGTAGTTGCCCTTCCAGGGAATGCCATAGCCGCGATCCAGTTCCAGGATCCATTCGGCCGCGTTGTCCAGGAAGTAGCGATCGTGGGTCACGCCGACCACGGTGCCCGGGAACTTGTGCAGGAACTGCTCCAGCCATTCCACGCTCTCGGCATCCAGGTGGTTGGTGGGCTCGTCCAGCAGCAGCATGTCGGGCTTGGACAGCAGCAGGCGGCACAGCGCGACGCGGCGCTTTTCACCGCCGGAGAGCTTGCCGACGATGGCGTCCC
>NZ_JAOCAT010000035.1:0-69169 GCF_029839485.1 Achromobacter sp. GD03932
ACGTCGGGCAACACCAATTCGCCGACCATCATGATCGCGGAGCGGGCTGCCGACATGATCCGCGAGGATGCCGCGGCGCGCTGAAACGACGCCGGGCGCCGCAGAAAAGAAAGCCGCCCTCTTGGGGCGGCTTGCTGGCGATGGCGTCACTGCCTTCAGCGCAGCGAGCGGTACATCTCCTGGCGTTGCGGGTGGGTCAGCATCACTTGCCAGAGCTGGCCCTCGCGCGAGCGGAAGAAGCCCGCGCAGCACATCAGGTAGTACTTCCACATGCGGTAGAAGCGGTTGCCATAACGCGATTCCAGGCCGGGCCAGGCGCGCTCGAAGTTGTCCCACCAGGCCATCAGGGTGCGGTCGTAATCCGCGCCGAAGTTATGCCAGTCTTCAATGATGAAGCGGCTTTCCACGGCGGTGGCGATCTCCCGGGCCGATGGCAGCTTGCCGTTGGGAAACACGTAGCGGTCGATCCAGGGGTCGGTGCTCTGGCTGGTGGCGGCGATGCCGATGGTGTGCAGCAGGAACACGCCGTCCGGCGCCATCAGGCGCTGCACGTTGCTGAAGTAGGTGTCGTAGTTCTTGGGGCCGACGTGCTCGAACATGCCCACCGACACCACCTTGTCGAAGCTGCCCTGCAGGTCGCGGTAGTCCTGCAGCAGCAGTTGCACCGGCAGGCCCTTGACCCGTTCCTGCGCCAGCGCCAACTGCTCCTTGGACACGGTCACGCCCGTGACCTTGACGCCGTAGCGTTCGGCGGCGAAGCGCGCCAGCCCGCCCCAGCCGCAGCCGATATCCAGCAGCGTTTCGCCTTCGCGCAGCTGCAGCTTGCGGCAGATCATCTCCAGCTTGGCCAGCTGCGCCTCTTCCAGCGTCTGGGCGTTTTCCCAGTAGGCGCAGGAATAGATCATGCGGCTGTCCAGCATGGCCTCGAACACATCGTTGCCCGCATCGTAGTGCTGTTCGCCGACCTCGAACGCGCGGTGCTTGGACTGCAGGTTGAACAGCTTGTGGCGCAGGTGTTCGGCGATCAGCTTGACGCGCGCCAGGCCCAGCGCCGCCGACCCCATGTCCGCGCGCAGCAGGCGGGTGAACAGTTCGTCGAGCTGGTCGCAGTCCCATTCGCCGTCCATGTAGGATTCGCCCAGGCCCAGCGACCAGCTGGCGAAGACGCGGTCGTACATATGCTTGTCATGAACCTGGATGTCCCAGGGGCGGTTGCCGTTGATGCGGACGTCGGCCCGGGCCAGGATGTCCTGGAGCACTTTGGGAGGTTCGGGGGGAGGGGAACTGGCGGATTGATGGCCGGTGGCGGCCAGCGGCGAGGAAGGACTGCTCTGCTGCATACGGACTCCATATCAATTTTGGGATGACTGATCTGGCAATGCTTGAAACTTCCGACTCTGATCCTAACAGGTCCGCAACTCCAATTTAATGATTGGATCGCCTCGATAGGCAATGGCAATTCCGCGGCGGCGGCGATCCGGATGCCAGGATCGTAGCGACGACCGGGCCGATAGTCCAGAACCCCACGGCCGGGGTGTTGCGGCGGCGCAGCCCGCCGTCCTATAAGATACCGGCCTGGCGCGCCTTCGCCATGGCGCGCAACGACTTGTGGAGTGTATCGATGGTGGACGCCAGCCTGGAACCCCGTTTGGATTTCGTCACATGCGCCAGCCCGGCGGGCCTGCACCGCATGGCCTACTGGGAATGGGGCGACCCGGCCAACGACCAGGTGCTGGTCTGCGTGCACGGCCTGACCCGCAGCGGGCGGGACTTCGATACGCTGGCGCGGAGGCTGGCGGGGCGTTATCGCGTGGTCTGCCCGGACGTGGTGGGACGCGGCCGCTCCGACTGGCTGGCCAATCCCGCGTTTTACACGGTGCCGCAGTACGTCTCGGACATGGTGACCCTGCTTGCCCGCCTGAAGCCGGCGCGGCTGGCCTGGGTGGGGACGTCGATGGGCGGCCTGATCGGCCTGGCGCTGTCGGGCGCGGCCGTGTTCGCGCGCGCCATGCTGGCCATGCGTCCGCACGCGGGCATGCTGCCGCCCGAGCAAGGCTTCCATCTCGACAAGCTGGTGCTCAATGACGTCGGGCCGCGCCTGGAGACGGGCGCCCTGGCGCGCATCGGCCAGTACGTGGGCGAACCCGGCGAGTTCGCGAGCTTCGAAGAGGCCGTGGCCACCATGCGCGCCAACTCCACCACGTTCGGCCCGCATACCGACGCGCAGTGGGCGGACTTGGCGCGCTATCTGTATCCCCGGCAGGGCGATAAGTGGGTCAAGCATTACGACCTGGCGCTGTCGCAGGCCCTGGCCGCGCAGACCCCCGAGGAACTGGCGGCCGGCGAACAGATCCTGTGGCGTTCGTATGATTCCCTGCCGTGCCCCGTGCTGATCGTGCGCGGCGCGGAATCCGACTTGCTGACGCGCGCCACCGTCGAGGAAATGCTCAAGCGCAATCCGCGCGCACAGGCCCATGAAGTGGCCGGCGTGGGCCATGCGCCCACCTTGATCTCGGACGAGCAGGTGGATCCGGTCGCGTCCTTTCTGCTGTCCTGACCGCGCCGTAAACAGGGGACGGCTCGGCGCTATCCACGCTGCCGGGCCTTCTCTACAATAGCTGGATGAACGCGCGCACACTGAACATCGATCTGCATTGCCATTCCACCGTCTCGGACGGCTCGCTCGCGCCGCGCGACGTGGCGCAGCGCGCGCATGCCAACGGCGTGGACGTATGGGCCTTGACCGACCACGACGAAATCGGCGGTGTGGCCGAAGCGGCGCGCGCGGCGCGCGAGCTGGACATGGACTTCGCCACCGGCGTCGAGATCTCCGTGACCTGGGCGGGCGTGACCGTGCATATCGTGGGCCTGCGCTTCGACCCCGAGAACGCTGCCCTGATCGAAGGCCTGCGCAAGACCCGCTCCGGCCGCGCCGAACGCGCCAAGCGCATCGGCGAACGCCTGGCGGAAATGGGCATGCCCGGCGCCTATGAAGGCGCGCTGCCGTTCGCAGGCAACCCCGAACTCATCAGCCGCACGCACTTTGCGCGCTATCTGGTCGAAGCCGGTTATTGCCCCGACGTGCAGACCGTGTTCACCAAGCATTTGGGCGATGACCGCCCGGGCCACGTGCCCATGCAGTGGGCCACGCTGGCGGAAGCCGTGGGCTGGATCCGCGGCGCGGGCGGCATCGCCGTCATCGCGCATCCCGGCCGCTACAAGTACACGCCGCTGCAGTTTGCCGCGCTGTTCGACGAATTCCTGCAGCTGGGCGGCCTGGGCATCGAGGTCAACACCGGCAGCCATACCCCGGAAGAGGCCCGCTATTATGCGGATGTGGCGCGCCGCTATGGATTCCTGGCGTCGCGCGGTTCGGACTTCCATAGTCCGAAGGAAAGCCGGGTGGACCTGGGCCGCTTGCCGGCCTTGCCGCCCGACCTTAAACCGGTCTGGCACGACTGGTTCTGACGCGGGCGGCGGCCGGGCCGCCTTGCCCTTCAAGCTATCGACTGTGACCGCGCCGAGACGGCGCAACCGCCATGAACAAAGCCTTTGTCAAAGAGTCGGACAACGAGGACGACGACGATCTGCCGCAAGCCCAGGCCCTGCCTGCCGGCACCAAGAACTACATGACGCCCGGCGGCTATGAGCGCCTGCGCGGCGAACTCACGCACCTGATGAACGTGGAGCGTCCTTCGGTGGTGCAGGTGGTGTCGTGGGCCGCGTCCAACGGCGACCGTTCCGAGAACGGCGACTATCTGTACGGCAAGAAGCGCCTGCGCGAAATCGACCGCCGCATGCGCTTCTTGACCAAGCGGCTGGATATCGCCGAAGTGGTCGATCCGGCCGCGCAGCCCAACCGCGACCAGGTCTTCTTCGGCGCCACGGTGCTGTATTCCGACAAGGCCGGCGAGGAACACAACGTGACCATTGTCGGCGTCGACGAGGCCGAGCCGCTGGCGGGCAAGATCAGCTGGATTTCGCCGGTGGCGCGCGCGCTGATCAAGGCCAAGGAAGGCGACACCGTGGTGCTGCGCACGCCCGGCGGGATCGAAGAGCTGGACATCCTGGAAGTCAGCTATCCCGCATAAAAGAAAACGGGCGCCAGCTTGTGGCCGGCGCCCGTTGGTGGGCGGGATCTGACGTCCCTGCCTCGGTTGGCGGCTTGCGCCGCCGTTCCCCTGGGGCTTGCTGCTTGTTCTTTGCGGCCTACTTCTTGCGATTGGCGATCGACTTTTCAGCCAGGTTCACCAGGTCTTCGCCGATCTGCTTCTTCCACTTGTCATAGACGGGCTTGGTCACCTTGACGAAGGCCTCGTGGTCCGCCTGCGACAGCGAGGTCACGGTCACGCCGTGGCCCGCGATCTCCTTCAGCAGCGACGGGTCTTCAGGCGTCACGCCCTTGCGCGCGATCACGATCTGCTGCTTGCCGGCGTCCAGCGCGGCCTGGCGCACGATGTCGCGGTCCTTTTCGGACCAGGAATTCCAGACCTCGCGGTTGACCACGAAGATCAGCGGATCGGCCACGTAGTTCCACAGCGTCAGGTATTTCTGGCCCACGGTGTAGAGCTTGGAGCCGGTGTAGATCGACAGGGGATTTTCCTGGCCGTCCACCGCGCCGCTGGCCAGCGCCGGCTGGGCATCGGCCCAGCTCATCTGCGTGGGGTTGGCGCCCAGCGCGGTGAAGGTGTCGATGTACAGCGGCGAGCCCACCACGCGCAGCTTCAGGCCCTTCATGTCCTCGGGCTTCTTGATCTCGTGCTTGGAATTGCTCAGCTGGCGGTAGCCGTTCTCGCCCCAGGCCAGCGGCACCACGCCGGCCTTCTCGATGAGCTTGAACATTTCCTTGCCCACGTCGCCCTGCACCAGCGCATCGATGGCGGCGTAGTCGGGCATCAGGAAGGGCAGGGAGAACAGGTTCAGCTGCTTGACCTGCGGCGACCAGTTGATGGTGGAGCCCACGGCCATGTCGATCACGCCCTGGCGGATGGCGGTGAATTCGCGCGTCTGGTCGCCCTGGACCAGCGAGGTGCCGGGATAGACCTTGATGTTGATGCGGCCCTGCGTGCGCTCGCGCACCAGGTTCGACCAGATTTCAGCGCCCTGGCCCCACGGGAAGGTGGTGCCGACCACGATGGAGAGCTTGTATTCGGGCTTGTAGTTCTGCGCATGCGCAGGCGCCATGCCGACGACGGCCGCCGCGCACAGGGCCGCTCCGATCAGGTTGCGGAATTTCATGTTGCGTCTCCTCTCTTTGCGTGTCTGTTGTTGTAGTGAATACCGGTACCGCCGGCCTTGGGGTCGCCCCTTGGGGGCGTCCTGTTTGGCCCTTTCAATAACCCAGCTTCTTGGGCAGCCACAGCGCCAGCTGCGGGAACACCAGCACCGCGACCAGCACCAGGAACATCGCGCCCAGCAGCCACACCACCCAGCGCACCGTCGACTCCATCGGCACGCGCGCGATGCGGCACGACACCATCAGGTTCACGGCCAGCGGCGGGGTGAACTGGCCCAGGGCGACCTTCAAGGTCAGGATCACGCCGAACCACACCGGATCCCAGCCATAGGCGTTGGCGATGGGCATGAGCAGCGGCACGAAGATAAGGAAGATGGAGATGCCGTCCAGGAACATGCCTACCGTCATCAGCAGCAGGATCAGCAGCGCCAGCACACCCCATTCGCCCAATCCGGAGTTGACGATGGCGTGGGTGATGGGATCGATCACGCTCAGGGTGGAAAGCGCCCAGGCGAAGATGCCGGCCAGCGTGACCACCAGCATGATGACGGCGGACAGCTCGGCGGCTTCGCGCAGGATGGTGTACAGGTCGCGCAGCTTGATGGTGCGGTGGATGAACATGCCCACGAACAGGCCGTAGAACACCGCGACCACGGCCGCTTCGGTAGGCGTGAACCAGCCCATGCGCATGCCGCCCAGGATCAGCACCGGCGCGGCCAGGCCCCATGAGGCTTCGCGCAGGCTGGCCCAGAAAGGCGGGCGGGGCAGGTGGGCTTCCAGCGCGCCCATCTTGTACTTGCGCGACAGCCAGACCGCCGGAATGATGAGCGCGAAGCCGGCCAGGATGCCGGGGATCATGCCGGCGGCGAACAGCGCCGGCACCGATGCGCCAGGCACCAGCACCGAGTAGATGATGAAGGCCACCGAGGGCGGGATCAGGATGTCCGTGGCGGCGCCGGCCGCGACCACGGCAGCGGAGAACGAGCCCGGATAACCGGCGCGCGACATGGCGGTGATCATCACCGCGCCCACCGCGGCGGCGCAGGCCGGGCCGGAGCCGGAGATGCCGCCCAGGAACATGGCCACGGCGATCGATACCAGCGGCAGCATGCCCGGGCCGCGGCCGACGATGGCGATGGCGAAATCCACCAGCCGCTTGGCCACGCCGGAACGGTCGAAGATCGAGCCCACCAGCACGAACATGGGGATGGCCAGCAGCGGATACTTGGCCAGGCCGGCGTAGAAGTTCTGCGGCACGGTCAGCAGGCCATACCAGGGCGTGTCCAGGTTGGACAGCACGATGGCCACGGTTCCGCCCAGGCCCAGGGCCACGCCGACCGGCACGCCGATCAGCATCAGGACGATGAAGACGGTGAAGAGGATGGCGGCGATCATTGCTGATCCTGCCCGGCGGCGCGCCCGCTCTTGGCGATGCGGCGCAGCGTGCCGATGGTGCGCAGCGAGATCGCCGCGGCCATCACGGGCAGCCAGATCGAATACCACCAGGTCGGCACGCCGATGGCGGGCGAGGTCTCTTCGTAGATGTACTCGTCGGAAACCAGCTTCACCGACAGCACGGTCAACAGCAGGAAGAAGGCCAGCACGCAGCTGTTGGAGATCAGCGCCATGATGCGCTGGCGGCGCGGCGAACCCGAGTCCGCCAGGATCTCGATGCGGATGTGGTGGTTGCGCACGAAAGCCACGCTGCCGCCGGCCATGGTCAGCACGATCAGCAGGAACACCGAGATCTCTTCCGTCCAGGCAAAGGACTGGTCGGTGAAGTAGCGCACCAGCACATTCAGGAAGGTAATGATGGCCAGGGTCGCCAGCAGGATCACGGCCAGCCAGTCCTCGATGGCCAGCGGCACTTTGACTGCGGGATCTGATTCGGTGGGAATGATCGGTTCGACAGGCTCGGCGGGGGCTTCGGGGCGGGACATGTGAGGCAGCGGCCAGCGCGCGGGTAGGCGCCATGCATTAATGGGGGTCGCTGCATCCTACCGTTGCGCCGTGGGGCCGGAAGTTCGTGTTTTCCCGCGGTGCGGGATAAGCGCAACATGTTGCGCCGCCGCATAAGCGCTGGGCTTGCGGCGCGGCTGGTGTTGGGAAAGGTTCGCAATGGCGGGAATTTGTCGTCGATATTGCTCTGCACCATCAAACCGCGGGATGCCTGGAATTCTTTTGTAACAGTGGTCGAAATCGGGCCATCGGAGGTCGGTGGAACAAGCTCTCCGGGAAAACCCCCTAAACGGGTAAAATCACGTTTTGCTCTCCTTCTCTTTATACGGCGCCCGCATCGTGTCCCTAGTTCAGCATCTGCCTGGTTCCTCCGTCCTGTCCTCCTTCCGTCGCGATCGCCTCCTGGCGCAATTGAAGGAAGCCGGCCTGCCGGTGGCCGACATATCCGCCCGCTACGAGCACTTCGTCAGCACCGACGCGGCCCTGACGGCCGAACAGCAGCAACACCTGACCCAATTGCTGGACTACGGCACCCCCGCCACCGGCGACGCGCCGGCCAAGAGCCTGTCCCTGCTGGTGATCCCGCGCCTGGGCACGATTTCGCCCTGGGCCAGCAAGGCCACCGACATCGCCCACAACTGTGGCCTGGCGTCCGTGCACCGCATCGAGCGCGGCGTGCGCTACGTGATCACCCCCGAGCGCGGCCTGCTGGGTACCAAGTCGTTCGACGACGCCATGCTGGCGCGCGCGGCCGACTGCCTGCACGACCGCATGACCGAAACCGTGGTGGACGCCAGCTTCGACGGCCAGGCGCTGTTCCAGCCGCTGGCCGGCAAGCCCATGCGCACGGTCGATGTGCAGGCGCGCGGCGCCGAAGCCCTGGCCGAGGCCAACGTCTCGCTGGGCCTGGCGCTGTCGGACGATGAAATCGAGTACCTGGCCAAGTCCTTCAGCGACCTGGGCCGCGATCCCACCGACGTGGAACTGATGATGTTCGCCCAGGCGAACAGCGAACACTGCCGCCACAAGATCTTCAACGCCCAGTGGGTGATCGACGGCCAGGAACAGCCCAACACGCTGTTCGGCATGATCCGCGCCACCCACAAGGCGCAGCCCGAGGGCACCGTGGTCGCCTATTCGGACAACGCCGCCATCATGGAAGGCGGCCCCGCGCAGCGTTTCCAGGCCGGCGTGCCGGGCGTGACGGGCGAGGGCGTCGAAGGCGCCAAGTACATCCGCCGCAACACCACCGTGCACACGCTGATGAAGGTGGAAACCCACAACCACCCGACCGCGATCGCGCCGTTCCCCGGCGCCTCGACCGGCAACGGCGGCGAGATCCGCGACGAAGGCGCGACCGGCCGCGGCTCCAAGCCCAAGGCCGGCCTGACCGGCTTCACCGTGTCGCACCTGCGCTTTGACGATGCCTTGCAGCCCTGGGAAGCCGACCATCACGGCCTGCCGGAGCGCATCGCCTCGCCATTGTCCATCATGATCGACGGCCCCATTGGCGGCGCGGCGTTCAATAACGAATTCGGCCGTCCCAACCTGCTGGGCTATTTCCGTTCGTTCGAACAGACCGCCGGCGGCACGCGCTGGGGCTACCACAAGCCCATCATGATCGCGGGCGGCCTGGGCAGCATCGATGCCGGCCTGACGCACAAGGACGTGATTCCTCCGGGCGCGCTGCTGATCCAGCTGGGCGGCCCGGGCTTCCGCATCGGCATGGGCGGCGGCGCCGCCTCCAGCATCAGCATGGGCAGCAACTCGGCCGAACTGGACTTCGATTCCGTCCAGCGCGGCAACCCTGAAATCGAGCGCCGCGCCCAGGAGGTCATCGACCGCTGCTGGCAGCAGGCAGAGAACAACCCCATCATCGCGATCCACGACGTGGGCGCGGGCGGCCTGTCCAATGCGTTCCCGGAACTGGTGAACGACGCCGGCCGCGGCGCCATCTTCGACCTCAAGCGCGTGCCGCTGGAAGAATCGGGCCTGTCGCCCGCCGAAATCTGGAGCAACGAATCCCAGGAACGCTACGTCCTGTCGATCCTGCCCAAGGACCTGGAACGCTTTGACGCCATCGCCCGCCGCGAACGCTGCCCCTACGCGGTGGTGGGCGTGGCCACCGAAGAGCGCCAGCTGCGCGTGGTGGACGGCGAGGGCCTGCCGGGCCTTGACACCATCCGTCCGCAGGGCGAAGCCGAAGTGCGTCCGGTGGATGTGCCGATCGACGTCATCCTGGGCAAGCCGCCGCGCATGACCCGCGACGTCACGCGCCTGCCCGGCGTGTCCGCGCCGCTGGACCTCGCCGGCATCGACCTGACCGAAGCCGCCTACCGCGTGCTGCGCCACCCCACGGTGGCCAACAAGTCCTTCCTCATCACCATCGGCGACCGCACCGTGGGCGGGCTGTCCAGCCGCGACCAGATGGTCGGTCCGTGGCAGGTGCCGGTGGCTGACTGCGCCGTGACCCTGGCCGACTACGAAGGCTTCCGCGGCGAAGCCATGTCCATGGGCGAACGCACCCCGATCGCCATGCTGGACGCGCCGGCCTCCGGCCGCATGGCCGTGGCCGAGGCCCTGACCAACCTGGCCGCGGCCGACGTGGCGCGCCTGGAAGACATCAAGCTGTCGGCCAACTGGATGGCCGCCTGCGGCGTGGCCGGCCAGGACGCCGCGCTGTACGACACCGTGTCCGCCGTCAGCGAACTGTGCCAGGCCACCGGCCTGTCGATCCCGGTGGGCAAGGATTCCCTGTCCATGAAAACGTCCTGGGAACAGGACGGCGAACAGCGCCAGGTGGTGGCGCCGGTGTCGCTGATCGTCACGGCCTTCGCGCCCGTGGCCGACGTGCGCGCCAGCCTGACCCCGCAGCTGCGCACCGACGCCGGCGACAGCGTGCTGATCTTGATCGACCTGGGCCGCGGCCGCCACCGCATGGGCGGCTCGATCCTGGCGCAGGCCTACAACCAGGTCGGCGAAACCGTGCCGGACATCGACGCGCCGCAAGACCTGCGCGCGTTCTTCGTCACGATCCGCACCCTGGCCGAAGCCGGCACCATCCTGGCCTACCACGACCGTTCCGACGGCGGCCTGTTCGCGACCCTGACCGAAATGGCCTTCGCCGGCCGCACCGGCATCTCGGTCAACCTGGACATGCTGACCTTCGATCCGCAATCGGCGGATTGGGGCGATTACAAGATCCGTCCCGAGCAGGTGGCGGTGCAGCGCGAGGAACTGACGCTCAAGGCGCTGTTCTCCGAAGAAGCCGGCGCCGTCATCCAGGTGCCGGCCGCCCAGCGCGACGCCGTCATGCAGGTGCTGCGCGGCGCGGGCCTGTCGGCGCATTCGCACGTCATCGGCGGCCTGAATGGCGCCGACGAAGTCGAGTTCTACCGCGACGGCAAGAAGGTCTGGGGCCAGCCGCGCGCCGAACTCGGCCGCGCCTGGAGCGAAGTGTCCTACCGCATCATGTCGCGCCGCGATAACCCGGCCTGCGCCCAGGCCGAGCTCGACGTCTGGAACGACGTCACGGATCCGGGCATGAGCCCCAACGTGGACTTCGACCCCCAGGAAGACGTGGCCGCGCCCTTCATCAACACCGGCAAGCGTCCGCGCGTCGCGATCCTGCGCGAGCAGGGCTGCAACAGCCAGGTGGAAATGGGCTGGGCCTTCGACACCGCCGGCTTTGAAGCCATCGACGTGCACATGACCGACCTGTTGTCCGGCCGTGTGGATCTTGCGCAGGTGCAAGGCCTGGTGGCCGTGGGCGGCTTCAGCTACGGCGACGTGCTGGGCGCCGGCGAAGGCTGGGCGCGCACCATCCGCTTCAACAGCAAGCTGTCGGATCAGTTCGCCGCCTACTTCGCGCGTCCCGATACCTTCGCGCTGGGCGTGTGCAACGGCTGCCAGATGATGGCCGCGCTGGCGCCGATGATTCCGGGCGCAGAATTCTGGCCGCGCTTCACGCGCAACCTGTCGGAAAAATACGAAGCCCGCCTGGCGATGATCGAAGTGGCCAAGTCGCCGTCGATCTTCTTCGCCGGCATGGAAGGCGCGCGCATTCCGGTGGCCGTGGCGCACGGCGAAGGCTATGCGGACTTCTCGCAGCAGGGCGACGCCAGCCGCCTGCTGGCCGCCGCGCGCTACATCGACAACCGCGGCCAGGCCACGGAAGCCTATCCGTTCAACCCGAACGGCAGCCCGGGCGGCCTGACCTCGGTCACCACCGCCGACGGCCGCTTCACGGTCATGATGCCGCACCCGGAACGCGTGACGCGCAACGTCATGATGTCCTGGGCGCCCGAGAAGTGGGGCAAGGCGGATGCCGGCGGCGCGTTCAGCCCCTGGATGCGCATCTTCCGCAACGCGCGCGTCTGGCTGAAGTAAGCCAAACGCTGGCGCCGGGGCTTGCTTCCCGGCGCTTGCGCGAAACGCCCCGCTACTTGGCGGGGCGTTTTCATTGTGGCGCTCAGAACTGGTACTTCACCCGGCCGATGACGCTGCGGCGGCTGCCCGGATAGCAATCGCTCAGGTCGGAGCAGGTCGCCAGGTATTCCTTGTCGAACAGATTGGTGGCGTTGACCGACAGCGTCAGGTGCTTGTCCACCGCATAGGACACGCCCGCGTCCACCAGCGTGCGCCCGGCGATCTCCAGCGTGTTGGCGTTGTCGCCGTAGGTCGAGCCCACGTAGCGCAGGCCTGCGCCCAGGCTCAGTCCGGCCAGCGCGCTGTTGCGCACCGTGTAGTTCAGCCAGCCCGACGCGCTGTGCTCGGGCACCAGGGCAGGGCGGTTGCCTTCCGTGCCGTTGTTGGCGCGCGTGATGCGGGCGCGCACATAGGTATAGGAACCGGTGAAGTCCCAGCCGTCGCCCAGGCTGAACTTGCCTTCCAGTTCCACGCCGCGCGACTGCACCTCGCCCGAAGCGACCTGGAATCCGGGGTTTTGCAGGTCATTGGTCAGTACGTTGCTCTTCTTGATGTCGAAGACCGCCAGCGTGTAGAGCGCATTCGACCCGGGCGGCTGGAACTTGACGCCGCCTTCCCATTGGCGTCCGCGCGAGGGCGCGAACGGAGAACTGCCATTGGCCGGCGCCGAGGTTCCGGTATTGGGCAGGAAGGACTGGGCGAAGCTGACGTAGGGCGCGACGCCGTTGGGCATGACGTAGTTCAGGCCGGCGCGGCCGCTGAAGCGGCTGCCGCTTTGATCGGAGTCGTTGTTCAGGATCCGGTTTTCGGTCTTCTGGCTGTACCAGTCGTAGCGGCCGCCCAGGGTCAGCACCCAGCGTTCGTCGAAGCGAACCTGGTCCTGCAGATACAGGCCGGTCTGGTGCGTGCGCTCCAGGTAGTTGGCCAGCGGTATGGTCGGCGTGGGCACGTCCACGCCATAGACTGGATCAAAGGGGTTCAGGCTGGGGGCGGGCCCCATGGTGCGCGACACGTCCGCGCTGCTGCGGTTGAAGTCCAGGCCCAGCAGCAGCGTATGGGCCAGCGGGCCGGTGCGCAGGTCGAACTGGGCTTGGTTGTCCAACGCCAGCGCGGTCATGCTTTCGTCGTAGCGGCGGGCAGTGCGGGCGATGCCGGTGGGCGTCAGGCCGGCCAGGAACATGTTGTCCAGGATCGAATCGACCCGCCCGTAGCGCAGGTTCTGCCGCACCTGCAGCGTGTCGTTGAAACGATGCTCGAACAGATACCCGATGCTCTTCTGGTCCTGGTCGTAGCGATTGAAATTGGGATCGCCGTTGCGCAGATTGGTGGGCTTGCCGTTCACCGTAACCGTGCCGATGGTGCCGCCGGAACGGTCGCGCAGGTACTCCGTTAGCAGCGTGAAGCGGGTCGCGGCGGAAGGGGCCCAGGTCAGCGAAGGCGCCAGAAAGAGGCGGTCGTCGGAAATGCGGTCGCCGTTGGGGTAGGTGAATTGCGTGTTGGCGTCGCGCGCCACGCCGATGATGCGGTACATCAGCGTGCCGTCTTCGGTCGCGGGGCCGGTCAGATCGACCGCGGCCTGCTTGCGCTGGAAGCTGCCGTACTCCAGCTCGGCCTCGTAGTGCGGCGTGGCCGAGGGCAGCTTGCTCACGCGGTTGATGACCCCGCCCGCGTCGCCCTGGCCGTACAGCACGGAAGAAGGGCCGCGCAGCACTTCGATACGATCCAGCGCGTAGGGTTCGCTGCGGAACAGGGTGTAGCCGGACGTGGCCTGGCGCAGGCCGTCCTTGTAGTCGCTGGTGGCCTGGGCGTTGAAGCCGCGCAGCATGACCCAATCGAAGCCCTTGGGATCCACGCCATACGTTTCCACCGTCACGCCGGGCACGTAGCGCAGCACTTCGGTCACGCTTTGCGCGTTCTGCGCTTCCATCTGCGCCCGCGTCACCACCGAGATCGACTGCGGGACTTCCAGGATGGGCGTGTCGGTCTTGGTGCCGGCCCGGGTTTCCTCGGCCACGTAGCTGTCGGGCGCCACGCTCGAGGCCCGCACGGTGACAGACTCCAGCGTGGAAATGCCTGCCGCGCCGGGCGGCAGCGGACGCAGCACGTAGCCGCCGCCTTCCTGCCGCGCGGCCAGGCCGCTGCCGGCGAGGATCGCGGCATAGCCCGCGTTCAGGCCATAGGCGCCGCGCAGGCCGGGGCTGCGGCGGCCCGCGGTCAGGGCGCCGTCGATGGCGATGGTCACGCCCGCCTGCTGGGAGTAGGCGTTCAGCACCTGGTCCAATGGGCCGGCGGGAATGTCGTAGCTCCTGGCGGCCCGCTCCTGGGGCGAGGGGGAGCCTGGTCCCGCAGCCATGGCGGCGGGGGGCGCGGCCAGCGCCAGGGCGGTCAGCGCCAGCGCCAGCGTGCTGCGGGCGGGCTTGGGAGTGGAGCGGGCTTGCATGGAGTGGGTTCCTCGTTGCGGACGTGAATGCTGCGGATATGCAGGTATCCCGAACGAGAAATAAAAAGTGCTACGGTTTTCGCGGATTTTTCTGTAGAGGGCTATCTGGGTTCCACCACCACCCAATAAGCCGTGTAGCGCGACACGCGCAGCGGCAGGGCTCTTGCAAGCGAGGCCAGGATCCGGTCCGTGTCGTCCAGGGCGTACACGCCCGACACGATCAGGTCGGCCACGCGCGGGTCGCAGCGGATCACGCCGCGCCGGTAGCGCCCGACCTGGTCCAGGAAGTCCGCCAGGCGCAGCCGTTCGGCCACCAGTTGGCCGCGCAGCCAGGCCGGCGCCTGCTGCAGGGCGTCCGGCATCGGCTCGGCCGCCAGCGGCGTGAACGCGGCGGACTGGCCCGCGTCCAGGCGCAGGGGGTGGCCCCGCGAGGGCTGGATCTCCACCGCGCCTTCGTAGACGCCGACCCGTATCCGGTCGCGCTGCTGCTCCACGGTGAACCGGGTGCCCAGCGCCTGCACATCGCCATAGGCGGTGGCGACGAAGAAGGGGCGGCCCGCGGCAGCCGGGCCGTGGCCGGTTTGCACGTAGATCTCGCCGCGCCGCAGGACCAGCCGGCGCGCCTCGGCGGTGTATTCCATGTCCACGGCGCTAGCGCCGTTGAGTATGAGCCGGGTGCCGTCGGCCAGCATGATTTCGCGCCGTTCGCCTGCCGCGCTGCGATAGTCCGCGGCGTAGGGCTGCCAAGGCAGGCGTTGGGCCGCCAGGCCCGCGGCGCCGGCGCCCAGCACCGCCCAGCCCATCAGGCGCAGGGCTTTGCGGCGTCCCGCCTGCCGGCCGGAGCGGGCCAGCGCCTGGGCAGAGGCCTCGGGCGAAACGTCCATCAGCCGCGTGTCGATCCGCTGCACCTGCTGCCAGGCGCGTTCATGGTCCGGATGGGCCGCGCGCCAGCGTTGCCAGGCCGCGCGTTCGTCGGCGCTGGCTTCGCCGGACCACAGGATGACCAGCCATTCCAGTCCTTGCGCCAGTATCGGTTCGGGGATGTCCCCGTGCCGGGCGCTCACAGCGCGGCCAGGCAGGCTTGGGCGGCGCGCAGCATGTGCTTGCGCACCAGCGCCACCGACACGCCCAGGCTTTGCGCGATGTCGGAATAGGTCCGGCCCTCGAAGCGGGACAGGATGAAGACCTGGCGGGCGCGGGCGGGCAGGGCGTCCAGCGCGGCGTCCACCGCCATCAGCGTTTCCAGCGCCAGCGCGCGCGCCTCGGCCGAAGGCATGTGCGCTTCGGGCAGGCTGGCCAAGGCGTCCAGATAGGCGCTTTCCAGGGCGCGGCGGCGGTACAGGTCCACCACCAGACCCTTGGCGATCTGGGTGAGGAAGGCGCGCGCCTGGCCGGCTTCGGGCAGGCGGCCCGAGTTCAGCAGCCGCTCGTACGTGTCGTGCGATAGGTCGGCCGCGTCATGGGCGCAACCCAGCCGCCGCCGCAGCCAGCCCGCCAGCCATCCATGATGGTCGCGGTAGAGCAGGTTCAAGGCATGTTGCGCCGTGGGCTGGGTGGCCGCCGTCACGATGGGTTTCCGTCAGGTCCAAAGATTGCAAATGATAATCGTTGTTAATTGTGTTGGACAAGGGCGACGCCGCAGGAAATGCGTCATGCAATCAAATGAGATGTTTAACTTTTCATTGCAACCTGTCGTAAAGCATAGGTAGCCGCTATACGCAACCCGGAGTGACCCCAATGTTCCAGAATCTCAGTATTCGCGCGGTCTTGACGACCGCTTTAGCCGTTTTCTTCGCGCTTTTCCTGCTAACCGGCATCGCCGTCCACCAGCAGCTGACGTCCAACCGCAATTCCATCGAGGTGCTGCTGGACACCAACCTGGTCCGCGCCAATGCCGTGAACGGCGCCGGCACCGAACTGCTGCGCGCCCGCCTGGTGCTGCTGGCCGCGCAGACCGCGCTGATGGAAGGCAAGAGCCTGGACAACCTGGCCAGCATGCAGCGCCTGGACGGCTATACCAAAAAGGCCGGCGAGCTGATCGACCTGGTGCGCAAGACTCCCGAAACCTCGGCCCAGGGCAAGCCCCTGCTGGACGCGGCCCTGGCGGCCTACGACGTCTATCACCGCGACGCCATCGTGCCCATGATTGCGGCCATCCGCGCCGGCAACGCCCAGGATTCCAATCGCCTCAACCTGGAAAAAGTCACGCCGCTGGGCCTGACCTTTACCGCCGCCATCCAGAAATACGTGGACTATGCCGACGAGGTCGGCCAGCGCGTGGCGCGTGACGCCTCCACCCGCATCAACGGCGCGATCGCCGTCCTGGTCGGCCTGCTGGTCGTGGTGGCCGCGCTGGTGGTGGGCCTGTACGCGGTGTTCGGCCGCGCGGTGTTCCGTCCGCTGCATGAAGCCGGGCGCCTGTTCGACCGCATTGCCGGCGGCGACCTGACCAACCGCATCGAGCAACGCGGCAACAACGAAATCGGCGTGCTCTACGCCGCCGTCAAGCGCATGCAGGACAGCCTGGCGCGCACCGTGTCGGCCGTGCGCCTGGGCGTGGAAGAGATCCACACCGGCGCGCGCGAAATCGCCGCGGGCAACATCGACCTGTCTTCGCGCACCGAACAGCAGGCCGCCTCGCTGGAGGAAACCGCCGCCAGCATGGATGAGCTGTCGTCCACCGTGCGCAACAACGCGGAAAGCTCGCGCAGCGCCTCGGAACTGGCCGTGGCGGCATCCGAAGTGGCCACGCGCGGCGGCCAGGCCGTGGGCGACGTGGTCGGCACCATGCGCGGCATCGCCGACAGCTCCAACCGCATCGCCGACATCGTCGGCGTGATCGACGGCATCGCCTTCCAGACCAACATCCTGGCGCTGAACGCCGCGGTGGAAGCGGCGCGCGCCGGCGAGCAGGGCAAGGGCTTCGCGGTCGTGGCCAGCGAAGTGCGCGCCCTGGCGCAGCGCAGCGCTGCCGCCGCCAAGGAAATCAAGGGCTTGATCGACGACTCCGTGCAGAAGGTATCGATCGGTTCCGACCAGGTTGAAGCCGCCGGCGCCACCATGCAGGAAATCGTGACCTCGGTGCGCCGCGTGACGGACATCATCAACGAAATTTCCAGCGCGTCCGAGGAGCAGTCGCAAGGCATCCAGCAGGTCAACCAGGCCGTGTCGCAGATGGACAGCGTGACACAGCAGAACGCGGCGCTGGTCGAGCAGGCCGCGGCGTCCGCGGCATCCCTGGAAACCCAGTCGCAGCGCCTGCGCGAAGCGGTGGCCGTGTTCAAGCTGCAGACCGGCCGAGTGATCGACGCCGATGCGCCGGCCGTGGGCCGCAACGGCGAACCGGCTTTGCTCGGCGCCTGAACGCGCCAGCACATGGCGGCCGGCCCGGATGGCTGGCCGTGAACGGGAACAAAGCCCCCAGCGCGTGTGCGACTGGGGGCTTTGTCCATGGGCCGGAGGTGCGGTCCGTGTGGCGGCACCATTTCCCGGCGCCTATGACAATCAGGGACAAAAGATGCCAGCCGCGCCGCACAGGCATAAAATAGCGGATTGCCTACCCCCTCCCGCACACAGGATCCCGCGCCATGAACGCACGCATCCCCGAAGACGCTCTTCCTCCCACCCTGGACCCGAAGGCCTTGCAGGCTTTCGTCGACGAAAAATGGGACAACGAGATCATCCCGGCGCTGACCGACTACATCGCCATCCCGGCCAAGAGCCCGGCTTTCGACGCGGACTGGGAAAAGAACGCTTTCATCGAGCGCGTGGTGCGCGACGCCGCGCAGTGGGTCGAGGCACAGAAGGTCTCGGGCCTGAAGCTGGAAGTGGTGCGCCTGCCGGGCCGCACGCCCGTCATCTTCTTTGACGCGCCCGCCACCCGCAGCGACAACGGCGACACCGTGCTGCTGTACGGCCACCTGGACAAGCAGCCCGAATTCTCGGGCTGGCGCGCCGGCCTCGGCCCCTGGACCCCCAAGCTCGAAGACGGCAAGCTCTACGGCCGCGGTGGCGCCGATGACGGCTATGCCGTGTACGCCTCGCTGACCGCCATCATGGCGCTGGACAAGCAAGGCATTCCGCGCCCGCGCTGCGTGGGCATCGTCGAAACCTGTGAGGAATCCGGCAGCTACGACCTGCTGCCCTACGTGGACGCGCTGCGCGACCGCCTGGGCAACGTGGCCCTGGTGGTGTGCCTGGACTCGGGCGCCGGCAACTACGACCAGCTCTGGATGACGACTTCGCTGCGCGGCATGGTGTCGGGCACGCTGGAAGTGCAGGTGCTGGACGAAGGCGTGCACTCGGGCGACTCCAGCGGCGTGGTGCCGTCCTCGTTCCGCATCCTGCGCCATCTGCTGGACCGCCTGGAAGACAGCGGCACCGGCCGCCTGCTGCCGCAGAGCCTGCATTGCGAGATCCCCGCCGAACGCGTGGAACAAGTGCACGCCACCGCGCGCATCCTGGGCGACGAAGTCTGGCGCCGTTTCCCCTGGAGCTGCGGCGCCGACGGCGGCTTCGTGCTGCCCATGACGACCGAACCCGAACAGGCGCTGCTGAACCGCACCTGGCGTCCGACGCTGTCGGTGACCGGCGCCGAAGGCCTGCCGCCGCTGTCCAGCGCCGGCAACGTGCTGCGTCCGCGCACGGCCTTCAAGCTGTCGCTGCGCCTGCCGCCGCTGATCGACGCCGTGGCTGCCTCGCAAGAAATCAAGGCGCTGCTGGAAGCCGACGCGCCCTATAACGCCAAGGTGATCTTCAAGGCCAACGAAGGCGCCGCCACCGGCTGGAACGCCCCGGCCTCCGCGCCCTGGCTGACCCAGGCGCTGGACGCGGCCTCGCAGCAGTACTACGGCGCGTCCTGCGGCTATATCGGCCAGGGCGGCACCATTCCGCTGATGAGCATCCTGCAGAAGGGCTTCCCCAAGGCCCAGTTCATGGTCTGCGGCGTGTTGGGCCCCAAGTCCAACGCCCACGGCCCCAATGAATTCCTGCACGTGCCCTACGGCAAGAAACTGACCGCAGCCGTGGCCCAGACCATGGCCGCCATGCCGGCCGCGTAAGCGGCGGCGACGCTCTTCAAAGCGCGGGCCGCAACGCCCGCGCTTTTCTTTTTTCCAGGACGGACACCCATGATTTCCACTTCCGACGCCTATGCCAACGTGGTCGCTGAGACCAAGCACTGGCTGAACCAGGCCGTGATCGGCCTGAACCTCTGTCCCTTCGCCAAGGCGGTGCAGGTCAAGGACCAGATCCGCTTTGCCGTCAGCGACGCCACCGACGCCGAAGGCGTACTCACCGACCTGCAGGACGAACTGGCGCTGCTGGCCGAGACCGATCCGGAAAAGATCGACACCACGCTGCTGATCATCCCCGACGCGCTGGACGACTTCATGGACTTCAATGACTTCGAAGACCTGTCCGACCGTCTGCTCAAGCGCATGCGCCTGGTGGGCGAGCTGCAGGTGGCGACCTTCCATCCGCAGTTCCAGTTCGCCGACACGCAGCCGGACGACATCGAGAACTACACCAACCGGTCGCCGTACCCGATCCTGCACCTGTTGCGCGAAGACAGCATCGACCGCGCGGTGGAGTCCTTCCCGGATGCCGCCGAAATCTACGAGAAGAACATCGATACGATGAAGCGGCTGGGGCTGGAAGGCTGGAAGAAGCTGATGACCAAGGCCTGACGCCATCGGATCGCATACCAAATACCGCTGCTCGGAATAAAGTGCTCATCGTCTCCTGGTAAGCCTCGGGATATCCCTAGATAGCCCGTCCGCGGTATTGCATACAACATACTGACGCCGTGACAGCTCGCCGTAAGGTGAGCGGCCCGTGCGTCCTTTCCCTTCGATTGCTTTGCCCCGCGGCCTCTCCCGGGCGCGGGGGCGTTGTCCTTGCCTGGAGAGTTGTATGCGATTTACCCGCCGCCATGCCCTGGGCGCGCTCGCCGCGCTGCCTCTGATCTCGCGCCCCGCCTGGGCCCAGAACACTTTTCCGACCCGCCCCGTGCGCCTGCTGGTGGGCTTTGCCCCTGGCGGGCTGACCGATATCGCGGCGCGCGCCCTGGCCGAGCGCATGGGCAAGACCTTGAAGCAGAGCGTGGTGGTGGAAAACCGTCCCGGCGGCCAGGCCATCATCGCCACGGTGGCGGTGG
The DNA here is from genome assembly GCF_029839485.1 of Achromobacter sp. GD03932. Classification (NCBI taxonomy): domain Bacteria; kingdom Pseudomonadati; phylum Pseudomonadota; class Betaproteobacteria; order Burkholderiales; family Alcaligenaceae; genus Achromobacter; species Achromobacter sp. GD03932. Next base: position 20,221 of record NZ_JAOCAT010000035.1, read on the forward strand.
CGCGCGCCGAGCCCGATGGCTACACGCTGGGCTTTGCCGGCACCAATGGCATGATCCTGAACCCCTTGCTCTACAACAACCTGCCTTACCAGCCATCGGACTTCAAGCAGCTGGGCTCCATGGGCAAGTCGCCGATGCTGCTGATCGTGCATCCCGAGCTGGGAGTGAAGAACGTGCAGGAATTCATCGCGCTGGCCAAGAAGAAGCCGGGCGACATCACCTGCGCGCACGCCGGCCGCGGCGTGATCAACCACCTGGCGCTGCTGCACTTCCAGTCCAAGACCGGCACCCAGTTCCAGGACGTGCCCTACAAGGGCAGCGGTCCCGCGCTGCTGGACCTGATGGCAGGCACGGTGCAGAGCACTTTCGACTTCCCGACCTCGGCGCTGCCCAACATCAAGTCGGGCAAGTTGCAGGTGTTGGCGGTGACCTCCGACAAGCGTCTCTCCAGCCTGCCGGACGTCCCGACCATGAAGGAGGCTGGCCTGGACGGCTTCGAACTCTATACCCGCATGATGATCTCGGGCCCGGCCGCCATGCCGGCGCCGGTAGTCGCGGCGCTGGAGAACGCCGTGCGCGAAGGCACGCGCGATCCCAGCCTGGTGCAGCAGTTCGCGGACCAGGGCGTGACCGTGGAGTTCACTTCGTCGGCCGACCTGGACAAGGTCATCGCCGACGAGTCCGCCATGTGGGCCCAGGTCATCAAGGCCAACGGCGTGCCCAAGACCGACCTGAAGAGCTAAGGAGCCACCGTGGCAGAACAACCCAGCATCACCGTCAGCCCGGAACGCGCCCTGATCGACGTGGCGCGCGAGATCCGCGTGAGCGGCTTTCCGGCCTATGCCTTCATCACCGTCACGGCGAGCATGACGATGTGCGGCGCGCCATGGCGCTCGCAAGCCGTATTCGTGGCCGGCCACGACGGCAGCCTGGACCTGGCCCGCGATTGTCCCGTGTCCGGCAGCTATGCCGAGCCCGCGGCCATGGGCATCGTCTGGTCCATGGCTTGCGAGGACGTGGCCAGCGTGGTGTTCCCGCCGGACCGGACCGAGCCGCTCGTCATTCGCATCGAAGCCAGCGACGGCCGCCAGTCCGCCGCGGCGACCCTGGTGCAGGAATTCCAGGCCGAAGGCGTCACGCACCGCAGCGTGCGCGAGCAGGTTGGCGGCATGACGCTGTCGGGTGAACTCTATACGCCCGCCGGCCCCGGCCCGCACCCGCTGGTGATCTACATGAACGGCTCGTCCGGCGGCGTCAACGCGCCGCGCGCGGCGCTGTTCGCGTCCCGTGGCTACCAGTGCCTGGCGCTGGCCATCTTCAACTACGAGGGCCGCCCCAAGTACCTGAACGACATGCCGCTGGAGTACTTCGAGCATGTGTTGCGCTGGGCCCGCACGGAGCTTACGCCGCGCGACGGCTTCGTGGCCTTGTCCGGCATCAGCCGCGGGGGCGAGACCTCGCTGCTGGTGGCTTCGCATTACCCGGACTTGGTCAGCGCGGTGGTCGCCTACGTGCCGTCGCCGGTCATGCATGGCGTGGTCAGCGCCGGCGCGCCCGGCACCGGCCGCGACGCGCAGGTCTGGACCAAGGGCGGCGAACCGCTGCCGCATCTGTGGCAGGACAACACCAGCGCCAACTGGGACGCCGCCTACGCGTCCCAGCCGCCGTACCGCCAGACGCATGCCTTCCTCAGCGCCACGCGCGACAGCGCGGCGTTCGAGCGCGCCCGCATTCCGGTCGAGAACTATCCCGGCCCGGTGCTGCTGGTCAGCGCGTCGGACGACGGCTTCTGGCCCAGCACCGCCTACTCGGAAATCGTCATGCGGCGGCGCCAGGAACATGGCTTGCCCACGTTCCACCACGTCTGCATGGGCGCGGGCCATCACGTGCACTATCCCTGCCTGCCCGCGACCCTGATTAGCAAGCCGCACGCCATGTCCGGCCTGCTGCTGGACGCGGGCGGCACGCCCAGCGCCAACGCGGCGGGCAACGAAGGCTCCTATCTGGCGGTGCTGGAGTTCCTGGGCAGGGTGGGGGGCGTGGCGAAGTAGGCGGCCAGGCGGGCGGCCGGGCTAGTCCGCCCGGCCGTCATCCGTTGCGCAGCTTCTGTTCCGACACGAACGCCGACCAGCGCTGCAGCTCGCCGCGTATCAGCCCGGCGAACTCGGCCGGGGTGTTGGCCTGGGCGGCTTCCATGCCCAGGCCGGCAAGCTTTTCGCGCACCTCGGCGTCGGCCAGGATGGTCTGCATGGCGCCGTTCCATTTGGCGATCAGGTCAGGCGGCGTGCCCGCGGGCGCGACGATTCCCTCCCATTCCTTCAGATTGAATGCAGGCACCCCGGCCTCGGCCAGCGTGGGCACGCCGGGCAGGGCGGCCATGCCGCCATCGCGCGTGACGGCGAGGGCGCGCAGCTTGCCGGACTGCGCCAGCGGCACCGCGACGGATGCGGTGGCGAACATGGTCTGCACGTAGCCGCCCATCAGCGCCTGCGCCGCTTCCGCCGGCCCCTTGAACGGCACGTGCAGCATGTCTATGCCGGCCGCCTGGCAGAAGGCCGCGCCCAGCAGATGGGCAGGCGAACCATTGCCGCCGGAACCGTAGCTGAGCTTGCCGGGCTGGCGCTTCGCCTGTTCGACCAGGCCGCGGACGTCGGCGTATTCGCTGCCCGGCGCCACCAGCAGGGCGTTGTACAGCCAGACCAGATTCGCGATCGGCGCGAAGTCGCCATCCGTGCGGTACGACACCTTGCCGAACAGCGCCGGCAGCACGGTATGCGTCAGGAACATGATGCCCACGGTATAGCCGTCGGGCGCGCTGCGCGCGACCGCGTCCAGCCCTATCATGCCGGTCGCGCCGGGCCGGTTCTCGACCACCACCGGCTGGCCCCACAGGCGCTGCAGCCTTTCGCCGATCACGCGCGCCAGCACGTCGGGCGGGCTGGCCGCGGGCAGCGGCACAATGATGCGTACGGGCTTGTCCGGGTACGCGGCGCGGGCGGCCCAGGGCAGGTTACAGGCCAGGGCGCCGGACAGGCCCTTCAGTAGCGTGCGGCGGCGCATGGTTCAGGCCGCGGACGAGACAGGCGGCATGAAGATCACGTCATACTCCGGCGCCACCGCAACGACCTCCGCCGGACTCGACATGTTGTGGATACGCCGGTAGAGCTCCAGCAGCTTGCCCGCGGGCGCGGCCCAGAACAGCGCGGTGGCGGCGACGCCGGAATTGTTGAAGAAGGCATGCGGCACGCCACGGGGCATGCGCACCAGGTCGCCGGGGCCGGCCGAGGTCTTCTTGCCATCGAGCAGCAGGTCGATGCGGCCGTCCAGCACGAAGATGTACTCGTCCTGATTGGGATGCACGTGCGGCGGCACGAAGCTCTCTTCCGGAAACGTGGCGTGCCAGGAAATGCTGTCCAGGCTGACCTGCTTGGGCACGTACACCTGGCCCAGGATGTTCCAGGAGACGCCGTCCAGGCCGGCCTGGGCGCGGGTGATGTCGGGGGTTTCGAGAATCATGCTGCACTCCTCAGGATTGCGACAGCCGATCCAGCGTCGGCTTCACGAGCGGGTTGGATGATGCGAAACGGGGCTTGAACGTCTGCCTGGCGCGGGCCAGGTCGGCTTCGTCCCAGTAGCCGATCAGGATGCCGCCTTCGGAAATGCGCGGCTGGACTTCAATCGACTCGATGGTGCCGTCGGCCACCGTGGCGCGCTGGCGCGGCTGGCGGGCCCAGCGGAACAGCAGGTCCTCCATGCGCTTGCGCACCGCCTCGTGCGCGGGCGAGGCGCCCAGGTCGACGAATTCGTTCGGGTCTTCCTGCAGGTCGTACAGCATTGGCCGGTAGCCTTCGGCCAGCACGTATTTCCAGCGTTCATCGCGCACCATGCGCAGCCAGGCCTGGCGCGCGGGCGTGCCCAGCGCGATGCGCGAATCCTGGAAGGCGTAGTCGTACTCGCAGATGACGTGATCGCGCCAATCCGGCGGCGTCTGGCCGAACAGCAGGGGCCGCAGCGAACGGCCGTCCATGATGTGCGGCACCGGCACGCCGCCGCAGGCCTCAAGGAAGGTGGGCGCCAGGTCTATCGCCTCGACCATGGCGGCGCAGCGCGTGCCGCGGGCGGCGTCGGCGCGCGGATCCGGGTCATAGACAATCAGCGGCGCGCGGATGACGGGTTCATGGAACAGGTCCTTTTCCCCCATCCAGTGGTCGCCCAGATAGTCGCCGTGATCGGACGTGAACACGATCATGGTGTTGTCGAACAGGCCGCGCGCCTCCATGAAGCGGAACAGCGCGCCGAGTTGGTCGTCGATCTGCTTGATCAGCCCCATGTAGCCGGGCATGACCGCCTCGCGCACGCCAGGCTCGGAGAAGGTCGCCGACACGCGATGCTGCATCATCGCCGCATACACCGGATGCGGGTCGGCGCGTTCGGCCTCCGATCGCACCACCTCCAGCGCGTCCTGCGCGCTGTACATGCCGGCGTAGGGCGCCGGCGCCAGATACGGCCAGTGCGGCTTGATGTAGGACAGGTGCAGGCACCAGGGCTGCTCGCCCGCCTCGGTGATGAAGTCCATCGCGCGGCGCGTGATGTAGGGCGTTTCCGAATGCTCGTCGGGCACGCGCGCGGGCAGGTTGGAATACTTCAGGAACCAGCCCGAGCGCACCCTGCCGTCCGTGTCGACCGCCGAATTGGCCCAGCTTTCCCAGGGGTTGTCGCCGCCATAACCCTGTGCGCGCAGATAGTCGTTGTAGCGCGGGTCCGGATCGTGGCCCGAATAGGGATGGATGCCGTCGTCGCGTTCGTAGGCGTCGAAGCCGCATTCGGCAATGCGGCGGCCAATGACGGAGGCAGGGTCTATGCCCAGCCGCGACATACCCGCCGTGTCGGCGCGCATGTGGGTCTTGCCCACCAGCACCGAGCGCACGCCCAAGGGCCGCAGATGGTCGCCTATGGTCATCTCGCCGGCCTTCAGCGGCACGAAGTTCCAGCTGGCCCCGTGCGCATGCACGTAGCGTCCGGTGTAGTAGCTCATGCGCGACGGGCCGCAAACGGGCGACTGCACGAACGCCCGGTCGAAGATCACGCCGCGCGCGGCCAGCGCGTCCAGATTCGGGGTCTTCAGCCTGGGGTGGCCAAAACAGGAAAGATGGTCGTAGCGCAGCTGGTCGCACATGATGAAGAGAATGTTCTTCACGCCTCGGGTCATGCTAGGCTCCTGTCTCCGATGGGGCATGCAGGAATTCTATCGACGGCCTGCGCGCGCATCCCTTGAATTGTTTTGATGTCGATTACCCCAGGTAATCGGCCGGAGAGGCGGTTTGCGACTCCAGCATCTGAACCTGTTGCTCACCCTGGCCCGGACCGGCAGCATGCGCGCCGCCGCGCAGGTGCTGAACGTGTCGCAGCCGGCGTTGACCAAGTCGCTGCGCCAGCTGGAAGAAGAGGTCGGCGCCGAGCTCGTGGTGCGTACGCCCAAGGGCGTGCGGCTGGCGCAGGCAGGCGAGATCCTCGCGGCACGCGCCGCGGTCGTCATGCGCGAAATCGAAAAGGCCCGCGAAGACCTGGCCTGGCACCTGCGCGGCGCCGAAGCCCAGGTGACCTTGGGCGTATCGCCCGCCGCCGCGATCCTGCTGGCGCCGGGCGCGGTGGCGCGCTATGGCGCGCGCTGGCCGCAGGTGCGGCTGCGCGTGCGCGACACGCTGTATCCGCAGGCGCTGGAGCGCATCCGTTCCGGCGAGCTGGACATGGCGCTGGGGCCGCTGCCCGAAGCGGGCGGCGGCGGCGACCTGGCCGTGCAGCCGCTGTTCGAAAGCCAGTCGGTCATCGTCGCGCGGGCATCGCATCCGCTGGCAGGCGCGCGGCGTCTGGGCGAGCTGGCCGAGGCGGCCTGGGTGCTGACGGGGCCGGCGCAGGGGCCGGGCGATCCCAGGGCGCTGTATGCCGACGAAACGCAGGCGCGCGCGTTGCACCTGCAGCTCGAATGCGAGTCTTTTTCCACGCTGCTGGCGTTGATGCCGCAGCTGGACCTGATCGGCATCATGCCCCAGGGGTTCCTGGACCGCTACGGGCCGACGTTGGGCCTGGTGCGGCTGGCCATCGCCGATCCCTTGCCCAAGACCGTCATCTATGTGACGCACCGCGCCGATGCGCCGCTGACCGTGCCGGCGCGCCGCCTGCTGGACGCGCTGCTGGGCGAGGCCGCGCAGCTGGCTGCCCACCCCTGAGCCGTAACGGATCGGTCCAAAAGGTTGAGGCGCGCCGCAGACGCCATGCCAGCGGCGTAAGCCTCAATATCTTTGACGGTTGGCCATGCGCGGCCTTATTTTTTTGGATTCCTGCCGAGGCGCAATCCACGCCGCCTCGACATTCTCCAAGGCGACATCATGGTGATTGCAACGACAGTCCTGGTGGTGGGCGCCGGTCCGGCGGGCCTGCTCACCGCCGCCGAGCTGCAACGGCGCGGCGTCCAATGCCTGTTGATCGATGCGCACGAGCGGCCGCTGGAATGGGACCGCGCAACCGTGGTCCACCCCCGCTCGCTGGAGATCTTCGACTCGCTGGGCATCGTCGAGCCGCTGCTGGCCGCGGGCGTGAAGCAGCGCGGCGCGCGCATCCATGCCGACGGCAAGGTGCTGGGCGAGATCGACCTGGACCTTTGCGGCAGCCGCTACCCCTACAACATCGGGATTTCGGAAGAGGTCACCGAGTCCATCCTCGCCGATTATCTGGCCAGCCACGGCGGCAGCGTGCAGCGGGCCAGCAAGCTGGTGGACCTGCAGGAACGGCCGGACGGCATGCTGGCCAGGATCGAACGGCTGGACGGCGATATCGAAGTGCTGGCCGAGTGGGTGATAGGCTGCGACGGCCACCACAGCACGGTGCGCGAGCTGGCCGGCATCGAACAGGACGGCCACGACATCAGCCAGCCTTGGGCGGTGTTCGATGCCGCAATCAGCGGCTGGCCCGAGATTTTCGAGGCCAACTACGCCTACCTGGACCGGATCCCGGTGATCCTGACGGCGCTGCCGGGCCAGCGCTGGCGCGTGTACCTGCGGCCCAGCGCCGAAGATTCAGATCTGGTGGCCGATGCCTTGTCCACGTTGCGGCGCTATCTGCCCCAGGCCAATTTCGAAGACGTGGCCCACCCGGCGCGCTTCCGTTGCTACACCAAAGTCGCGCGGCAATTCCGGGCCGGCCGCATCCTGCTGGCCGGGGACGCCGCGCATACCTGCAGCCCGGCCCAGGGCCATGGCATGAATAGCGGCCTGCACGACGCCGTCAACCTGGCCTGGAAGCTTGCGCTGGTCTGCGGCGGGCAGTGTTCGGATTGGCTGCTCGACAGCTACCAGGCGGAGCGCCGGCCGGCCGCGCAGCGCGTGCTGGCATCGGGCGACGAGGCCGAGAGCGCCCAATTGGCCACGGACCCCGACGTGCTGCGCGAGCGCAATGCCGCCATCCGCAAAGCCTTCGAGGACGGCGCCTCGCAGCATCACGAGGCGGTGGCCGAGGCGGAGCTGGACATCGACTACCGCGATTCGCCCATCGTCATGGGAGACCGGCACGACCCGGTTTCGCCCGGCCAGCGGCTGCCGGACCAGATCCCGATCCGCCTTGCGGCGGGCGGCGCGGGGATGCTGCACGAACGCACCCACCGCAAGGGCCATACGGTCTTCATCCTGGGCGGCCCGCGGACGTCCGCGGACGCGCTCGCCCAGGTCCGCGCCGCAATCGAACCGCTATCCGACGGCGCCATCATCGAGGCCGTGGTCGCCTTGACGGCGAACGGCGATATCGGCGGCGTGGACGGTTATCTGGATCTCTCGATGGCCGGCAGGCTGGGCGTGCGGCATATCCTGGTGCTGGCGGTCAGGGCGGACGGCCATGTCGGGCTGCGCTCGGAAGAGCGCCACGCGGAGACCCTGGGGGCTTACGTAGCGCGGCTGCGCATGCCTGCGCCGGTCTCCTGATCGGGGGCGGGCGCTTGCGCCACGCCCGGCACGCCGCGCCGGATGTTGCGCGAGAATTCGGCCGCGTCCACGGTGGCGCGGGCGCGCTGCGTGTAATGGCCCGCCTGCCGGTAGGCCTGCGGACTGTCCGCGCCTGCGAGGGCGTCCAGGCGGTACAGGTACTCGGGCAGATAACCGGAGAACAGCACGCGGTAGTCGAGCGGCAGCCCCGGCACGATCTGGTCGGCCAACCGGTACACGATGGTGGTGCAGTTGCCCGTCAGCGTGTTGTAGAAGCGCGGCTTGTCCGCCAACCGGGTGGCGGTGTCCACATAGGACAGGAACAGCTTGCGGGCTGCGCCCTCTGGCATGTGCACGCGGTACAGATAGCCTTCCTCGCCGCGCACATTGGTGCGCACGCGCAGGCTGTCTTCCTCGGTCGAGGCCAGCACGGACAGCTCGTACTGGCGGAAGAAGCCGCCGATTTCCGAGAACTCGTCGTGCAGCTTGCGGCGGATCTCCACCGAGAACACCACGTATTGGCCGTCGCTGAAGCCGAACGACACCAGGGCGTGGGCGATGGCGGGCCGGCCCCAATAGGACAGCGCCAGGTCCACCGAGGCGAGGCGCGACAGATCGTAGCGGCGGGTCTCCCAACGCACGTCGTAGTCCGTGCGCGTGCGCCAGTCGAAATTGCGCACGTTACGCAAGGTGACGATGTCGCCCTCGATGGTGCCTTGCGTCTGGCGCTCCACTTCCGGCATCCACTGACGGTCGTTGGACGGACGCACGCCCAGCCGCCACCAGGCCAACAGCGCCAGCAGCAGAACGCTGAACAGCCAGGCAGGCCAGGACTCTCCGATGGACAGTCCGACCAGCGCGGCGGCCGCGAGCGCGAGCCATGCCGCCGGCAGGACGGCGCGCGCGCGGCCGGGGAACGGAGACTGGAACCAGAGCGCCGCCGCGCCCCAGGCCGCGCCGGCCACGATGGCCACTCCGCCTACGATCTGCGCAATCATGGCGTCTTCATGCGCGTTGCGGGGCCGTCATTGCGCCCCTTGCGAGGATTCGGCCTGCTCCGCGTTGCGGGCCTGCGCCTTGCGGTCCTGCTTGCGCCAGCCCGCGCGCATGCGGGCGATCTGGCGCAGCGCGTCCTGCGACATCTTCCACCAGCCGAACGGGCGCGGGTCGGCCAGCATGCTGAGCGCGCGCGCATAGTCCAGGGTGAGGCCCGGGGTCCAGGCCATGGTCAGCGCGCGCTTGCGGATCTGCGCGGCCACCCACAGTTCAGGCGTCAGCAAGAGGCGCAGCAGCACGCGCCATCCTGCCTTCGGGCCATGCAGGCGTCCCACCACGCCGTCCAGCGCCGCTTCCAGCGCGCTGGACACCGAACTGGAGCAGTTGCGGTGCGTCAGGTTGTAGATCTCGGTCTTGCGGTACTCGTTCCAGAAGGCCTGCAGCTTGGCCGCGTCGTAGTTGCGGATGCGCACTCGCATCGTGGACGGCGTCCAGGCCTTGGATTCGGTGGCGTAGTCGGGCTGGTACACGCCTGGCACGTTGTTCTCGGCCGTGGCGCGCAGCAGAGTGCCGAACTGTTCCGGAGAGTGGTCGATCTCCCGGGCCGGATACAGGCTGATGTACACGCCTTCGGGCGATTCCAGCGCGGCGTGGCCGGTCGACACCACGCCGTTGATGTCGACGGCGGCGATGTAGCGATTGACCACGGGGTAGTTGCGCGTCTCGGTCTTGGCCGAGCCCGACGGCGTCCAGACGTGGACGGTCAGCGCGCGCTCGGATTCCAGCGGGGGACCGTCGAACACCGTCTGTGCGGGCGCGTCGGCGCGCGTCGGCATGAAGTCCGGATGCGGATTGACGTCCAGCGCCGGGTTGGAGTCCAGGTGGCGGACACGGCGCGCCAGCGACAGCAGCCGCAGCCCTGTGAACGCCAGGAACAGGCCCAGGCAGTATGGCACCGTGCCGACGTAATGGGTCGGGTAGGGCTGGAAAAAGAAAATGGCCAGCAGGATTTCCGCCACGCCCGAGGCGAAGACATAGCGCCAGCGCTCGTAGCGCACCACGTAGGCGGCGGTGCACTGGATCAGGCCGTCCACCAGGAACATGAGGCCGAACAGCATGGATAGCGCGAAATGCCCGTGATGGTGGCCGATCAGGACCAGGCTGCCGGCCGTCAGCACGATGGCGCCCTTGGCATAGCGCAGCACCCGCTGCCCGCCCACGCCGGACTTGGCGATCATCAGCGTGGCCACGCCTTCGATGACCAGCAGCGCCGCGAAGAAGTTCAGCGGGAAATAGACGGCGTTGTCGAGCGCGTCGATGAACAGCGTGGCGCCTGTAATGCAAAGCAGGCCGCCGATGATATACAGCCCGCGGGCGCGCTTGCGCAGATAGTCCACGCCCAGCAGCAGCAAAACCAGATTGGCCATTGCGCTTGATCCTCCTCTTCCGTGACCCCGTTACGGTGCTAGAAATTTGGTTTGCTAACCAAGTTAACAAATTTTCCGGCAGCTATGCAGGTATTCTTCCTGACGCATCCGTCTGCGATCTTTCCCGGGACATGGCATGAACACCAAGACCAGCCGCGCAACAAAAGAGGCAACGCAAGAGACACCCTCCAGCCTGATAGACGCCAGGATCCGCGAACTGGACGACTGGCGCGGCCAGACGCTCGCGCGGGTCAGGGCCATCATCAGGCAGGCCGATCCCGGCGTGGTAGAGGAATGGAAGTGGCGGGTGCCGGTGTGGTCGCGCGACGGCATTATCTGCACTGGCGAAACCTATAAAGGCGCCGTGAAACTGACCTTCGCCAAGGGTGCGGCGCTGGAGGACCCCACCGGGCTGTTCAACGCCAGCCTGGACGGCAACACGCGGCGCGCCATCGATATCCGCCAGGGTGAAACCCTGGACGAAACGGCCCTGGCTGCGCTGATCCGCGCCGCGGTGCGCCTGAATGCGGCGGGGAAATCGGCAGGCGCGAAAAAATAGCTCGCGCCTGAGGTTCAGGGCAACAGCCCGGCCTCCCGCAACAGCGGCTCCTCATACTCGGAGCCTTCCGCCGGATATCGCAGGTCCGCAAGCTTGCCGGCCTTGGCCAGCGCCCAGACGATGCTTTCGCCGGCGGGCAGCGTGTCGGGCGCCTGGGCGTACAGCGGATCTTCAAATGCGGCGCTCGCCGGGGCGATCGTCCAGCCCTGGGCGTTCAGCGCCGCAATCACGTCCGGCAGGGCTGCCGCATTGAGCTGGTTGGTGTGCAGCAGCATGACATGCTTGGGGCTGCGGCCCAGCACCTCGCGGGCCAGCCCGTCGTAATAGGCCGCCCGGTCCAGCAAATGGCGGACATACCGCTGTTTCACGCGCTGGGCCCGGGCGGTGTCGCCCGCCTTCATGTGATCGGCATAGACGCGGCTGTAGTACCAGTCGCTGGCATCTATGGAGACCAGCCCGTTCCTGTAGCGGTTCTGCGCCATCCAGTCCCGCATGCCGTCCCGCTTGGCTTGCGTATCGCCTTCTTTCAGGTACGGGAACCGCAGCATCGGCACGAAGGTAGGCAGGCTCCGCAGGGCGGCATCGGCGCTTTTTACATCGGCAATGAACGCTTCCAGCGACACCTTGGGGTCGGCAAGGCTGCGGTGGCTGGCCGTATGGTTGCCAACCCAATGTCCCGCCCTCGACCATTGCGCCACCAGCGCGAGCCCGTCGGCGCCACCTATGCTGCGCAACGCGGGAAACAGCGCGGACTGGATCCCGTGCTTCTGCAAGGCCTCCAGCAGTTGGGAATTCCATAGCGCGGCCTGGGGCTGCTTATCGGGATCGAGTCCGTCGTCAAAGGTCAGGGCCACGGTCTGGGCGGAGCACCACGACGCCCATAGAGAGAAGCCGACGGCAAAAATGCGGCGTAGGGAAAAGCGGGAAGCCATGCAGGGAAGCAAACCTCGGATGTCGTTGCCACGCACGCCAGGAATTCCACCCTGGCGTCCCGTGCCCCGGCGGATGCCGGGGCATCAGGATAGCAGCCAGGGCAAACGGGCGCGCCGATCATGTCAGACCCCCGCCGGCCTGATGTTCTGGTTGTGCCGGAACAGGTTGTGCGGGTCGTAGCGGGTCTTGGCCTGGACCAGCCGGTCGAAGTTCGGGCCGTAGGCCGCGCCCAGCCGCTCCGGTTCGTCCTGCGTCAGGAAGTTCACGTACACGCCTCCTTGCGCATAAGGCTCGGTGGTGCGGAACAGCGTCCGGGCCCAGGCGATGCAGCGCTCGTCTTCTTCCGGAAAGTCCCAGCGTCCGTGCACGTTCATGGCGAATTGCGCCGCACGGTGCGGATAGGCCATGGCGGACACCGGCACCTGCGCGGCCACGCCGCCGATGTAGCCCAGGAAGATCTCGCATTGCGGCGACGGCAGGTTTTCCACCGCGGCGACAATGGCGTCGATCAGCCCGTCTTCCAGGCCCCCCAGATTGTGCGACTTCCAGTAGTTGCGGGCGCCGGGCGTAAGCAGCGGGTCGAAGGCCTTTTGCCAGGCGGTGTAGGGCATGGGGCCCAGATGCTCGCCATAAGGCGTGCCGAAGCCGCGCACCACTTCGACCGCGGCCGGACCTAGCGCCGGATCCCCTGAATAGCACATGGCGAAGGCGACCATGGGCTTGCCATGCACATCTTGAGGCAGGAAGGGCAGCGGCGGCGCCAGGCGCAGCACGGCCCAGACCGTCAGTTCCTGGGGCAGCGTCGCCAGCGCATCGCGGTACTTCGACAGCGCTTGCTTGCCCTGTTCCAGCGGCAGCACCACCAAGCCGCCATACACCTCGGGGCCGACCGGATGCAGCTGGAATTCGAACATCGTGACCACGCCGAAATTGCCGCCGCCGCCCCGGATCGCCCAGAACAGGTCCGGGTTGTCCTGCTCGCTGGCGTGCAGCAGCTTGCCGTCCGCGGTGATGACGTCGGCCGAGAGCAGGTTGTCGATGGTCATGCCGAACCTGCGGGTCAGCCAGCCGAAGCCGCCGCCCAGCGTCAACCCGGCCACGCCGGTGGTGGAATTCACGCCCAGCGGCGTGGCCAGGCCATAGGCCTGGGCTTCGTGGTCGAAATCGGCCAGCGTGGCGCCGGGCTCCACATAGGCCCGGGCGCGCAAGGGATCGACGCGCACCGACTTCATCGGCGACAGGTCGATCATCATGCCGTCGTCGCAGACCGCGGTGCCAGCGATGTTGTGGCCCGCGCCGCGCACGGACAGGACCAGGCCGTTGTTGCGCGCGAAATCCACGGCGCGGCGCACGTCGGCCGCGCCCGCGCATCGGAAGATCACCGCCGGCCGGCGGTCTATCATCGCGTTCCAGATCTTGCGGGCGTCGTCGTAGCCGGGGTCGCCCGGGCAGAGGACCTGGCCTCGGGCCGAGGCTTTCAGATCATCCAGGGCGCTATCGGAAAGTTTGCTCATCACACACCTCCTTGAAGGTGCTGCTTCGTGAACAACCTCTGAAACTGGGGCCTGCGTAGCAGGCCCTGGCCGCCTATGGGTTCGGGCGCGGCATGGGAGACGCCTCCTGGGTAGAGGGCCATGACCCGGAAAGGGCGGCGCGCCGCGCCGGGAGCCGGTCGGCCCGCTCCCGTTTTGCGCGCCGTGGCGTGCGTATCTGGAAAGCTTACTCCTCGCTGGTCCATTCCACCTGCACGCCGAGGCTGCGCAGGTTTTCGACGAAGCGCGGATGGGCGCGGCGGATCGGCGTGGCGTTGCGGATTTCCGAACGGCCGTCGATGCTGCTGGCGATCATGAAGAGGGCGATGGCGACGCGGATGATGTAGGGGCTTTCGACCACTGCAGGCGTCAGCGGCCGGCCGCCGAACGTGATCAGGCGGTGCGGATCGGACGAAAACACGTGCGCGCCGAACTTGGACAGTTCGCCGGCCCAGCCCAGCGCGCCGTCGTAGACCTTGTTCCAGAACATGGCATTGCCTTCGGCGCACACGCCCAGCGCGATGAAGATGGGCAGCAGGTCCACCGGGAAATAGGGCCACGGCGCCGCCTCGACCTTGGTCAGCACATTGCTGGTGAAGGGCGTCTGCACCTTCAGCGGGCCCGAGCGCAGCGCGCGCGACCAGCCGTTCTCGTGCACGATCTGCACGCCGAACTTGGCGAAGGTGCGGTCGATCAGCGGGAAGTTCGCGGGCGTGCTGTTGCGCACCACCACGTCGCCGCCCGTGATCGCGCCCAGCGCGAGAAAGGTGGTGATCTCGTGGAAGTCTTCCTCGAAGGTGAATTCGCCGCCGCCCAGGCGGGCGCCGCCGCGCACCGTCAGCCGCGAGGTGCCGATGCCGTCGATGTCCGCGCCCATCATCGCCATGAAACGGCAGAACTCCTGCACGTGCGGCTCGGAGGCGGCGTTGGTGAGCGTCGACTCGCCCTGCGCGGCGGCGGCGCACAGCACGAAGTTCTCGGTGGTCGTCACCGAGGCATAGTCCAGCCAGTGGTGGGTCGGCTTCAGGGGACCGCTGCTGCGGACCAGCAGCGAGCCGCTGGCGCGCTCCACTTCGCCGCCGAAGGAGCGGAAGATGTCCACGTGCGGGTCGATCTCGCGCACGCCCAGGGTGCAGCCCTTGACGTTGTCTTCCAGCCGCGCCACGCCGAAGCGGGCCAGCAGCGGCGGCACCAGCATGATGGACGAGCGCATTTCCTCGGGCAGCCGGTGGCGCGCGGCGTCGAAGGCGGTGTCGCGGTGGTGCAGGTCCAGGGTGCGGGTGGACTCGTCCAGCCGCACCTCGCTGCCCAGGGTGCGGAAGATGTCCAGGATCTTGCGCACGTCGGTGATGTCGGGCACGCCGTGCAGCCGCAGCGGCTGGTCCGTCAGCAGGGTGGCGCACAGCACCGGCAGGACCGCGTTCTTGTTGGCCGAAGGGATGACGCGGCCGCGCAATGGGGTGCCGCCGTGGACGATGAGGTTGGACATGGAGCGAGTAGGACGAAAAGAAAGAGGGAGGGGAGCCGCCAAGGCTCCCGGTAAATTCACACTGTAAGGGGGCGTGGCACCCGTGTCATGCCGGCTTGGCGGCGCCGGGGCCGGGATTCTTGCGGATCAGCACCCAGCCGCCTATGGTCAGTGCCAGGCCGGCCCCCAAATAAGGCAAGCCGAAAATCAGCGCCCAGAAAAACAGCGCCGTATAGGCGTCGTTGGCCGCCTGCTTGCCGCCGGTGGCCGGATTGAAGATGCCGGGTTCCATTGCAAGCAGGGCGCCGAGCAGGTTCAGCAGGACGGCCAGGCCGAGCATGGCGCAGCCCCAGCCGATCAGGCGGCGGAAATTGGGAATGCGGACCAGCGCCGCGACGAGCGCCAAGCCTATCAGCAGCGACACGATGCCCGTCGTGATCAGCATTTTGTCCAGCGCTGCCATGTAGGCAAGCCCAGTCAAGTCCGCCAGCCCGAACGCGTGCTGCATGACCGGATTGACGACGCCGCCGCTGGCCCAGGCGACGAGCAGGCCGAACGCGATGCAGGTGAGCCACTTGGTCAGGGCAGAGGGCATGCGGGAGTCCTGTTCATAATGCGGTGCAGCGAGAATACTGCGGATTGCTGCTGACGATTGAGACCGGCGGTAACCGCGATCCGGGCAAGGCGCCGCCGCCTAGGGCCGGCGCCGCATTCTTTCCTGGTGCAGCAGCCTGACCTGTTCGGCGAACTCCGGCACCGGTCCTTCGACGGGAATGCCGTCCACGACCTCGGCGATGGCCAGCGGCCGCACCTTGGACGTGGGGGCGACACCCCATTCCCGCAGCCATTCACGGTATTGCGCGGAGGAGCTGGCATAGACGATGCGGCCCAATCCGACCCAGCCATGCGCCGACGCGCACATGGAGCAGTGTTCGCCCGAGGTATAGACGGTGCAGGCGGCGCGCTCGGCCGCCGGCACATTGCTGGCGGCCCAACGCGCGATCTCGAATTCCGGATGCCGCGTGCGGTCGCCGCCGGAGACGTGGTTGTGGTCTTCGAACAGGACCACGCCGTCGGGCGAGACCAGGACCGAGCCGAAGGGCTCGTCGCCAGCTTCCAGCGCCTGTCTGGCGAGTTCGATACAGCGCGCCAGGTGCTTCTTGTCCGTTTCTGTAATCATGCGAGCCTCCTTGTGTATGCCGCGCGGCGCGTGGGGACCGGCGGCTGTGGGTGGGGAGGCCGCCGGCATGCATCCGCAAGCATAGCCTTGTTGCAGGCTGGCTCAGTAATACACGTCCACGTAGTCCGTCAGCCCGCCGCAGGCTTCCATCTGCTGCAGGCGCCAGTACTTGCGCTTGCCGGTCGCGCGGAACTCGAATTCGCCGTTGCGCTCGCAGCGCCGGCCCTTGTCCGGCGCGTCCAGGATCAGGATCGTGCCGCGGAAGATGAAGCGGTCGCTGGCGATGGAGACGATATCGCCCTTGATCTTCAGCGTGCCTTCGTGGTTGGCCTGAGTGCCCTCGATGCGGACCACGTCGTTTTCATCCGTCGCGGTCAGGTGGCCGCGCTGGGCGGACCAGAGCCATTGCAGCGTGATGCCGCTGTTGTTCATCAGGCGCTCGTAGGCGGCCTGGTTCTGGATGTCGGTCTTCTGCGCCGAACCCGAGGGCGCGGCCGCGGCCGGAGCCGCAGCGGTCGGGGCAGAAGCGCCTTGATGCGCCCTCACTTGGGCCGCAGCCATCGTCGGCACAGCCGCGGCCATGGCCAGGCTTGCCGCCAGCAGCAGGCTGGACATCCGCTTTTTTCCCAGGGCGATGGGGGTGTCGCGCTCGAGGTTCTTGTGCATGGTTCTCGTCAAGTAAGGGTAGGAGGGCGCGGCCGCCCGGTCCGGGCAACCTGACGGGGACGCCGCCAGGGATGCGCCTGGGCCGAGGGTCGGCGGGCGCATAACTTAGCATGGTCATCGGACCCCGATAATTGCTGTTGTTTGAGCTTGTGTATCCATTGGTTATTTGCATTACCAATGAATACCGCCAGACGCCGCGCCAGTCCATGCCCCCCGCCCACTCACTGTTTGGCGGCTGCGCTCTGCGCCCGGAAGGCGGCTTCGCCCGCATCGGAAATCTCGACCCATTTCCTGTCGGGCGCGGCGTCCGGCACATAGCTGTCGTGCCAGTTCCACCACTTGTAGGTCGGCGTCTGCGGATAGCCCTCGGGCGAATCCTCCCAGGCTTCCTGGCGCCCCAGCGGCGTGATGTCCAGGTAGTTCCAGGTGCCGCCCATCTGCTCGTCGCCGCGGTTGTTGAGGAAGTAGGTGCGGAAAATGCGGCCGCCGTCGCGATAGAACACATTGGTGCCATGCCACTCGTCTACGCCGAAGTCGGCATCGAAGCCG
Source organism: Achromobacter sp. GD03932 (assembly GCF_029839485.1). Lineage (NCBI taxonomy): Bacteria > Pseudomonadati > Pseudomonadota > Betaproteobacteria > Burkholderiales > Alcaligenaceae > Achromobacter > Achromobacter sp. GD03932. The sequence goes on from NZ_JAOCAT010000035.1 coordinate 37,501, forward strand.
TCGGTCAGCGTGTACCAGGGCATTTTCCAGTCCATCTGCGCTTTCAAGCGCGCGATGTCCGCCTGCGGCGCGCGGGAAACAAAGACCAGCGTGGTGTCGCGGGCGTTCAGGTGCGCCAGATGAGCGACCTGGTCCGCCACCATGGAGCAGCCGCGGCAGGCATGTTCCGGCCAGCCGTACACGCCCGGTTCGAAAAAGGCGCGGTAGACGATCAGTTGGCGGCGGCCGTCGAACAGGTCGGGCAGGGAGAGCGTGCCCGAGGGTCCCTCGAACACATAGGTCTTGGCCACTTCCGTCCAAGGCATGCGCCGGCGTTCGGCGGCCAGCGCGTCGCGGGCGCGGGTGTGGGCTTTTTCCTTGACCAGCAACTGCTGGCGGGCGGTTTCCCAGTCCTGGGGCGAGACGACCGGGGGCGTGCGCATGGGGATGCCATTGCTTGATGCAGTCATGATTTCCTACCTCCTTATCGCGGGCCGGCGCCCTGGCGCAAGGGTCTGCGCGCAGACTGGCTGCTCGGTGGCCTGGAAACAGTCTGGCATCGCAGGGCAGAGAGGGGGGAGTAACAAATCCGGCGCAATTCCGCCGGCGGCCGGCTCAGAAACTTACCGCCAAGCCCACCGAGAAGCCCGACACGTTGTTGCCGAACACATAGCGGCCCACCAGCCGGGTGCGGGTGATGATCATGTTGTAGGCGCTGGAGTCCAGCTCAAGGCCGGCGCCCACCGAGGTCAGCCGGTCGAAGCCCAGGATGCCGCGCTGGTCGCCAAGGAACTCCGAGTGCGTCAGTTCCAGCACGTAGCGCAGCGGCCGTTGCAGCATGACGAATCCCGTGGGGGCGCGGTAGCGCGCCCACAGATTGGCCGATTGCGCCGTGGCATGGCCTTGCACGGCCGCGGAGCTGTCGAAGCTCTGCAGGCGCAGGTCCGAATAGCGCAGCTCCACGTCGACCTCGTAGCCGGGTCGGTAGTGCTCGTAATCCAACATGAGCGAGCCGCCCAGGCCGTAGGCGTTGAGCGAACCCTTGTCCAGGAAATCGATGTCCTTGCCAGTCTGGCGTCCCACATACCAGCTGGCCGCGCGCAGGTCGCTGGTGACATTGCCCAGCGCGAAATTGAAGATGGGGCGCAGTTTCAGCTCGTCCGTGAGCTTGAAGTCCCAGCCGATGCCGCCGGTGGCGGATACGCTGTTCCACTTGGTGGGGACGGTGCGAGACTCCGCCCCTTGCGTGGCGACGAAAGTCGGATCGTAGCGGCTCCAGGCCAGCACGCCTTCAAGGTAGATGGGCACGGATTTGGAAATGGTGTCGCCGCCGCCCAGCTGCGACATGGAGAATTCGCTGGACCCGGAGACCGATCCAGTGCCGGCGCCGATGTTCAGGGCGCTGGTCGTGATGTCGGGCACGATGGAGAACGACATGATGGCCAGCACGCCGTTGGCGCGCTTCTGCAGATCGTCCTTGCTCAGGCGCAAGCCTTGCTGTGCCAGGGCGGGAGCAGCCGCTGCGCAGGCCAGCAGGGCAAGCAGCCAGCCCATATGTCGTTTCGCCATGCTCAGGGGCAGGGGCATGTCATCTCCGGAACGAATGCGTGTCCAATGGCGGCAGCCAGCCTTGGGGCGTCAGGCAATCTAGGGGGCGGTGGCGGCAGGCGGGTCAACCATGGATTGGCGCTGGGCTGCCAGCAGAGCGTCGCTCTGGTCGATGCGGATGGTTCCTATCCGCGGAAATTCGAAATCCACGATGATGTAGATCGCTGCCGTCATGACCACCGCATAGACCAGCTGGTGCAGCATGCTGTCGCGCTGGGCGACCGCCAGTTTGGATCCGATGAGGCAGGCGCACACCAGCGCCAGAAACACCAGGAACGCGTAGGTGGCGACGGGGGGATGGACCTTTTGCGCCACGGTCTGGGCGGTGGACACGTCGAACATGTCATTGACCGCGCCTATGTACGACGCCGCGAAGGGCGGCACGGTATTGCGGGCGGCGCTCATCGACGTGGTCCAGATTTCTTTCTGCAGCGCGCCTACCCGGCCTGCGATCGCTTCGCGCTGGCCCAGGTCGGAAACGTGACTGTAGTATTCGATGCGCCCGTCCACGTAGCGCCGGAACTGCTTGCGCAGCTTGGGCTGGTCCGTGGCATTGAGCATGTCGATCCGCAGCCAGGCCGTGCCGATGGCGTTGACCTCGAGCACCAGGAGGTTGCGGCGCTCGGCCATGCGCTGCGCCGCGCCCGAGAACGTGAAAGCCACCAGCAGGCCCAGCAGCGCGAACACGGACGCCTCGATGGCGGCGGCGCCGGCGCCGCTCTTGTCGTCGGCGCGATGGCCCAGGCGCTTGCCGATGCGCATCGCAAGCAGCAGCAGCGCGAAGAACAGGACCGCCAGACCCGCCAGCAGAAGGGAATAGTTCATCAGGTCACCACGCGTTCAATTGCGGTTGGTAGGGTACGGCGGCACAGCCTGGGCCTGGTCGCGCCACAGCGTGACGCGGTTGCGCCCCGCCTGCTTGGACGCGTACAGGGCCTCGTCAGCCCGCCGTATGACTTCGGAAGCGGACTCGCCGTCCTGCGGCCAGAGCGCGACGCCGATGGATATCGTCACGCGGCCCACGCTGTCCGGCATGAGACGGCGGGCCACGGCCGTGCGCAGGCGTTCGGCAACCTCGCAAGCCTTTTCAGCCGAACCGGTGGGCAACAGGGCGATGAATTCTTCTCCCCCCACCCTGAAAGCGCGGTCCTGGTCGCGCAGGCCGGCGCGGATCACCTCGGTCAGCGCGATCAGCACTTTGTCGCCCGTCATGTGGCCGAAGCTGTCGTTGATGCGCTTGAAGTGGTCCAGATCCATGGCGATGACCGCCACGGATGCGCCGTCTGCCGCGTAGGCGTTCAGCACCTCGGTCATGGCCCGGCGGTTCAGCAGACCGGTCATCGGATCCGTCAGCGCCTGGGTGTTCAGGCGTCCCACTTCGTCCTGATGCTGGTCCAGCGTCGATCGGACGGCCTCGCGCAACGTGTCGGCCTCGGCGTACCACGCGTTGAGCCGCGCGAGGTCCACGCCGCCCGACTTGCCTGCGGTCATGGCGCGCGTCAGGCGCGACAGCGGCGATGCGATGGCATAGGCCAGGCCGCACACCAGCAATAGCGTGAGCGCGATGGCCGGGATGGCGGAGCGCAGCGCATCCCCCAGCAATTCGCGCAGCGGCGACAGTACCTGATCCAGCGTACGCTGCGCCACCACCGCCCAATTGCCCTTGGGCAAGGGCGCGTAGCCGGTCAATACGGCGCCGCCGTCCGCCTTCGGATGCAGGGCGGCGCCGACGTTCCGGGCCGATTCGATGCTGGCCAGATCGAGCGTGTCGGGCGCGGCGTGCCGGCGGTACAGCACGTCGCCGTTGCTGCCGACCAGGAACACCGACATGCCGGCGATTTCGTCCCGGTCGCCGATGATCCGGTCCATGCCGCTGCCGGCATCCAGCGTGATGGCAATGGCCAGATAGGCCTGGGGCGCGCCGGCCGCGTCTTCCACGGGTTCGGCCACGGTAAGCACCGCGGCCTGCGCGCCGGGTATCTCCGTCACCCAGGCGCCCGAGCCTGGGGCGCTCACGCCCAGATCGGCAAGGCGGAGGATCTTTGCATCCGCAAGCTGGCCCGTAGGCGAGCGGGCAACGATACGGCCTTCGGCGTCGGCCAGCATGACCGCGTGCAGCGAGTCGACCTGGCCGGCCAGGCGCTGCAATTCGCTCTGCAGCGCTTGCGGTTTTCCCATGGAGGCAGCGAGTTGGCCGGCGGCATTGCGGGCCTGGCGATGCAAGGCGGCAATGTAGACGTCGATGACCTCGGCCAGCTTCTCGGCGCGCGCGTGGTTGGCGGCCAGCGCATTCTTGATGATCTGCGCCTTCTGTACCTGGTAGCTGGAGTACATGGCGTTGGAAAAACCGACGGCGACGCTCAGCACGGCCAGGACGACCAGCACTGCAAGCAGGCCGATTTTGCGCTTGCGCAGGCCTGCGTGGCTAGACCGAGGGCTCATCGAGACTCCGTGCAATATTCCATGCGTGTTGGTGTATCGACTGCGTTTAGTCTGCAAAGATAAATGGGCTGGGGGCGGGCCGCAAGAGCTGACGCCCGGAATGGCGATCCGCCGTTGATTTACCGGAGAAAAATGTGAGTTGCCGCCAACACGGACGGCCTGATGCCATCAGGCCTGGGAATTCCCGTTACGTCGGTGCCGGCGCGCCCTTATGCCTATTTCACCTTGATGATGTCGTCCGGCTTCCAGGTCTGGTCGTAGAACGCATCTTCCGCGCCGTACAGCCGCAGCGCGACCAGGAAGTCGCGCCCCGGGATGGTCTGAATGAAGGCGGCGTCCGCCGTGCCTTCGGGCTTGTCCGGCCCGAACCAGATTTCCACGGAACCGTCCGCCTGCTTGGGGATGTCGTAATAGCCGTTGGTGGAGGGCATCAGCTGCCTGGTTTCCGGCATGGTGCCGTCAGTCACGTTATAGGCCGTGACCGCCCAGAACAAGGCCGCCGGCGCGTTGGGCGGCAGCCGCAGCTTGTAGGTGTTGGATCCATGCAGGAAATTCCCGGCGGCATCCCGGGCGGTGTAGGGGTATTTCGAACCCGCGCCCGTGGTGCGCATGACCATCGCGGGGGCGGACGAATAGGCATACTGGAAGAAGCCGGCGCGCTGGTTCACGTCCAGATAGCTTTCCTGCATCCATTCGGCCGTGCCGCCCGCCCAGGCCCGTTCCCATTGACGGTCCTTATAGTAGAGGTTGCGTCCATCCTCCCGCCCCAACTGGCGCAGCGCCAATATCATCCTGGGCGCGGTCTCCACGGCTTTCTGCAGCATGTCCTGCTGCCGTTGGGTCGGCTCGAAGGGTTGACCCTTGACGATGCCGATGGACGCCAGCACGCCCCGCAGTTCGGGATCGATGGCGGACACGGGCTCGTAGTCGACGAAGTCCTTGAGCTTCTGCCAGAACTGGCGGTCCACCGGATACATCATGTCCACGCGCTTGCCGCTGGCATCCGGAAACTCCATGGGCTTGATGTTTTTTTCCTCTGCCCAGAGCGGATAGACGCGAGTGGTTTCCGCCGCCTTGACGGCGGGGGCGGGGTCGGGTTTGCCGTCGCCCTTCGCCATGACCGTGCGGAAGAACAGGAACACGTTGTAGGTCGGCGATTTGAAGGCGAAGTAGCTGCTGGGAATGTGGCCGTCATAGTCCGGCGGCAACAGCAGATACAGGCCACCGCGTGCGCGGTCAGGGCCGATGGCGCCCACGTCGGTAATGGTGCGTTGGAAGAAGTCGGTGAACATGCCGATGACGTTGGGGGGCGCCTTGACCACCAGCGGGCCGGTCTTCTTCAGGTCCAGGTAGCTCATGGAATAGATGACGTCGGCGTTGGGCGTGGGCACCATGGTCTTGGCGTCCATGCGCTCCTTCCAGATCGGCAGCACGTTGTAGCCGGCTCCGAACGCCTTCTCGGAGCCATCGCGCATGCCGATGACGTTGAGCGCCGGCAGCATCGTCATGTAGGCGTGAATGGCGCGTTGGTAGTAGAGCTCGTCGCGCAGGCCTTCGGCCTCCTTTTGGTCGAGCCAGTTGCCATTGTTGATTTGCCTGACGAGCGGCGAGATGGCTGCTTGTTCCTGGGCTGCGCTGGTTCCAGCGCAAAAGGCGGCAAGCAACGCGGCCGCCAACAGCTTGAATCGGGGTTGGGCGCGCATGAATGAACTCCTGGTGAGGGTGCGGGAACGCTCCCGCGCAAGACATGACGAGGTGGAAGAGGGGCGGACCGGCGCTGCGCCGTTCCGGGCCGTCAATCCATCTTCTTGATTTGCGGCGGCTTCCAGCTGCCGTCGAGTACGGCCTGCTGGCCCCAGTACGCGCGTATGTAGAGCGAGATGGGCTCTTTGGGCGAGGGCAGCCAGTTGGCCTCCTTGTCCTTGCCAGGAGAGGTCGGCCCCACATAGAGAGTCAAGGAACCGTCCGCATTGCGGGCGAGGTCCTTGTTCTTGGTACCGAGCGAATAGCGCTTGAGTTCGTTCGGGCTGAAGAGATGCAGCTTGTTGTAGAGCGTCAGGGACCAGAAGCCCTTGACGGGCGGCAGCTGGCCCTTGGGGAAAGTGATTTCGTAGCGTTGGCTGCCATCGAGCTGCGCGCCGGCCGCGTCGAAGTCCGTATAGAAATACTGGGTTTCGCTAGGCCGGTTGTCGAACATGTTCGACTTGGAGGTGCCGGTCCGGTTGAAATAGTCCAGGCCCGTCTGGGCATTGTTGACGGACCGGTTCCAGTTGTTGCCGGCAGGGCGCCCATTGTGCTTCCACTGGAAGAAGGGCGCTATGACTTGCTCTTCGGTTTCCTTGGCGGTCTGGAGCAGCGCCTCCTTGATTGCCGGATCGCGCGCCGCCGCGGCCAGCACGGAACGGAACTGGGCATACATGGCCTCCTCGCCTGGCAGCGGCGGGACTGTGTCCAGCACCTTGCCTAACTGGTCGAAGAATGTCTCGGGGATTACCCAGCGCGTTTCTCCTGAGCTGGCGCTCTCGGCCTGAGGGTTCGGGATATCGGGTGTGTTCTTCCAGTTTATGGTCTTCATCTTCCCGTCGAAATCCTTCAGCGGATAGAACACGACCTGGTTTATCTTGTCCTGTATGGCTTTGCGATCCTGTTCCGTGTCATCCATGAAAATACGCGGGATGGCATTGGCCAGCGCGGTTGGACTGCGGATGACACCCTGTACGCCTGCGGGCCGTTTGCCCTTCCAGTTGGGGCCGACCAGCAGATAGAAGCCCGGCTTGCTCTTGTAAGGCTTGCCCAGTTCGCCGAACTGGTTGGTGCGCTGGTCGTAGAGCGCGTAAACCCAGAAGCGATCGCCGAAGTCGGGAACCTGGGCGATCACGGGTTCCTCGTCCAGCGAGAAGAAGCCCAGGCCGTACACCACGTCCTGATTGGGGCAGGTGACGAAAGTTTCTTGCGGGGCGATGTAATCGTGCAACATGCCGGCCTGGCCGCGTGGTGCCACAGGAAGAATGCCGCCCAGCAGGCCGGGGCGGGGCGCCTTGGTGATCCGATCGCTGCGGTTTTGCATGTTCACCATGGGCCAGCCCCAGATGTAGGCATAGCGGCCTATCGCCTTCGCGTACTCCGGGTGCATGGCGATGTCAGGCGCCGGCAGGGCCAGCGCGGCTTTGCCGGCTGGCGCCTGCGGCGCACCGACGGCGGGCGGGGCGCCCGTCGCAAGATTCAGGCAAAGAAACGAGAGAATTGCGACACCATGCTTCATTCTGCGCTCCTGTCGGGGACTGCCAGACTGCTTGCGGGAGACGCCATTTTCACTAGTGACTCGATTACAAGTCCATGCTAATTTCGGCAATAACTCGTCAGAAAGTTGCGAGGGTCTCGATGGAGCTGTTCCAGTTCGGATCGTTCGGAGAGTACGAAGCCGCGGTGGTTGACGTAGACCTGAAAGTGCGTCTGCTCGGGCCACAAGACGGAGGCTGGCGATTGGGGCACGCGGACGTTGGCGGGATCACTGTCCAACGCGGAATTGAAGCCGTGCCGAATCTGTGTGAAGCCGCGGTGGCGGCCACGCATTTCATGTTTCTGATATCCGATGCCGGATCGGCTTCGGCCTGGCTGAACGGCGTCGCATTGGGGCCGGACAAGCTTGCCGTTCTTGCGCCTGGCCGAGGCTTCGTCTTTCGCGCCGACGGCCCGAATAGCTGGGTGACCATCGCGATTCCTCTGTCGTCGCCCTTGTTGCAGGCCGATGACGAAGTCGGCGGGATCTTGCGCTACTGGTCCCGTACCACCAGTGTATTGACCGCCAGTCCTGCGCACATCGCGGCCTTGCAGCAGGCCGCTCTTTGTGCGGCGGACTCGAGAATGCCTGGCGAAGCCGGCCGCGTGCTGATCGAAAATGCGATCGCAACCATGGTCTTTTCCCGCCGTCCGCGGCCGGCGCCTGGTGGAAGACCAGGGGTTTCCTTGCACGAATTGTGCAACGCGACCTTGACGCTTTTCCGGGCGATGGACGGCGATGGACGGAAGAGCGCCGGCTACGATGGACTGAGCGTGGGCGATCGATCATTGAGGACGTTCTTTCGTCATTGCTTTGGCTTGAGTCCGACGCAGTATCTGCACTTGCGGCAGTTGCATGCGGTTCATGCCGCCTTGGCCAGCGCCGTGGCGGGCGAATGGTCCATTGCGGAAATTTTCGAACGTCAAGGCTATCCCTATTCCAACTACGCGCTGACTCGCTATCGAGCGCTTTTCGGAGAAACGCCGTCGGCGACGCGCCGACGTTTCTTCAATGCGGCTAGCCAGCTTGGCGTTTCATAGCGCCAGCGCATCGGGCCGGCACGTCGGCGCGCCTGTCACTGAAGAGGAGTACGAGCATGCCCAGCAAAAACACGATTTGCCTCTGGTACGACCGCGACGCCCTGGAAGCCGCGCAGTTCTATGCCCGGACCTTTCCCGACAGCGCCGTCAGCAAGGTGCTGCGCGCGCCGGGGGATTATCCTTCCGGCAAGCAGGGCGACGTGCTGACGGTGGAGTTCACCGTGGCAGGCATCCCCTGCGTGGGCCTGAACGGCGGCCCGGCCTTCAAGCACAGCGAGGCCTTTTCCTTCCAGATATCCACCGAGGACCAGGCCGAGACCGACCGCCTGTGGAATGCCATCGTCGGCAATGGCGGCCAGGAAAGCGAATGCGGCTGGTGCCGGGACAAGTGGGGCCTGTCCTGGCAGATCACGCCGCGCGTGCTGATCGAAGCGATCTCGGACCCCGACCCTGCCATCGCCAAGCGCGCGTTCGACGCGATGATGACCATGGGCAAGATCGACATCGCGGCCATCGAGGCCGCGCGGCGGGGGTAGGGGGAGGATTCCTCCTTTTGGCTGATTCCGGCGGGAACCGCGCGATCTATCATGGAAGCGCCGCGCCGGGGCAGCCATCCGCATGGTTCGTCCCGAGGGTGGCAAGTGCTTGCGCTATCTTGCTCGGGGAGCTTTTGCCATGGCCACGCTCGCGGTTCGCCTGATGGCGTTTGTCGTGCTTGCGGGCTGCGGCGCCGCGGCTCATGCGGGGCCCGGACAGGCCATGGAGGCCACCGGCACGTCGCGCTCCTCATCGTCCTCGCGCAGCAACAACACCGGCGCCGCCATAGACGCGGCGCAAAAGGCGCTGAGCGATTATCTGCGCAGTTCCGACCAGCAGGACGGCGCGCTGCTCGATCAGGACGCGCAGGACCGCCTGCGTCAGCAGTACGAGGAGGCGCAGCGCGCGGCGGCCCAGGCCCGCGCGAAGCAGCAAGAGGCCGACTATCTGCGGAATCGCGACCGGATCAAGGAGCGCTATGGCGCCGATCCCGCGCTGAATCCGTGGGGTAGCGGTTCCGCCAGCCGCGACAAGCCCCGCAATGCGCCCGCCGACGCGCCGAACCCTCCGGCTTCAGCCAAGGCCGGGGCCAAGGACCCCGGGCTCGATTACGCCGGCCAGGCCTGCGAGTACTTCACGCGGCCCTCGGATGCCGCGCATCTGAACTATTACAGCGAAGGGTCGACCGTCGTGTACGGCGGACGCGTCTACCAATGCAAGGACGGCCGCTGGGCCTACCGCTATCCCGATACCGTGCTGAGCGCGCGCGACCGCAGCCGGCTTTCGGCCACCCAGCTGGAGAAGTGACATGTCATTGTTCGCGTCGGTCATGGCGGCCGTGCTGGCGTCTTCGACCCTGGGCGCTCCGCAGGGCTCGGGAATGGGAAACAGCGAAGCCTTGTACAAGGCTTATTCCAGCGCCTTGGACCAGGGCTTTCAGGCGATGGGGCCTGGCATGCAGCGCGCGCTGGCAACCTATTGCCAGGACGGGCTGTCCATCGACGGCTACTGCAGCATGGTGGAGCACGGCGCGATCATAGGCAGTCATCTCAGCGGCAATTACGAGGCTGTGCTGCGCTACAGCGACCGGTACGCAACGGCCATGCTTGCCTACCTGGGCGCCAACCGCGTTCCGGCCGGCGCCTGTATGCCCTTGAACGCAGCAGTGGTGAACCCACGCACGAGCAGGATTACGGCCTCCTGGGACGCTCTTTTGCCGTCCCTGGTCTACTTCGCTCAGACCAAGCTCAGGCTGCCCGCGAGCGGCTCCTATTACCAGGCGTTCTACTGCGCGCGCCGTGGGCCCAACAATCTGTTCGAGGACTATGACCCTGAACATTCCAGCGTGCCGGCCAGCGAGGCGGAAGTGCGTGTTGCGCGCAAGTTCGAGGCGGAGATCCTGCGGCCGTTCCGCGTCGCGAATGAACAATTGCACGCGGAACTCCTCCAGACCGCCGATCAAGACCGCGCGGCGGGCCGCCGTCACCTGCTCAAACGCTCCGTCCTGTTCGGAAACGCGTATGCGGCATGCAGCCGGGCGCGTTTCCCGGCCAACCTCTGCGGCTACCTGAGCACCGACCGCATCGAGGTCGATTATTACGAGCGCCAGTAAGCCGGCTTTCACGCACCCAACAGGAGAAGCGATATGTCATTGTTCGCGTCGGTCATGGCGGCCGTGCTGGCGTCTTCGACCTTGGGCGCGCCGCTGGGTTTGGGAACGGAACGGAGCGAAGCCTTGTACAAGGCCTATTCCAGCGCCTTGGACCAGGGCTTTCAGGCGATGGGGCCTGGCATGCAGCGCGCATTGGCAACGTATTGCCAGGACGGGCGGTCCATCGATGGCTACTGCAATTGGGCGGTGCAAGGCGCCATCATAGGCAGCTATCTCAGCGGCAACTACGAGGACGTGCTGCGCTACAGCGACCGCTATGCCGCTGCGAAGCTGGCTTATCTGCAATCCAGGCGCGAGCCACTGGGCGCCTGCATGGCGGTGTACGTGAGCACGGTGAAGCCTGGCACGACCAGCACTTTGATTTCCTGGAGTTCGCACGTGCCGTCGTTGAACTACCTGGCGCAGGCGCGGCTGAAACGGCCCGCGACGGGGCCGTACTACCAGGCGTTCTATTGCGCGCGACGGGCGCCGAATGACTTGCTGGACGCCTATGACCCCGAGCATTCCAGCGCCCCGGCGAGCGATGCGGAGTTGCGCGTGGCGCGCAAGTTCGAGGCGGAAATCCTGCGGCCGATGCGCACGGCGAGCGAGCAGATGCAAGCCGAACTCGTCCGTACCATCCAGACCGACAGCACGGCGCTCAGCCGCAATCTCCTCCAGACTGCGGTGCTGTACGGAAACGCCTATTCCGCATGCAGCCGGGCGCGCTTCCCGGCCAATCTCTGCGGCTATCTCAGCGCGGACCGCATCGAGGTGGAATACTACGAACGCCAGTGAGCCCGCCCCGCTGTGCGGGTGCCGCGAGCTGGCATAACATGCACTGATTGCGATACGCCACGGAGCGCAGACAGTGCGATTGCCCGCCAGTCCGGATCACCGGGCGTTTTCCCGGCTGTGCCGCGCGCGGGACCTGCTCGCGGATCTGCGGTCCGCGCAGGTTTCGGTCGCGGATGCCGCGCGCGAAGCGAGCATGTCCCCATTTCACTTCATCCGCCGCTTCGAGGCCGCGTTCGGCGAAACGCCGCACCAGTTCCGCACGCGGGAAAGACTGGCGGCCGCGCAGCGGCTGCTTGCGCATGGCCACGCCGTGACCGACGTGTGCCTGGAACTGGGCTACAGCAGCCTGGGCTCGTTCAGCGCGCTGTTCGCGCGCAGGATCGGGGTCTCGCCCGCGCAATACCAGCGCAGACTGCGCCAAGTCGTCCATATCCCCGACTGGACGCCGCATCCCCCGGCATGCCTGTTGCTGATGGGCGGACCAGCCGCTATCGCAATTTTCGAGAAGACGCGGCGCCGGCCTTGAGCCATGCTGGGGCTTTTGCGGCCCGGCCGTGGTCATGCCGGATTTTGCGTCCAGGCATAAGGAGAGACGATGAGGATCAAGCTGAACAGCATATTTGTCGACGATCAGGACAAGGCGCTGCGCTTCTACACCGAGGTGCTCGGCTTTATCAAGAAGCAGGATTTTCCCGCGGGCGGCGCGCGCTGGATCACGGTGGTTTCGCCCGAGGGACCGGACGATCTGGAGCTGGTGCTGGAGCCCAACGGCCATCCGGCGGCCAGCGCCTACCAGACCGCGCTCAGGAATGACGGCATCCCCGTCACCGCCTTTGAAAGCGCCGACATCCAGGCCGAAGCGCAACGCCTGAAGCAGATGGGCGTGGTCTTCACGGTAGATCCGACCGCCGCGGGTCCGGTGACGATCGCGATCTTCTCGGACACCTGCGGCAACCTGATACAGATCTACCAGTTGAATGGCTGAGGCTGTCGGCGCGCGCTTCAGCCTCCGGCCGGCAGCACGTGCAGTCCGGTGCGCTTGACGAATTCCTCGTAACTGATGGGCGGCCCGGCTTTGGTGCTGGCGGCGTTGGCCTGCCAATGGACCCAGGAGCGTCCCGTGGTCGCGTCGTACACGACCTTGTAGATGTAGGTGGGCACGGCCACGCCCGCGCCTATGGTCTTGGGCTTGTCCGCATAGACGGGGCCGGTGAAGACGTACACGTCGCCCGCGGCGCGCATCACGTACTTGCGCGTGTCCTGTTCGATGCTGCTCCAGGCGCCGCCGTTGTGAATCTGGTCCTGCGGCACCATGTTGGCCAGCGAGAAGCTCTGCGCCATCGCCTCCGGCGTGGACATATCGCCTGCCGGCGCCATGTGGCCGCGCGAATAGCCGGAGCCGCGGTAGTCGTCCAGCTCGGCCCGCTCGGCGCGCGGCAGCCGCGCTTCGGCGTAGAACTTGTCGGTGCGGCGCATGCCCTGGGCCTGGGTCAGCATCTGGCGATTCAGGCGTTCCGCCACGAATACCGGCGTCTTGGTCTGCCCGTCGTGCAGGATGGCGAAGGCCGAGAAGCACACCTCCCGCAGCTTCTGGCCGCCCGGGACTTCCGGCGGGCGCGAATGCGGAAAGAACTGCCGGCATTCGGCAAACATCGTTTGAACAGGCGCCCCTGTCCGCGCTGCGGTCGGCACCGCCACGGGCGCCGCGGGCTGGCGTTGCTGCGGCCAGCCCAGGCGCGTGATGACTTCCTGCACCGGCGCCGGAATCCGCCACTGCGGATTCAGCATATAGGTGGCCGCGCCGAAACTCGCCAGCGACGAGAACAGCAGGGCCTTCAGGAATCGGGGGAAACGGCCGCTGGATCGGGATCCGGCCCGGGCCTTGGATCTGCTTGGGGGACTTCTCTTCTTGGAAGCGGGTGTCTTCGCGCGCGTCATTACTACCTGTGAGCTACTGCCCGATTGCAGTTGGCAATCGGCACCGCCCCGGATTGTAGATGAGTGGCAAATTTGCCACTTGCACGGATTCTTTCGTTTCCCGAGATGACTGCGAGGTCCGGTGTTGCATGATGCGCAACACGGCTTGTGACAGTAGTTACGCTATGTTTCCATGAGGCATTTCCCACGTAGAATTCTTGCTGGCCGCGGCGATTGCTGCGGCGCGATACCCACGCGTTCAAGATGTACGTCGATCTCCTCACCCTTTACTTCATCATTATCGGAACGCTGCTCGCCAGTGCAGGCCTGACGTTCTGGGAGCATCGGACCCATCCCAGCCGCAGCGGATCATTGCGCATCCTGGCGGCGGGTTTCGCCACGCTGGCCGTGGGCTGCACTGTCGCGCTGTTTCGCGCGAGGCTTCCCAGCCCGCTGGGCTCGGCCGTCGCCAATCTCATCGTCCTCAGCGGCTATCTCCTCCTCATGAACGGCGCGGCCTCGTTGAGCGGCAGGCGCCACCGCGGCGCTTCCATTGGCCTGCTGGTCGTCATGGCGCTGATCTGGCTGGCGGCCGGCACCCAGCGGGAGGACCTGGTCTGGAAGTACATCAGTGCATTCCCGATCGCGTTGGTCAGCGGCGTGACCGCTTGGGAACTGCTGCGCTGCCAGTCGCTCAGGTCGTTGACGCCGCTGCGCATCGCAACGGCGGCGGTAACCATCCACGCACTGGTCTACGCCGCGCGCGCCTTCATCCTGCCGTGGTGGGTGGCGGAGCACGGGCCGGCCATACACCTGACCGCCAGCACCCTCACCATGTACGAAGGCGTGCTGTATTCGATCGTGCTGCCGATGACGCTGCTCAAACTGATCCGCGAGGAAACCCATGGCCAGCTGCTGCGAGAGTCGCAGACGGACTATCTGACCCGCCTGGGCAACCGCCGCTGGTTCTTCGAACAGGGCGCGCGCATCATCGAGGGCGGAGCAGGGCGCGGACCGGTTGCGGTGCTGGCCTTCGATCTGGACCAGTTCAAGGCCATCAACGACAGGTACGGCCACCAGACGGGCGATCAGGTGTTGAAATTCTTCGCGGATAGCGCGCGTTGCGTGTTGGGCGACGATGTGTTGCTTGCCCGCATCGGCGGCGAAGAGTTCGCCGCGCTGCTGTCCGGCCCCGACGCGCGCCGCGCCACGGTGCTGGGCGCGGCCGTGGCGCAACGCTTCGCCGTGACGGTGTCCGGGCGGGGCGACAGCTTGGGCATACCGGCCACGGTCAGCGTCGGGCTGGCGCAGTTCGAGGACAAGGTTCCGCCTTTGGCCGACGCGCTGGCCGCGGCCGACCGGGCGTTGTATCAGGCCAAGGCGCTGGGCGGGAACCGGGTGGAACTGGCGGGTGCCGCCGCAAGCGCGGTGAACTGCTGACCGCAGCCGGCGCGGATCAGGTCCGGCGCCGCGACCTGGGCCTGGGCGCCACCCCCATCCGCGGATCCCGCGCCAGCGCAAGCCGCGCCATCAGCGCTGCGGTCGTCTCGAAGTCCTCGTCGGTCTGGGGCAGGTACAGCCATTTCCCCAGCACCGGATGCACGCGCAGGGCGGGGAACTCCGCCAACAGCGCCTCATGGCGCTCCCGCGAGGTGCAGACCAGCAGGCCGCTCCAGGGATCCTCGCGATCGGCCGCGACCAGATACAGCAGGCCGTCCAGATACGCCGCATCGCAGCCGAACATCTTGCGGCGCAGGTAGCCGGCATCGCGCTCCAGCGGTTCCAGGATCCAGAGCAGCGAATTGAGGCGGACGGTCCGTTGTTTCGGGGGCGGGGCGAATGGGTCTGATCGGTTGCGCATGAGGTGACTGCTGGCGGGACGGGTTGCGGCGGGAAGCCAAGAATAATGGTAATAATGGTGCCGGATTAAAGTTTCGACTGCGAGGGGATAGCGTGCATTGCTCTAGATGCGGAGCCGCCCACAAGGGCAAGAACAGCGTATGCGACGAATGCGCAAGAGTGCTGGGCAACATGACCAGCAAGAACATCTTCGCATCGGACACCGGCAGTTTTTCGACGGACCAGACGCCGCCGGCGGTGACGGGTCCGCAGCCGGCCATGAATCCGCAGCCCGCCGCCAGTCCGCCAGCTGCCGCGGCCTCTCGCGGCAGCTGGGCTGAAGCATTCCAGCGCTACCACATTGTGCCCCTGCGGCTGCGCGGCAAGCCCGTCAAGACGGTCTGGCTGTTGGCTGCCGGCGCGGCAGGCTTGGCGATCACCGCCCTGGGCGTCTACGCCTGGGGGATGTCGACGTGGTGGTTCATCCTGATTTTCCTGAGCCTCATCAGCCTGGACACGGGGCGTGACCTGAATCGCATGCGCTACTCGCGGTTTTTAATGATGTGCAGCCTGGAGGCCAATCGCGCCGGCGAGGTTTTCTACACGGAGATTGGCGGCCAGTGCCCGGTGTGCGATGGGGAATTGAAGCTCAGGGAGATCGGTCCGAAGCGCCATAAGGAGACGATGGCGGTGTGCTGCGTGAATGGCAGCCACCGCTGGCGATTCGATCCCCGCGTGCTCGGCGATCTTTGAGGTCCGTGTCCGGCGCAACCCGTCGGGCGTAGTCCGGCCGGCGGGGCCGGTCCCGCCGCGCTGCCTATAATGGCCCCGATCCCCGCTTCGACGGCAATCTTGCCGTGTTTCATGTCCTCTTTGCCTCTACGCGTGCTGTCGGTCATTCCGCCGATGACGCAGCTCAATACTCCGTACCCGTCCACCGCCTACCTGACCGGCTTTCTGCGGTCGCGCGACGTGACCTCGTTCCAGGAAGACCTGGCGCTGGCCCTGGTGCTGCGCCTGCTGTCGGCCGACGGCCTGCGCGCCGTGGCGGAACGCGTCGCCGCCTTGCCGGCGAACAAGCACAGTCCCGCGGTCCAGTCCTTCGTGGCGCAGCAGGCGCGCTACCTGGCGACCATCGGGCCGGTGATCGCCTTCCTGCAGGGCCGCGATTCGACGCTGGCGCACCGCATCGTCGGCCGCCATTTCCTGCCCGAGGGGCCGCGCTTCAGCTCGCTGGACGCGTATCTGGACGAAGACGGCGGCGATCCGCTGGGCTGGGCCTTCGGCGCCCTGGGCCTGCATGACCGCGCCAAGCACCTGGCGACGCTGTATCTGAACGACCTGGCCGACGTGCTGCGGGACGCGGTGGATCCGCGCTTCGAGTTCGTGCGCTATGCCGAGTCGCTGGCGGGCAGCCAGCCCACGTTCGACCCGCTGGCCCAGGCGCTGGCGGCGCCGCCCACGCTGGTGGACGACATGCTGCGCAGCCTGACCGCGGAAGCGCTGGCCCGCCACACGCCCACCGTGGTGCTGCTTTCCGTACCGTTCCCCGGCGCGGTCTATGCCGCCTTCCGCATAGCCCAGACCATCAAGGCGCACGATCCCGGCATCGTCACCGTGTTGGGCGGCGGCTTCGTCAACACCGAACTGCGCGAACTGAAGGACCCGCGGGTCTTCGATTACTTCGACTACGTGACCCTGGACGCGGGCGAGCGTCCTTTGCTGTCGCTCCTGGAACACCTGCAGGGCAAACGCTCGCGCCAGCGTCTGGTGCGCACCTTCCTGCGCGACGCGGACAGCGGCGCGGTGCGCTATGTGAACATGGTCGAACCCGATATCGCCTTTGCCGAAGTGGGTACGCCCACCTGGGACGGGCTGCCGCTGGACCGCTACCTGTCGCTGCTGGACATGCTGAATCCCATGAACCGGCTGTGGAGCGACGGGCGCTGGAACAAGCTGACCGTGGCGCATGGCTGTTATTGGAAGAAATGCAGTTTCTGCGACGTCAGCCTGGACTACATCGGCCGCTACGAAGGCGCATCCGCCGCGGTGCTGGCCGACCGCATCGAGGCCATCGTGCGCGAAACCGGGCAGACCGGCTTCCATTTCGTCGACGAGGCCGCGCCGCCCAAGTCGCTCAAGGCGCTGGCGACCGAGCTGATTGCGCGCAATACCGATATTTCATGGTGGGGCAACATCCGCTTCGAAAAGACCTTCAGCCCCGAACTCTGCGAACTGCTGGCCGACAGCGGCTGTATCGCAGTATCGGGCGGCCTGGAGGTCGCCTCGGACCGCCTGCTGAACCTGATGAAGAAGGGCGTCTCGGTGGATCAGGTGGCGCGGGTCACGCGCGCCTTCACCGACGCCGGCATCTTGGTGCATGCCTACCTGATGTACGGCTTTCCCACGCAGACCGTGCAAGATACCGTGGATGCGCTGGAGTACGTGCGGCAACTGTTCGACAATGGCTGCATCCAGAGCGGCTTTTTCCACCGATTCGCCTGTACAGTGCATTCGCCCGTGGGGCAGAACCCCGAGGAATACGGCGTTACCCTCAAGCCCTTGCCGCCGATCTCCTTCGCCAAGAACGACGTCGGCTTCCATGACCCTACCGGCGTGGATCACGACGCGCTGGGCCGCGCGCTGAAGAAGGCCATCTACAACTACATGCATGGCATCGGGCTGGACGAGGACGTGCGTAGCTGGTTCCCGTTCCATGTGCCGAAGACCACGGTATCGAAGCACCGGATCGGCCGGGCATTGAGCCAGCGCGGTTAGGGCGGCGCGCCGCCCCTATAATCCGCAGCACGGAAATGACCGTCGGAGAGGCGATGGCAGTGCTGGTGGTCGGAGCAAGCGGAGCGACGGGGCGGCTGCTCGTGAGGCAGTTGCTCGATCGCGGGCAGCAAGTCCGGGCCATCCTGCGGTCTCCCGGCGCGCTTGCGGACCTCGCCGGCGATGCCAGGCTGTCGCTCATACAGGCCAGCGTCCTGGACCTTGGCGACGCCGAGATGGCCCGGTGCGCCAGCGGCTGCACAGCGGTGCTGTCCTGCCTGGGCCACAACATGACCCTGAAGGGCATGTACGGCGCGCCTCGCAGGTTGGTGGCGGATGCGGCCCGACGCTTGTGTACGGCGATCCGGGCGAACCGGCCGGACGCGCCGGTCAGATTCGTGCTCATGAACACGGCGGGCAACAGCAACCGCGATCTGGCGGAGCCTGTTTCGTTCGGCCAGAAATGCGTGGTCGGGTTCGTGCGTCTGCTAGTGCCGCCACACGCCGACAACGAACAGGCTTCGGATTATCTGCGCACGCAAGTGGGACAGGCCGACGGCATGGTCGAGTGGGCCGTGGTCCGGCCCGACAGCCTGCGCGATGGCGCCGCAGCCACCGGCTATGAGGTGCATCCTTCGCCCACCCGCAGCGCCATCTTCAACGCAGGGGCGACAAGCCGCATCCATGTGGCGCACTTCATGGCCGAGCTGGCCACCGACGCGGCCACATGGAACCGGTGGAAGGGGCGGATGCCGGTGATCTACGACCAGGGCATGGCCTAGCCGGACTGGATCGGGACGCCGCCCTAACGCAGCAGCACATCTTCGTAGAACGCGCCGATCGGCCGCTGCGCATCGCGCACTTGGATCTCCAGCACCCAGATGCCGTCGGCGGGCACGAAGTCCGCCTGCGCCAGCAAATGTTTGCCGTACAGCGCATGCGGGAAATCCGACACCCGGTGTCCGGGAATCTCGCGCACCAGTTCGCAGCCATGCTCGCGTGCATATTCCGAGGCACGGTCGTATAGCGCGGCTCCCGTCAGGCCTTCCAGCCATGCCAGGCGTGCGCGCCGGAAGACCTCGCGAGCGGCCTCGGCGCAGCGCAGGCGGTCCGCATCCGCGCCCAGCACGAAGGTGTCGCCGTAGTCGCCCTCGTGGCCGTCCCACACCGGGCCGATGTCCAGTACGAAGATGTCGTGCGCCTGCAGCTTGCGGTCGTAGTCGGTGCGCTGGACGGGCGGCGATTGCGTGTCCGGGCCGAAGCGCACATAGGTCGGGTGCCAGTTGTTGGATGCTCCCATTTGACGCAGGTGCTCGTCCGCCGTGGCGATGGCCTCGCGCGTGGTCATGCCGGGGCGCATCAGCGCGGCGATTTCCGCCACCGCCTGCATGGATCGCCGGCGCGCGTCCAGGATGCCTGCCAGCGTATAGCGCGGACTGAGGCGTTCCCAGGGGTGCGCCTCGCGCTGCGGCGCGACGCTGGCCGCGTCCCCGGCTGCGGGGTGGAAGGCTTCGGACCGGTAGCGGTCGGAGGGCAGGCCGGCCGCCAGCAGGCGGTCGCGGGCAGCCTGCACCATTGCCGGATTGCCGCAGGCGTAGACCAGGCTGCGGGACCAGTCATGGTCCGCGGCGATGGCGGCGTCCTGCACGTGGCGGCGGGGCCGGCCATCTGCGCTGTCGGCCTGGGACAGCACCGCATGCCACTGGAACCCCTCGCCCTTGCCCTGCAAGGCATCCAGCATCTGCCCGGCGTAGCAATCGTCCGGCGTGCGTCCGCCCCAGTACAAAGTCACCGTCTTCAGCGCGCGGCTTTGCAACGCTGCCATAAGGATGGGAGCCACGCCCGCATAGCCCGTGCCGGTGGCCAGCAGCACCAGGTGATCGATGCCGGCAGGCATCTCTGCGGGCCAGGTGCAGCCGCCTTGCGCGCCGTCCAGGGTCAGCATGTCGCCGGGCTGGAGACCGGGAAGAATGCCATCGGTGAAGGCGCCGCCGGGCATGCGGCGGATGTGGAACTCCAGCCGGGCAGGCCCCGCCGCGCCGGGCGCATTCGCTATCGAAAAGTTGCGGCGGGCGCCGCCGTCCAGGATCAGCCGGGCATGCTGGCCGGGCAGGTAGCCGTAGTCGTCCCCGTCCTGCAACTCGACGATGAGCTGGGTGACGTCCGGCGCCAGCGGCAGGCGCGACGCCACGCGGGCGCTGCGCGGCGGCCTGGGTTCTTCGGGGGCGCGCCAATGCGGGAAGCGCAGCGTCAGGTCGCTGGCGGCGCGGCACTGGCACATCAGCAACTCGTCGCTGGCGGTCTGGTAGCTGCCGTCCGCGGGCGGGGCGATACGCTCATAGCTGCCCGCCACGACCACGGCGCGGCACGAGCCGCAGGCCCCGCGCTGACAGGAGAAGGGCACGGGTATCCCCTGGGCCAGCGCTGCCTCCAGGATCGAGGTCGTGCCGTCCGCGACGAAGGGGCCGGTCTCCAGGGTGATGGTGTGGCAGGGCGCAGTGACGGTCATGGCGGGTTCCAGGAAATTTGCCCCGCTAGGGGCTCAGGCAGTCAATCTACCGATAGAATGGCTACATGGAATAGAGCCATTTCTGCCAATATGAACAAGCCACTTTCCGTAGCGCAGCCAGGCGCGAAACGCCAGGAAGCCAGCCTGGATCTGCCGATGGACGCCGCGCGGCCCGGGGAATCCAAGCAGGCCTGGGTCTACCGCGAGATCCGAGAACGCATACTGAAGGGCGCGCTGCCGTCCGGTGCGCGCCTGCCGTCCACGCGCAGCCTGGCCGGGCGCTGGCACATTGCGCGCTCCACGGTCGAGGCTGCCTACGATCAATTGCGCAGCGAAGGCTATACCGCGGGCACGGTCGGTTCGGGCACTCATGTGGCGGCGGTGATTCCGGACAACTTTTTCCGGGCGGGGTTGCCGGGCCAGGGCGCCGCAACGTCCCAGACCCCGGGGCCGCGGCCGGCAACGCAAGCAGGCGGGCCAACGGTCGGCGCACCCGGGTCCGGCCCGCACATGGCCACGATCTTCGCGCCGACGCAGCCCAACTCCCAGTTCTATTCCCGCAGCGCCGACGCCGCGCTCTTTCCCATGGAACGCTGGCGCAAGGGGCTGATGACCAGCGCGCGGCGTGTCACGCCGGCCCAGCTTGCCAACGATGAACCACAAGGCTGGCGCCCCTTGCGCGAGCAGATCGCCCGCTACCTGGGCGCGGCCCGCGGCATCAGCTGCGATCCGGACCAGGTCATCGTCCTGGGCGGCATCCGCGACGGCCTGGACCTCTGCGGCCATCTCCTGCTGCAGCCGCAGGACAAGGTGCTGATCGAGGATCCGGGCTACCTGAACGCCGAACCCATCTTCGGCCAGTACACGCGGCACATCGTTCCCTTGGCCATCGACGCCGAAGGTTTTCCGGTGGCGCAGGCGCGGCGCCAGCGCGGCGTGAAGCTGGTGCACGTCACGCCCGCGCACCAGGCGCCCACTGGCGCCACCATGCCCGTGTCCCGCCGTCTGGAGCTGCTGGACTGGGCCGCGCAGGCCGGCTGCTGGATCGTCGAGGACGACTACGACAGCGAATTCAGCTACGACGGCGCGCCGCTGGCGGCCCTGAAAAGCCTGGACACGGCCGATCGCGTCATCCATTGCGGCAGTTTCAACAAGACCCTGTTCAACGCGCTGCGCATCGGCTATGCGGTGGTTCCCAAGGAATTGGCGGCCGCTTTCGTGCAGGCGCGCCGCCGCGCGGGGCGCTCGCCCAGCATCATCGAGCAAATGACGCTGGCGGCGTTCCTGCAGGACGGCAGTTTCGCGCGCCACGTGCGCAAGGCGCGCGGCGTGTACGCGCGACGGCGCGACGCCGTGCTGCGCGCCTTGCGCCAGGCCGTCGGCAACGATGCGTTACGCGTCGGTGGCGAGCACGCGGGCTTTCACCTGCTGTGGTGGCTGCCTCCGGGCTGGGATGTGGCGCAGACCGTGGCGGCGGCGCGGGCCGCGGGCGTGGGCATGCAGCCGGTGGCGGACTTCTGCCGCAAGGTGGATCTGGCGCCGGGCGTGGTGGTGGGCTATAGCACGGTGCAGGAAGACGCCCTGCTGAAGCTGGGAACGCTGCTGGCGCAAACCGCGCCAGGCGCGGGCCAGCAGCAGGATCCGGGCTTGCTGCGCCGCCTGCTGCGCGTCAAGGACCGCATGGACGCGGCCTCGCACGAGGCCTGGCCGGTGGAGCGCCTGGCCGAGGTCAGCGGCATCTCCAAGGCCCATTTTGCGCATTCCTTCAAGCGCGCCTTCGGCCTGCCGCCGCACCGCTATCTGCTGACGCGGCGTATCGAGCAAAGCGTGGCCATGCTGCGGGACACGGAGCGGAGCGTCACGGAAATCGCCTACGCCACCGGCTGGGAAAGCCTGGGCACCTATAGCCGCATCTTCCGCGACATTACCGGTCTCAGCCCCAGCGCCATGCGGGCGCAGGCGCGGGAGGGAACGCCGCCGTTGGACCGCATGCCCGGTTGCGTTGCGAAGGCCGCGCAGCGCCCCGATCTCAACATCGCTGTTTTGGAGAAGCGCCGCCGCGAGGCCGACGGTAAATTGCCGCCATCAACCAAGGAGGTCTCATGAACTCAGGCATCA
This sequence comes from Achromobacter sp. GD03932, assembly GCF_029839485.1. NCBI lineage: Bacteria > Pseudomonadati > Pseudomonadota > Betaproteobacteria > Burkholderiales > Alcaligenaceae > Achromobacter > Achromobacter sp. GD03932. The sequence goes on from NZ_JAOCAT010000035.1 coordinate 59,994, forward strand.
ATGTGGCGGGCATATACGTGGATGATCAGGACGCGGCGCTGGCGTTCTACGTGGACAAGCTCGGATTCCGTGTCCACACGGACGTGCGCAACGGACCGTACCGCTGGCTGACGGTCCAGCATCCGGACCAGCCCTCGTTCCAGCTCGGCCTGTTCGCGCCCGGCCCGCCCATCCACGACGAGGCCACGGCGCAGACCTTGCGCGCCATGGTGGCGAAGGGAGCCATGCCGCCCCTGGTCCTGCATGTGGCCGACTGCCACGCTGACTATGTCCGGCTGCAGGCCCTGGGCGTCGAATTCACGCAGGAGCCCATCGAACGCTATGGCAGCGTGGACGCGGGCTTTCGCGATCCGGCGGGCAATGGCTGGAAGATGATCCAGGCGCCGCGGGGCGCGGCTTGACATCCAGTCCCGGGCGCTGGCGGCGCGTTCAGTAGGTGATCCGCACCGAGGCCGCGCTGCGCTGTGCGCCCGCGCGGGTGACGGCTTCGATGTTGTTGCCGTCCGGGTCCAGCACAAACGCGGCGTAGTAGCCGGGATGGTAGGCGGCGCGCTCGCCCGGTTGGCCGTTATCCCGGCCGCCGTGTGCCATCGCCGCCTTGTAGAAGGCATCCACCATGGCCTGGTCTTCCGCCTGGAAGGCCAGGTGGATCCGGCCGGTGAGTTCGCCCTGCACCTCGGCGCTGCCGCGCGATGAAATGAACAGCTCGTCCGTCCAGAAGTCTGCGCCGTCGGAGCCGCCGATGGGAATCTTCAACGCATCGAAGACCGCCGTGTAGAACGCCTTGCTGGCGGGCAGGTCGCGCACGACCAGCCCGATGTGATCGATCAAGCGGCCCTTGTGTCGTTCTTTCTGCGCCATGAATCGCTCCTGGCTTTGGCAGTGGGAGAAGAATCAGCGATGTGAGACTACGCCTGGCGGCGCCATGTTTCAAGGCGCCGCACAGCCATTCGGGCGCGTGGCGATGCCCGCTCAGTCCTGGCCGGCCATGGCCCGCATGGGCTGGCAGGTCAGTTCCTTTTCTTCCTCTCCGAAATCCGCCATGTCCTTGCGCGCCTTGGTGTAGGCGCGCAGATACTCCGCATCGAATGCCAGCGACGACACGCCGGACTCGCGCGTTGCCGACTGCTGCCGCTTCTTCAGGATCTCCAGCAGTTCAGGGGTGAGCACCTTGCAATACTCCATGATGGCGTGGATCTGGGCCAGGGAGGTGGCCCGCTCCAGGTTCTGTTGCGCCAAGGCGGTTGCCGCGGGCAGCGACAGCACGGCGGCGGCGATCCAGGCGGCCGGTTTTAGCAGGGGATGGGGCATTGCGGGCCAAGTCCGTTCAAGAAGCAAGAGCCCGCATTTAACACGATCTTTGGTGGCGCCCGCTTCGACGCGCCGGGAAATGCGGCCGTCGGTCTACAATTCGTCCCGCTCCATCCGGGGGCTCAGGCTGTCTGTACGTGTAGTGTCGATAAAGGTCCACCCATGCGTCTGAACCAGTGCCAGAACTTCCACGACTTTCGCCGCATGGCCCGCCAGCGGCTGCCAGGCCCCATCTTCAATTACATCGACGGCGCCGCCGACGATGAAACCACCTATCGTCGCAACACCGCGGCCTTCGAATCCTGCGACCTGCTGCCCGACGTGCTGCGCGGCGTGGCGGAGGTGGACATGTCGGTGACGGTCATGGGCCAGAAGCTGGCGCTGCCGGTCTATTGCTCGCCCACCGCCTTGCAGCGCCTGTTCCATCATGACGGCGAACGCGCCGTGGCCGCCGCCGCGGGCAAGTTCGGCACCATGTTCGGCGTGTCCTCGCTGGGCACCGTCAGCCTGGAAGAAGCCCGCAAGATCAGCGGCGGCCCCCAGGTCTACCAGTTCTACTTCCACAAGGATCGCGGCCTGAACCGCGAGATGATGGCCCGCGCCAAAGAGGCCGGCGTGCAGGTCATGATGCTGACCGTGGACAGCATCACAGGCGGCAACCGCGAGCGCGACAAGCGCACCGGCTTCGCCATTCCGTTCAGGCTCAACCTGGCCGGCATCGCGCAGTTCGCCATCAAGCCCGCCTGGGCGCTCAACTACCTTACCCACGAACGCTTCCGGCTGCCGCAGCTGGACACCCACGTCAACATGGGCGGCGGAGCGATGTCCATCAGCCGTTACTTCACCGACATGCTGGACCCGGCCATGACCTGGGACGATGTCGCCGCGATGGTGCAGGAATGGGGCGGGCAATTCTGCCTGAAGGGCGTGATGTCGGTGGAAGACGCCAGGCGCGCGGCCGACATCGGCTGCACCGGCATCGTGCTGTCCAACCACGGCGGCCGCCAATTGGACGGATCGCGCAGCGCCTTCGACCAGCTCGCGGAAATCGTCGACGCGGTCGGTGACCGCATCGACGTGATGATGGACGGCGGCGTGCAGCGCGGCACCCACGTGCTCAAGGCCCTGGCGCTGGGCGCCAAGGCAGTGGGCCTGGGCCGCTACTATTTATTCCCGCTGGCGGCCGCGGGCCGGCCGGGCGTGGAGCGCGCGCTGGAACTGATGCGGGTCGAGATCGAGCGGGCCATGAAGCTGATGGGCTGCAGGACCGTCGCCGAACTGCAGCGGCGGCACCTGCGGTTCCGCTGATCGGGCATCGCGGTTCGCGGATCGGGCAGGATAGGCCGCGATCCGCGGGCTTGCGCTTCAGAACGCGATCTTCACGCCGAGCTTGCCGTTGAAGTTCTGGCCATCGCCTCTCAGGCTGATCTCCGAGCCCACGCTGCCGTACATGGAGACATTGCGTTTGACGCCCACGTCCGCGCCCAGGTTCAGTTGCACCGATGCGCCCTTCATGTCGGCCCGGAACGGCACGTAACCGTTCTGTGAAGAGAACTCGGTGGTCGGGTTGGTCAGGAACTCGTTGACGAGGCTGGCACGCACCCAGGTCGTTGCGACCCGCTTGCCGTCCGGCCCGGGATCCAGTTCCACTGTGCGCGCCAGGCGCACTCCCAGGCGGCCCCTAAGGCTGTCTACGTCGTTGAAGCGGCTCTTGGCGGCGCCGTCGTTGGCATCGTTGAGGTTGACATTCTGGAACACCAGTTGCGCCTGCGGCTCGATCACCCATTCGTCGTTCAGGCGGAACGGATAGCCGCCTTCCAGCGAGGTCGCGAAGCCAAAGCCGCGCGTGTCCAGGTTGTAGCCCGCGGGCGAGCGGCCGTTGTCCACGTCGTAGCGCGTGCCTTGGATCACCGCGTCGACATACCAGCCTTCCTTACCGATATGCGTCCAGTAGCCGCCCAGCGTCACGCCGTTCATGGCCGCCTGGCCGGCCGAGCGGCCATCCAGGTGGTCGACGTCGGCTGTGGCGCGGCCGAAGGCGACATAAGCGCCGGCATGGTCCATGCTGCCGTTGGCGTTGGCGCGGCGATAAAGGTCCACGCCGGATTGCAGGCCATAGATCTTGTAGTCGTAGTCCGGGCCTCGGGATCCCAGGATGCCCGAGTTGCTGCCGTTGCGCTCGCCTGTCACGCCGATGACGCGGCCCCATGCCAGGGAATTGCTGCCGGTCGGTGTGGAGGGCAGGGCGTAGCGCGCCTCGCCGATGCGTTCATGCAGCGAGTCGAGGAAGGTCGAACCGTAGCGCAAGGCCAGCTCCGGCGTCGCCACGGCCGTGGAGACTTCGGGCCGGTAGTTGGGCGGTGCGGGCGGCACGGGCGTGGGCGGGTTGGGCGGCACCGGCGGCTCGGGCGGGTTCGGTGGAACCGGGGGCTCGGGGTTCTTGCACGCGGGATTGCTGGGCGCGGCGGCGCAATCCACCGTCGATCGCAGGTACCAGTTCTGCAGCCCGCTGCCGTCCACGCTGGAGCGTTGCAACGTATAGGCATACGGACCCGCGGCGACGTAGCCGCCGGCATTACCTAGCGTGAACGCGCTGGTGGCCGTGGTGCCGCCATTGACGGCATCGACCAGCAGAATGCCGTTGCCGGTAGTCACGGCGCCCGCGCCGCCGGCGTTGGTGACGATCAGTGAAGACGAGCCGGAGGCCGTGCCGCCATTGATCACCAGGCGGTCTGACGGCGAACTATCGTCGCCGAGCAAGGTGTTCATCGCGATCCTGCCGCCCTGGCCTGCGTAGTTCGGCGTCGTCAGCGTGGTGCCGGGCGCGGTGCCGGTGCCCATGTTGATGAGGCCGGCATTGGTCACGCCGGCCACAGTCTGGTTGTAGCCGCTCAGATCGAGCGTACCCGCTGCCGCCACGTTCACGGCTGAGTTGGGACTCAGCGTGGAGGCCGCGCCCGCGCGCAGCACGCCGTTATTGACGTTGGTCGGACCGCCATAGGTGTTCTGCGCAGTCAGGATCGTCGCGCCGGTGCCGTTCTGATTGACGGTGCCGCTGCCGGAGATCAGGCCGGCGAACGTGACCGCGTCGGATCGGTTGAATGTCAGCGCGCCGCTGTTGGCCACGTCGCCCAGGATGGCGCCGGACGTGCCGCCATTGCCCAATTGGAGCGTGCCTGCCGCAATCGTGGTGCCGCCGGTGTAGGTGTTGTCCGCCGTCAGTGTCGTGGTGCCAGAGCCGATCTGGTTGACCGTGCCGCTGCCGGAAATCAGGCCCGGGAATGTCTGGACATCGGATCGGTTGAATGTCAGCGCGCCGTTGTTGGTCACGTCGCCCGGGATGGCACCCGTGGTGCCGCCATTGCCCAACTGCAATGTACCCGCCGAGATCGTGGTGCCGCCGGTGTAGGTACTGTCTGCCGTCAGGATGGTGGTGCCTGTGCCGATCTGGTTGACCACGCCGCCGCCCGAGATCTGGCCGGCGAAGGTCTGGACGTCGGAACGGTCGAAGGTCAGCGCGCCATTGTTCGCCACGTCGCCCAGGATGGCACCCGTGGTGCCGCCATTGCCCAGTTGCAATGTACCCGCCGAGATCGTGGTGCCGCCGGTGTAGGTATTGTCTGCCGTCAGGATGGTGGTGCCTGTGCCGATCTGGTTGATCACGCCGACGCCCGAGATCTGGCCGGCGAAGGTCTGGACGTCGGAACGGTTGAAGGTCAGCGCGCCGTTGTCGACCACATTGCCCAGGATCGCGCCGGAAGTGCCGCCACTGCCTAGCTGCAGCGTGCCGGCCGAGATCGTGGTGCCGCCGGTATAGGTGCTGTCCGCCGTCAGCACCGTGGTGCCGGCGCCGATCTGGCTGACCGAACCGCTGCCGGAAATCTGGCCTGCGAACGTCAGGGTGTTGGAGCGATCGAACACCAGCGCCCCATTGTTCGCTACGTTGCCGACGATCGCGCCCGTGGTGCCGCCATTGCCCAACTGCAAGGTTCCAGCCGCGATGGCGGTGCCGCCGGTATAGGTGTTGTTGGCCGTCAGTATCGTGGCGCCCGTGCCATTCTGGTTGACCACGCCGCTGCCCGAGATCAGGCCTGCGAACGTCACGCTGTCAGTGCGGTTGAAGTTCAGGATGCCGTTGTTTGCGACGTTGCCCACGATGGCGCCGCTGGTGCCGCCATTGCCCAATTGCAGCGTGCCGCCGGCGATCGTGGTACCGCCCGTGTAATTGTTGTTGGCGGTCAGTATTGTGGTGCCGTTGTAGGTGCTGAGCTTGCCCGCGCCGGTGATGCCGGGAGTAAACACATAGCCGGCGGTGTTGGTGTGGTTGAACACCAGTCCGCCTGTTGCGCCCAGGGTCAGGCTGGGACTGGGGCCCGTCAACGACAGCGTGCCTGGGGCCGCCGCAGCGGCCAGCGCGGCAGCGCCGATATTGATGACGCCTTGTGAACTGGCCGCTCCGCCAACCACGGCGCTGGTCGCACTGACCACGGCATCGTTCGAAATGGTCACGGCGCCGTTGCCCGAAGCGCCCACGCTGAGTTGAGCGCTGCTGTTCCACTGCGTGCCAGCGCCGCTGACCGTCACCACGCCCACGCTGCCCGGGTCGTAGCCGACAACGGCGGCCGCATTGCTCACGACCGCGCTGTCGCTGATCTGCAGCGTGCCGTTGCCGGTCTGGCCCACGCGCATGAAGCCGGTAGTGTTCAGCTGCGATCCCAGGCCGCTTACCGTAACGGTGCCGGTGCCGCCCGCCGCCACGCCCACATAAGTGTTGGTCGTGCTTCTGACGACACCGCCGTTCGAAACACCCAGCGTGCCCGTGCCCGAGAACCCTACGGACAGGCCCGCGCTGTTCGTCCATTGCGCTCCCGTGCCGCTCACCGTCACATGGCCGGTGCTGCCGACCTGCCGGCCGATGAAGCCGGATCCGTTGGACACCACGCCGGTCGCGCCAATCTGCAGCGTGCCGGTACTGGTGTTGCCTACCGTGAGGGAACTGGCTCCCAGGTTCCAGGGCGAACTCTGCGACCCGGGAACGGTGACTATCGATCCGCCGTCGATGGTCTGGGAGTAGGCGGGGAAAGCGCCCAACGCGATCAGGAATGCGCTGGAAAGCCTGAATGACAAGCGGACGTCAATTGGTGACAAGGGCTGCATCTTCTCTACTCACTTAATCAAAAGAAATTCAGTGAAGTGATCGTCTGCGCGTAATGCCTGCCAATTGAATTTGCCGGTGGGTGAACAACCGACGAGGGCAGGCAACAAGAATAAGCCTGTTTATCGTTGTTGTTACAACAATAAATAGGGTCATATAACGACGCGCAGGAATGTGTGGCTTCCCGTCTACTCAGACGGCAGCCATGGAGGTGCGGTGAAAGTGCCGGGCGATCAGGGAACCGAAGCGATTCCGATCAGGGGCGGGAAATGGACGGAGGCTGAACCCGGGCGCGCGCGCAAGGCGGTGCGACGGCAGACGAGGCCGAGGGGGAGAGGGGACGTACAGGCAACGCGCATGGCAGATCGAACCGACAAAAAAAATGCCTAGCCTCAGTAGTTCTGTTCCATGGCAGAGCTGCTTGGACCTCCGGATTCAGCACATGGTCTGGAAATGCACGAACGAGGATTTTGCAAAGGAGGTCAGGTTCAGATTAGTGCTGGAAAATCCAGGCGCGATTGATGCAAATCAATGGTCTCGCGCGACGCGCGCTCAATAAGCTGTTTATGCGCAGAGCACTGTCGGGTTCCCACAACCGATAGCAATACTGTTGCGGATTGCAGCGATAGTGCGTGGCGCGGCGTTCGGTGTTCGAGCCGCTCAGGCCCCGGTCCGGCGCAGCAGGCCGGCCGGTGTGCACTGGCTCAGCAAGGGGTCGCCGGCCTCCATAAGCACAGGTTCGACAGGGAGGCGCAGGCGCGGTAGCAGCCGCGTCAGCAGCATCTCGCAATCGCGCCGCAAATAGCTTTGTTCGCCCGTCAGTTTGCCGATGGCGCGCGCCCATGCCGAATCCTGCGCCAGCACCAGCAGCGCGAGATGGCCTTTGCCGGCGTCGCGCAGCAGCCAGACGCCGGTGGCGGCGCGCAGCAGCGGATCCAGCGTGTCGGCGAATTTGCGCAGTTCGGATTCACTGAGACCATGCGGTTGGTAGCGCGCGTGGCCGTCCTCGGTCTGGAGCTGCCGCTGCAGCCTGTCCGCCTCCACCCGCCAAGCTTGCGCTTGGCTGGCATCACCGCGCCGTAGCGCCGCTGCCGTCAACTGGCGCAGGCAGGGCTGGCGATGGAGGCCGGGTTGCTCGATGGCTTGCTGCCATAGCGCCTCGGCGCCTGCCTCCAGGCGCGAAGTCTCGGCGTTGGTCTTGTGGGCAGCCCGTCGTAGCTGTAGCCCGGCCAGTTGGCACAGCGTGGGCAGGTGGCCGGGATGATCCTGCAAATTCTGTTCGAGCATGGCGGCGGCGCCGTCCGCGTCGCCGGTCAGCGTGTCGGCGTACCAGGCCATGCGCGCCCGTTCGTCGGCCGACAGCGTGCGCAGGCGCTGCTTGCGCAGCAGCTCGTGATGGCCGGCAATGGCTTCGTCGCGTTCGTTTTGCGCCTCGCGGGCGGCCTGCTCAATGGCGTCGCGCTGCGATTCATCCAGCGCACGGGCCAGGGGCAGGCGCTGGTCGGCCAGCCATGCTTCAGCGGCATTGGGCGCGGCGCGGCGCCAGGGCAGGGGACTGGCGCTGGTTGCATGCAGCGCGGCCAGACGGTCCGACAGGGAAGGATGCGTGTCGTCATCGGCGGTTGGGATGCACAACGCCTGATGCAGCCAGGCCTGCGCTTCGGCCTCGTCGCGAGGGCAGGGCAGCTCGGCCGCGCCGGCCAGCCGCGCATGTGGCGAGGGCGGCTGTGCGTCAGAGGCTTGTGCGTAGACGTCCGGCCAATACTCGCGCAAGGCCCGGCCCTGCAAGGACACGGCCAGCAGCGCGCTCGCTGCGGCATCGGCGCCACAGGCTAGCGCAGACTGCGCATCGGCCTCGTACTCGCACTCCCGCGCAAAATCCAGGCTCGCCGCCAGAAAGCGCGGCACGTGCCAATTCATGAAGAGGCGCAGCGGTCCCGTCGACAGCCCCTTGCGCCGTTCCAGCTGCCTTGCGGCTTCTTGCCATTGCAGGCGCGCAAAGTACACCCGGCTGGCGTAGCGCCCGTGGCTGCCCGCGATATGCGCGCATTCATGCGCCAGGATGGCGCGGCAGGACTCGGCCGAGAGCATCTCCAGCAGCGGCTGTCCCAGCCACAGCACGTTGCGCGTGCGGCCCAGCAGGCGCCGGTGCTGCCGGATGCTGGCGTTGAACTCGCCGTTCAGGTAGACGGCATCCAGCGCCGGCGCACCCAGGCGGGCGCGCACTTGCTCGATCTCGCGGAACAGCGCGGGAGCGTCTTCGGGTTGCAGGCGTATGCCGTCCTCCGCGCCTGGCGGGCGCGCGGCAAAAGGCAGCCGCAGCATCGCCCAGCCCGCGAACGGCAGGGGCAGCGTCAACGCCGCCGCAGCCATGCCCAGGACTCCCGGCAAGGCTGCGTACAGCCATGCGGGCGCCGTGCATAGCGCCACGCCGGCGCCCGCCAAGGCGGCATCGCCCAGCCATAGCCGGGCAGACAGCTTCAATCCCGACAGGCTGCCGCGCGCCATGCTTACTGCGCGGCCGGCTTGGGCGGCAGGTCTTCGGCCGACACGCCGCCGCGGCCCAGATAGGCGCCGAACACCGTGCCTATGGTCTTGACCAGGCTGTGCGAGTTCATCACCTGAGCCTGGATGTCTTCGATGTCCTCGTCGTCCGGCTGCAGGCGGCAGGCATGCTGCGCCCATTCGATCGCGGCAAAGCGGTTCTTCT